>DASRXC010000001.1:0-38772 GCA_035654355.1 Binatus sp. (SeqCode)
CCTCGTGAGAGGAACCGACGCCGACCCACAAGCCGATACTGACGCTGCGCACAAGCGGCATATGCTCGGTGATCACCCGGATGCCGTTGCTCAGCGTGCTCTTGGCGTAGTGCGGCTCCGCGCTCATCCTCTGCGATTGTCCTCCAGAAATCCCGGCGCCCAATATATCGTTCCCAACATCTGTGCACGCGACGCCGTCTCATGCGCCTGAGAACGCGTGACCGCCACGGAGAATACCGTGCGCGCGGTAGGCACAGCGTAATCTCCCGAGACGGCCGCGTTGGGCGCGACCACCAGCGGCGTCACCGCCCACACGTCGACTTCCGCGACGTCCGGGCGCGCGGCAAACGCGCGCTCGATCATCCCGGCCACATCTTGGGCGAAACGCGCGCGATCGACAGGCTCGTGCAGCTTGACGCCGGACAGCATCAGCCCGACAAACGCCGCATCGCCGACGCGCAGCACCCGCACTTTCAGCAGCGGTTCTGGGTACGTCGCGTCGAGCACGGCGGCGCCGATGCGTTCGGCAAGCCGCGAGTCGTTCCCCTCACTGCGCTCACGCGCGATGGCACGCAGTTCATCGGCCGGCAGACCGCGCCGTGCGCCGTCGCCGACGAGGCGTGCAAGCAATGCATCGCCCGTGTCGCGCTCGATCCGATATCGCGGCAACGAAAAGAGCGCCGCGCGAACGGTTTGCGGCGACAACGCTCCGGGCGCCGTGCTGACCGCGTTTTGAAATCCGGCGCCACGCACGAGTGTTTCGACGCGGTCGTTAGTCCGGCCGGCGGGATATGCGAAGCTGTCGACCGAGCCGCCTGTCCAGCGTTCGAGGTCAGCTCGCGAGCCCTCGATCTCCGTTCGTGCGGCCGCTGCGCTCAGCGTGGTGAGGTCGACATGATGGATCGTGTGGGCTCCGATCTGTAGACCCGCCGACGCAAGCTTCACGAGCTCACCGCGTGACAGGTGCCCCAGCTCGCCGACCAGGCCGGAGCTGACGTACAACGTGGCTGTATCGGCCTGTGCTTCGAGCAAGCGCTGCGCATCCACCGCGTCGGCGTAGCCGTCATCGAAGGTGATCGCGATCTCGCACCCGCGCGCATCGCCGTTGGCGACGTCGGCTACGATCGTATTCACGGTCACTGTCTGGCAGCCGCTGCGGCGCAGCCACGCCAGCTGACGGGCGAAGTCGGCTGGCGCAACGGTGAGCGCTCGCGCATATGGGCCCGGAGGTATTGTCGACGAGACATGATGGTACATGAGGATCGCCGCGATTGGATGCTCCGGCGCACTCGATCGCGTCGGCGAAGCGGCGGCGAGTGAAGGCGCACTCCAGCTCGCGCATCCAAGCGCAGCTATGCCAAGCGCTAATGCGAAAAGCCGCCTAGTAGGAGCGTGCAAAATATGCTTTGACTCGCGCGGGCTTGCCGCAATACGCGCATGTCTGGCCCGGTTGCGCGGGCCCCGCGATCACGCGCGTCACCGCGCTCGTCTCGGCTTTGATGTCGAGTTCGCACTCGGGCCGTTCGCACCAGGGCGCAAGCACGAAACCGTCCTGTCGCTTGAGCGCCTGGACGAACGCATCGTGGTCTGCGGCCTCGACGGTGTGCTCGTCGCGCCAGGCCATCGCCCGATCGTACATCGACGTTTTGATCTCTTCTAGCATCGCGGGCACGCGCTCGGCGATCTCAGACAGCGGCACGGGAACCTTGGACTGCACGTCGCGGCGCACGACCGTCGCGCTATTCGAAGCGACGTCGCGCGGACCGATCTCGATGCGCAGCGGCACGCCGCGCATCTCCCACTCGCTGAACTTCCAGCCCGGGCTTTGCTCGCGGTCGTCGAGGAGCACACGGACATGCGGCGCGAGCTGATCGCGCAGACGCCGCGCTGCCGGCATGACCATTTCATCGCCCGTCTTCACGATGGGCACGATGACGGCTTGGTGCGGCGCGACAGCCGGCGGCAGCACGAGGCCGCGGTCGTCACCGTGAGCCATGATCAGGCCGCCGATGATGCGCCACGACACGCCCCACGAAGTCGTGTATGCATACTTGACCTTCTCGTCGACGTCGGTGAATTTGATGTCGTACGCTTTCGAGAAGTTCTGGCCGAATTCGTGTGAGGTGCCCGCTTGCAGCGCTTTGCCGTCGGGCATGAGCGCTTCGATGGCGTACGTCGCGGCCGCGCCGGCGAACTTCTCATTCTCACTTTTGCGGCCTTTGATCACCGGCAGCGCCAGCACGTCTTCTGCGACCTCGCGATAGATCTCCAGCATGCGCTGCACTTCTTCCGCCGCTTCGCTCTCGCTGGCGTGTACCGTGTGGCCTTCCTGCCACAGAAACTCGAGCGTGCGCAGGAACGGACGGGTCGCCTTTTCCCAGCGCATCACGTTGCACCACTGATTGATCAAGACGGGCAGATCGCGGTGCGATTGGATCCAGCGCGAATACATCGTGCCGATGATCGCTTCAGACGTCGGCCGGATCGCAAGCCGCTCGGTGAGCTCTTCACCGCCGCCTTGCGTGACCCACGCAACCTCCGGCGCGAAGCCTTCGACGTGCTCGGCCTCTTTGACGAGCAGACTCTCGGGGATCAGCAGCGGGAAATAGGCATTGGCATGACCAGTCGCCTTGAAGCGGTGATCGAACTCGGCCTGGATGAGCTCCCATAGCGCGAACCCATACGGACGCAGCGCGATGCACCCGCGCACCGGCGTGTAGTCGACGAGTTGCGCGCGCAGGCAGACCTGCGTGTACCATTCAGACAGATCATCCGCTTTGGGCGGGATGCTTTTGACCTGTTTTTTCTGCTCCATTACCTATCGTTTTTTCAGTTGGCGCTCACGTCGCGCGGGTACCATGGTGGCGCAGAGCGCAGCGAAAGGAAACACCATGAAGCTCCAAACGCCGCGGGTCCTTGCGGCAGCCGCGCTGCTCGCAGCAGTCATCGCGATCGCTGCGGGGTGCACGGGCTACGGCGGGGGCGGAAGCGGCAGCTATGGCGGCGGCATGGGAGGCACGATGCCCACGCCGATGCCCAAACCGACCCACACCATGTAAGCGAACGCCGAGCGGCCGCGCGGTTGAAGTATGATTCAATCGCTCCGCGTCAGCGATATTGCGGATACCGCTCGGCGATGACCTTTTCTATTTCTTCGCGCAAACCGTCGAGCAGCTCGTTTTCCGGCAACGAGCGCACTTTGACCCCGTCGCGATAGATCAGACCCATTCCCTTACCGCCGGCGATGCCGACATCGGCCATGCTCGCCTCTCCGGGTCCATTGACCGCGCATCCCATGACCGCGACCTTGACGGGCGCACGGTACTCGGCCGTGATCTTCTCAACAGCATCGGCCAGACGCAAGATGTCGACTTGCACGCGACCGCACGATGGGCACGCGGTGATCTCTACGCCGCGTTCGCGCAGTCCGAGTGATTTGAGGATCTCCCAGCACACGGGTACTTCGTCGACCGGATCCGCTGCGAGCGACACGCGGATCGTATCGCCGATCCCCTCTGCGAGCAGCATGCCGAGACCGACGCTGCTTTTGACTGTGCCCGTGCGCGTCGTGCCTGCCTCTGTGATGCCGAGGTGGAAGGGGTAATCGACGTGCTTTACCATTTCGCGGTATGCTGCAACGGTGACGCGCACGTCGTGCGCTTTCAGCGAGACGACGATGTCGCGGAAATCGAGCTCCTCGAGAATGCGGATGTGACGCAACCCTGATTCGACCATGCCCGCCGGCGTACGGCCGTAGCGCGCGATGATATCAGGAGCCAGCGAACCGAGATTAACGCCGATGCGGATCGGCATGCCGCGAGCCTGCGCGGCGCTGACGACTTCGCGAACCTTCGCGGCGTCGCGGATGTTGCCAGGGTTCAGTCGCAGCTTATCCCAGCCCGCATCGATCGCGGCGAGCGCATAGCGGTGGTCGAAATGGATATCGGCGACGAGCGGAACCGGCGAGCCGTCTTTGATCTTCTTGCATGCAGCGGCGGCTTTCGCATCCGGCACGGACACGCGCACGATCTCGCAGCCGGCCTCGGCGAGCTGATTGATCTGGTCAAGCGTCGCTGCCCAGTCATCGGTTTTCGTCGTCGTCATCGACTGCACCGACACCGGCGCGCCACCGCCGATGGTGACCGCGCCGACTTTGACCGCGCGCGTCTTGCGGCGCGGCGGCAATGAGGGCGGTGCGGGAACTCTTTCGGTTATACCTGACCAGTCGGGAACCGGAGGTAGCTCGGTCACAAGCCTCCCTTGCCGCTCACCCACACGGCGATGTCATGATAAGTCACGAACAGCACGAGCACCATTAGCAGCGCGAAGCCGGTGAGGTGGACGAGGCCCTCTTTCTCGGGATCGACCGGCCGGCCACGCACGAATTCTACGAACAAGAAGATGAGGCGGCCGCCGTCAAGCGCCGGCACCGGCAGCAGATTGAAGAATCCCAGCAACGCAGAGATCTCGCCGACCAACGTGAGCGCCTGCACCCAGCCCACTTCGGATGCTTGGGTGAACACGCGGTAGATGCCGACCGGTCCGGTGAGACCGGAGATGTCATGGTGGCTAAACACCGTGATCAATCCAGTCGTGTTAAGCCACAAGAACGTCGCGGTGCTCGTGAATCCCCAGGCGATGGCACTGCCGATCGAGCGGCGCGCCATCTCTTGGCGCGGCAAAAAGCCGAGCGCACCGTACGTGGTGCCGTCCGGCGCAGATTTCTTCTCGGTGCGTATCTCTTGTGTGACGATCGCGCCGCCGCGCTTGATCCCGACGTCGAGGACCTGCTCGGGCCGCGCATGGATATAGTCGACGAGTTCCTGACCGCTCTTAAACGCGACGCCGTTGACGGTTTCGATCTGATCGCCAGGCTGTAGGTGCGCGAGCGCTGCCGGAGAGTTCGGCTCGACGATCTCCACCACGTTCGTTGGCCCAACCGCGATGCCGACCGCCCATGCGATGCCGGCGGCGATGCCGACCGCGAGCGCCAGATTGAATACCGGCCCTGCCACGATGATGAGGAAGCGCTGCCACAACGGATGGTGCTGGAAGTTGCCCGGATCGGCGGAACCGTCGTCCGCTTGATCCTCGCCGACCATTTGACAGTAGCCGCCCAGCGGGAGCAGATTCAAACGGTAGGTGGTCTCGCCGCGCGTCCATTTCGCGATCGTGGGGCCGAAGCCGACCGCAAAGTTGCTCACGCGCACGCCGAAGCGCTTTGCGAAGATGAAGTGACCGAACTCGTGGAAGATGATGAGAACGCCCAACACGACCAGGAACAAAGCGACCTGGCCAACGGTCGCGGCCGTGGGGAGCGAGATCAGGGTGTAGATAACGCGTTCTTTCCTTTAACTATGGTGTCGATCGCGGCGAGCGTCGAGCTGCGCGCCCAGGCGTCGGCGCTGCGGACGGCGTCTAAGGTCGCCGGCCCAGCCGCGTGGGCCTCGAGCGCGTGCGCGACAAGCGCGCTGATGTCCGTATACTTCACTTTCCCGTGCAAAAAAGCCCGTCCTGCCTCTTCGTTCGCCGCCGAAAGCACGGCCGGATACGTCCCGCCTTCGCGCAGTGCGCGATAACACAACGCGACTGCAGGAAAGCGTCCTTCGTCGACGGGTTCGAACGTCAGTCGCGCAGCTGCGCCTTCAAGCGCGAGCGCGGCACGCGTCTTTGCGGTGTCGGCGCCGTCCAACCGATGCGGGTATCCGAGCGCGTAGCCGATCGGCAGGCGCATGTCCGGAGCGGCCAACTGCGCTTTCACGCTGCCGTCGCGGAAGATGACAAACGCATGCGCGACGCTCTGGCGGTGGATGACGATCTCGATCTGTTCGGCGCGCAACTCGAAGAAGCGGCTCGCTTCGATGGCTTCAAGCCCTTTGTTCATCAGCGTCGCCGAATCGAGCGAGTTCTTGGCGCCCATGGCCCACGTCGGATGCGCGAGCGCTTGCTCGGGCGTGACGTCGCGCATCTGCTCGGCGGTCAAATCGTACAGCGGTCCACCACTTGCGGTGAGCACGACGCGCGACACGTCGCTTCGCCGTTCGCCGATCAAGCATTGGAACACCGCGCTGTGTTCGGAATCGACCGGCATGATGCGTGCGCCGGAAGCCTGCGCGCGGGCGAACAGCGCTTCACCCGCCGCCACGATAAGCTCTTTGTTCGCGAGCGCCACCGTCACGCCGCGATCGATCGCGTCGGTCACCGCTTCCAACGAAGCCATACCGTCGGTGGCCGCGAGTACGACATCCGATCCGGGACCGGCGACCTGACGCAGGCCCGCGATGCCATGACCGATCGAGCGCGGTTCGTAGCGCAACGCGGTATACAGCGGTTCCATGAGCTCGGGGGATCCGATCGAGAGGAATGCGGGCTTGAAACGGTTGGCTTGTTCGGCCAGGCGCGTCACATTCGCGCGCGCCGAAAGCGCGACGACGCTGAACTCGTGCGGGTGCGACGCGATGACGTCGAGCGCTTGCGTGCCGATCGAACCCGTCGAACCGAGAATGGCGATGCGCTTCACGTGCTTACGCCGCGACGCGGCCGAACCATAGCAGGATCGCATAGCCGACGACGCCGGCTAAGAAATACGAATCGAAGCGGTCGAGGACTCCGCCGTGGCCGATGATCAACGCGCCCGAATCCTTCACCTGCGCGTTGCGTTTGAGCGCCGACTCGACAAGATCGCCCAGCTGCGCAGCGATCGAAACGCTCCCCGCAAACGTCATGCCGAGGTACCACGGTGCGCCGACCGCCGGGATCAAGCCGAGCAGCGTGCCGGCGACGATCGCGACGACGAACGCCGCGATCGCACCCTCCCAGGTCTTGCCCGGTGAGATGCGCGGTGCCAGCGGCGTGCGCCCGAACTGCAAGCCGACGATCATGCCGGCGATGTCGGTCAGCGCCACGATGATGATCAACCACAGCGTGTACGCGCCGCCGCCATGCGTTATCCCGCGCAAAGCGACGAGGTACGAAGCGATTTTTCCCAGATACAAAGCGGCGATGACCGTCATGCCCCAGCGAAATGCGAAGCGGTCGACCCCGCCGGCAAGTGCCGCGATCATCGCTGCGATGACGATGACCACCACCATGCCAGGCTCGAAGCGCAAATTGAAATACGTCTCGATGATATATCCGGCGACTGCTGGTATCGCCACCCATAACGACGCAGCCGCACCCGCGCGCTGGGTGAGACGCGCGAACTCAACGCAGCTCAGTAAACTGATCGAGAGTATCAGAAGGCCCCACAGCGGACGTGCAAACACGCAGCCAATGCCGAGCGCCGCGACCAAGAGCCCGATAGCGACGCGCTTGAGCGACAGCTCTTGCCGCAGGCGCTGACTCGCGGCTTGCGCCGAAGTCGCGACGGTCGCGTTCACGGTCTCGCGAAATCCGAGTAGGTCAGCACAAGCTCGAGACCGCCGTCGACTGGGGTTGCGCGAACGACGCGCAACGTCCCGACGCCGATGCTCGGGTGCGGAGGGGCGAGCACGCGCACGAAAAGCTCGCCGCCCTGCGCGGCGCTCAGCAATCGTTCGCGCGCCTGCGCGTACGGCATGTTGATCAGCTCCTCATGCGAGGGCGCCGGCGATGCCGGCGCCGCGTCCGGTGCGCCCGCGATCACACCTCCATGATCTCCTTTTCTTTATTTTGTACGAGCGTGTCGACGTCGGCGACGAACTTGTCGGTGATCTTTTGCACTTGGTCATTGCCGCGACGGGCATCGTCTTCGGTCAACTTACCCTCGGCCTTGGCGTGCTGGATATGATTGTGCCCGTCTTTGCGCACGTTGCGCACCGCCACCCGGCCATCCTCGGCGCGCTTGTGGACCAGCTTGACAAGCTCTTTGCGGCGCTCCTCATTGAGCGGTGGCAGATTGAGGCGGATGATGCCGCCGTCGACGTTGGGCGTGATGCCGATGTCCGATGCCTCGATCGCCTTGCGCACGTCGCCGACGATCGACTTGTCGTGCGGGGACACCACGATGCTGCGCGCGTCCGGTATCGAGATGGTGGCGCAGTGTTTGAGGGGCATCTCGGTGCCGTAGGCGGACACGTTGACGTGGTCGAGCAGCGCGCTGTTGGCACGACCGGTACGAATCGCCGCGAACTCTTGGCGCGTCGCCTCGACGGCCTTCTTCATGCGGTCTTCGACGTCTTTATACAACTGGGGCAGCATGCCCATCGTGTGCCCTCCCTACGAACGTGCCGATCGGCTCGCCCCAGATCACACGTTTGATGTTGCCTTTGCGCATCAATTCGAAGACGACGATCGGCAGCCCATTATCCATGCACAAGGTCAGCGCAGTGTTGTCAAGCACTTCGATCCCACGCTGCAGCACTTCCAGATACCCGAGCGTTGTGAAGCGCTGCGCGGTCGCATCCTTCTTCGGATCTGCGCTGTAGACGCCGTCGACCTGCGTGGCCTTGAGGATGGCCTCCGCGCCGATTTCGATCGCTCGTAGCGCCGCCGTCGTGTCGGTCGTGAAGTACGGGTTGCCCGTGCCCGCCGCGAAGATCACGACGCGACCCTTTTCGAGATGGCGGATCGCGCGGCGGCGGATGTACGGTTCGGCGACTTGATGCATAGAGATCGCCGTCTGCACGCGCGTCGCGACGCCGATGTTCTCGAGTGCGTCCTGCAGCGCCAGCGCGTTAATGACCGTGGCGAGCATACCCATGTAGTCCGCGGTCGCACGGTCCATCTGCTCGTGCGCTGGGGTCTTGCCGCGCCAGATGTTGCCGCCACCGACGACGCACGCGATCTGCACGCCGGCGCTGGCGACGTCTTTGATCTCGTTGGCGATCTGGTAAACCGCCGCAGTGTCGATCGGCTCGCCGAGGCCGCCGCCGGCAAATGCTTCGCCGCTCAGTTTGAGCAGCACGCGTTTGTACGCCGGTTGTGCGCCGGCCTGGACGGCGCTCATGTCACGACTCGCCGATATCGAACCGCGCGAACCGACGGACTTTGATGTTCTCTCCTAGCACGCCGACCGCGCTCGCGATCAGATCTGCGACCGTCTTGCTTTCATCGCGCACGAACGGCTGCTCGAGCAAGACGTGTTCTTCGTAGTACTTATCTGCGCGTCCATCGAGCTCGGCTTCGATACGCGTCTTCTCGTGTGACGGGATGTCGTCGCGCGAGATGAACTGCGGCCGGGAAGCGCAGATGTGCAGCGCGAGGTCGTGAGCGAGCTTTTGAAAAAGATCGTTCTTGGCGACGAAGTCGGTCTCGCAGGCAAGCTCCACCAGAGCGCCCATCTTGCCGCCCTGGTGTACGTAGTGGCCGATGAAACCCTCGCGAACCTCGCGGTCGCCCTTCTTCTTGGCGACCTGCTGGCCGCGCTCGGCCAACAGCTTGCGCGCCTTCTCGACGTCGCCGGAGGCCTCGATGAGCGCTCGCCGGCAATCCATCACCGGCGCGTTCGTAGCCTCGCGCAGAGCCTTAACGTCGGTAGCGCTGGGCGCGTATGTCTCAGCCATCTTCACGTGTCCCGTTTCCTCGTGTCAAAGACGTTCCCTTTCCTAAACTCTCTGTGATCAAATCGTTCGTCACGATGAGCCGCGCAGTTTGCGGTCATCTCACGATGCGCCCGGTACCGCCTGCGTCTCGGGCTCGCTCGGCACGCTCGCCGTGCCTCCAGCTTGCGCGGCCTCGGAGCCGTCGCCGAGGTACGATGAGGATTCAGCTTCTGTCTTGCCCTCGATGATCGCGTCCGCGATCTTGCGCGTCATGAGCTTCACCGCACGAATCGCATCGTCGTTGCCCGGGATCGCGTAATCAATCTCATCGGGATCGCAATTCGTGTCGATCACGGCGATGATCGGGATCTTGAGTTTGCGCGCTTCGAGCACCGCGATGCGCTCTTTGCGCGGATCAACGACGAACACCGCGTCCGGCAGCTTGGGCATGTCTTTGATGCCGGCAAGGAAGCGGTCGAGCTTACGCAGTTCGTCTTCGAGCAAACCGACTTCTTTCTTGGGCAGCACTTCGAACACGCCCGTGTCGCGCTGGCGTTCCAGATCGCGCAGGCGCTGGATCCGTTTTTGGATCGTCTGAAAGTTCGTCAGCGTTCCGCCGAGCCAGCGCTGATTCACGTAGAACATGCCCGAGCGCTCGGCTTCCTCTTTGACCGATTCTTGCGCTTGCTTCTTAGTGCCGACGAACAAGAACACTTTGCCCTGCCGCGCCATATCTTTGACAACCGCGTACACTTCGCGCAGTTTGAGCACGGTCTTCTGCAGATCGATGATGTAAATGCCGTTGCGCTCCTGGAAGATGTACTTCGCCATCTTCGGATTCCAACGGCGCGTCTGGTGCCCGAAGTGCACGCCGGCTTCGAGCAGTTCTTTCATGGAGATGATGGAAGACAAGGAGAGGCCTTCTTTCTAGGCTCCCGAGCTCCAGCGCGGTCTTTTCGTCCGCTCCGGTGCGGGATGGCCACAACAGCCGACGGGCGGCCGTTCGCTAGGATCGAGGCGGTCCAAGAGGTGCCCGCCGCCCGAACCCGCGTGATGCCGGGCCGGGCAATGGCGCATCCGATCCTAAATTTGCGCTTGGCTATTCTATCATACGGGCGCAGCGCGGGGCAACGCCGAACGCGGCGGCCGATGCCGACTTACGCACGTCTCGAACGGGGCTCTTGATGCTGCTCGCTATCTCTCCGTGGAACAAGATCCTCCTCGCGATCGCGGTGCTTTCCGCGCAGGCTCTCGACATCAATGCGACCCAGCACATCCTCGCACCACCTTACAATGGAAACGAGAACGAGTTCCTTGCGCACCCGTTCGTCCATCCCCACGGTTATGGCGAGCAGTGGACGGCGACGCTGGCGTCGGACGGCATCCAATATCTGATCACGCGTCGTTGGGCACCGAACGCTCAGTCCGCTTTGTGGCTGGCGCGCGCAGGCGCTCACCTCAATGCGGCGTTGCAGATCCAAGCCCAGATCCGAGCATTCGATGCGCAGCAGGCACAGGCGCAGTTGACAGCGGCGCATGAGGAACAGCCTCCAACCGAAGACATAAAACCGGGGTCCTGAGGTCAGCGCTGCGCCTACGACGAGAGGCCGGAGCAGCAAACGCTCGAACCTCTTACGCATGCTGCTCGATGCGTTCGGGTTGCAACGCGATCCATTCGCCGATACGGCGGACCCGGCGTTCTACTACGAGACGATCGCCAACGCCAGTAATCGCCGGCGTCTGTTTGAATGTCTCGCCGATGGGCGCGGCCTTGCGGTCGTCGTCGGACCGGTCGGCGCCGGCAAGACTTCGCTTTTCAACGCCGTCACAGCTCGGCTGCTTGAAGACCCTCGCTATCTAGTCGGTCTCATCCTCGATCCGACGTTCTCAGGTGAAACGCAGCTGTTGCGGGCGGTGATCGCCGCCTTAGGCTTCCCACCTCTTGACTCGGCCGATATGCAACCACGTGGATTGCGCGAACACCTCAAACGACATCTGTTCGACGCGACCGTCGAACAGCAGCGCCAGGCGGTTTTGCTCATCGACGAAGCGCAACTGCTCGACGAGGAGCTTCTCGAGAGCCTGCGCGTCTTGCTCAACTTCCAATTGGATGAACGCAAACTGCTGTCGATCGGTCTTGCTGGTCAAGCCGAAATCGCCGAGGCCGTCCTACGACGGCCAAATCTGAGCGATCGCGTCGCCACGTGGCTCGACATCGGTCCGTTGACCGAGAGCGAAGCAGGAGGCCTAATCGACCACCGGCTGCGCCGCGCGGGATTTGCGGGCGAACGTTCGCCGTTCGGAGAGCCGGCACTCGCCGAGATGTGGCGGCGGTCGTCGGGTTTGCCGCGACGCCTGGGTGCACTGGCGCGCGAGTCTCTCGAAGTGGCAGCCGAGCGCGGTGCGCGCGAGGTTCAGATCGACGACGTCCGCGACGCAGCCAGGCGTCTACCTCCGGTCACGCCGCAACTCAAAGTTGGGCACACGCTGCCCGTGCTCGAAACGACTGAGCCGCTTACGCCGAAGCGCGCGTGGTGGCAACTGTGGGGTGCAGCGCGATGAGCGATACGCGCCGCATACCGGCCGACATGCTGCTCATCGCAGAGCGCCGGCGGCGCATGGGTCTACCGACGCCGCCACCGAGCGAGCAACCTGCGCAACCTGCGTCCGATCACCCGCAGCCCGGCGCGCCTGCTGATGAATTCTACGAAGACGCGTTGATCGCGGAGACGCCGTCACAGCCGGATCTGCATCCCGCGCTGACACTGTTCCGTCCACTCGCTCAGGTAAGTCTTGCGGCGCAGCATTGGAGCGCGTCCGTCGATCACGAAGCCCTCCAGTCGGCGATCGTCTGCTGCCCTGTCAGCCGTGCCGCAACACGACCGTTTGAGCAAAGCCTGATCGCAGTCGTGCCAATGGCGCTGCAAGCTGCGCCCGGAGGCGTGGCGACTCTGCACGTCACACTCAGTGCCGACGACATTGCGGCGGTGGAGCAAGGCATGCGGCGCGCATCTCGCGCCTCCGGATTGCGGCTGGTCCGCGCCGCGGCCTTGCCGACCGGCATTGCAGGCGCCGAACCCGCATCCGCCGGCCTCGCCGCGCCGGCGCTCGCAGCATATCGACATGCTGCCCTGATCCACGCTTGGAATGCGGTCTTCGGCGCGCCGGCCGCCGTCGATCTCGAACGCGACCGCGACGCCGCCGCCGTCAACCTGCTCTCGACACTGCGCGGCCTCTTAGGAGAGACTTAGAGCATGAACACGCCACTGCTCGTCACAGATTTTCTCAAGCGAGCGCGCACCGTCTATCGCGACACGCCGGCAGTCGTGTGCGGCTCCGAGCGGCTGACCTACGGACAGCTGGGCGAACGCATCGATCGTTTCTCGAATGCGCTCGCGTCGCTCGGCGTCGGTCATGGCGACGTCGTCGCGTATCTTTCGTTCAACTGTCACCGGCTGCTCGAAGGCTATTACGCGGTGCCTCAGCTCGGCGCCATCCTGCTGCCGATCAACATCCGCCTTTTGCCACCTGACATCGCGTATATACTGACCGACTCAGGCGCGTCGACGGTCGTCATCGACCGGCAGCTGGTCGGATTGTACGCGCCCATCGCCGCCTCATTACCTGCGGTCAAAAATGTTGTCCTCATGGGAGGCGATCCTAAGGCCGATCTTCCGATCCGCGGACGCGACTACGAAGACCTGATCAAGGATGCGCCCGCGGCCTTCAAGGCACCAGCCATCGATGAGAACGACGTCGCCGAGCTCTTCTACACCAGCGGCACGACCGCGCGGCCAAAAGGCGTCATGCTCACGCACCGCAATCTCGTGACCCATGCGTACTATTCTATCGCCTGTGCCAATGTCGGCGATACCGACGTCATCTTGCACAGCATCCCGTTGTTCCACGTCAACGGCTGGGGAACGCCGCACACGCTCACGATGGTCGGCGGCAAGCACGTGATGGTGCCACGCTTCGATCCAGAGCACGTGCTCGAGATCATGGAGCGCGAAGGTATCACAAAAATGTTTATGGTGCCAACGATGGCGGTCGCGTTGATGAACTCGCCTTCGTGGAAGACCCGGGATCTGCGCGCGCTTCAAAAGGTGATGTTCGGCGGCGCAGCGACGCCCCCGTCAGTCGTGCGCGCGCTCGAGGAGCGGTTGCCCAATGCGCTCATCCATTGCGGCTACGGGCTATCCGAAACGTCACCGATCTTGACCACTGCAATGCCGAAGGCGAGTTTGCACAAAGACGCCGACGCCTCGTTCGCCGCCCGGGTGACCGCCGGTGTTCCGATCCCCGGCGTCGACGTCGAGATCTTGGATGAGACCGGCAAAGCACTACCGCACGACGGCCTGAGCGTCGGTGAGATCTGCGCGCGCGGCAACTCGGTTTTCGCCGGCTACTGGAAGCAGCCGGACGAGACTGCGCGCTACATCGTTGACGGATGGTTTCACACCGGCGACATGGGAACGATCGACGACCAAGGCTACGTCTCGATCGTCGACCGAAAGAAAGATATCATCATCACCGGCGGTGAGAACGTCGCTTCGATCGAGATCGAAAAAGCGATCTACGAACACCCGTCGGTGCTCGAGTGCGCGGTCATCGGCGTAGCGGACGACAAATGGGGCGAGGCGCCTGCAGCCCTCATCGTGCTCAAGCCCGGCACGACGTTGGACGTCGCTGAGCTGCTTGAGCACACGCGCAGCAAGTTAGCACACTTCAAGGTGCCCAAACACGTGAAGTTCGTCGACGCGCTGCCGAAGGGCGGCACGGGCAAGATTCTCAAACGCGAACTGCGCGAGGCCCACAAGAAAGAGCCGCAAGCGGCGCCCGCGCGCTGAACATCAGGATTTAGAAAACGCCGCAAAAACGAATGCCGGCCTCCTGGGGGCCCAGTTAGGCCGGCACTCGTATGACTGTGATTTGCGTGTTCTTGTGACTTACGAGACGTCAGTCGTACAGGTTATACGTGTAGTCGCTGTACGCGCTCGTGTCGACATAGCGGAAGTTACGCGAGAGGCCGGCCTGGCAGGGGGTGTCCATGCCATCGCCTTTGTAAAGAAACTTCACGTTGTCAAGGCAGAAATAGTTTTCCTCATCGTTCTTGGCGCCGGACCAGGTGGCGCTGATATCGTTTTCCGCGTATGCGAAGATGTAGACGCGATACGAACCGATATCGTTGCTGATCAGCGTCTTGCAGCCGCCTTGATCGATCCCCCACCACCCCTGGCTTTCACCGTAGGCGTCGCCGTTGCGCTCCCACGTCACGGCATCTGCGACCCACAGTTTTCCTTGCGTGGTGTGGTTGCAGACGCGGAACGAAGCTCCCGCCGGCGCCGGATGCACGAGCATGATCGCGAACAACGCGATCGCTGCGAGCGGAATTGCAATGCGCATGGTGTCTTACCGACCTCTCCACATCGACGCGCGTCAAGCGCGCGTGCTGGTCGTAAGACCGGATGCGGCGGCCCTTTTGGGGTGCTTTGCTTGCTTGTGTGATCCCGGTCACTAGCGCGCGAGCTTATTGCGCAAAAACGGTACCGGGACGTACGCCAGCAGCGCGATGGCGACCACAAGCCAGAGCAGGTCCCACAGCAGACCGACGCTCGGCGTACCTTGCACCAACGCGCGGAAGATCTGAACGCTGTGGTAGAGCGGTGTCCACCACGCGATGTCTTGCAGCCAGCGCGGCAGCTTGTCGAGCGGGAAGAACACGCCGCCGATCATCGCCATCGGCGTGGTGACGAAGGAGAAATAGTAGAACAGATGCTCCTGCGTTTTGACCAAGAACGCCACCGCGAGGCCAGGCATCGCGAACAGCACGCCGCACAGCGCAAGCAACGGTAAGCTGAGCAAGGACCACCACGAATGCACCAGACCGAATGCGGCGATGACGACGAGGAAGATCGCGCCGTACAACGTCGCGCGAAACGCTTGCCAGAGATATTCACCGGCTGCGATCTCGAGGGGATCGACCGGCGCGGTGACCATCGATTCGTACACGCCATTGAAGTTCAGCCGCTCGTATGCGCCCCAGCACGCGTCGAAGGTCGCCGCGTTGAGTGCTGCAAGTCCGAGCATGCCCGGCGCGATGAACTGCACGAGCGAGCTTTTACCGAGGGTCAGATAGGCGCCGAGGCCAAAGCCGATCGCCAAGAACCAGGCCATCGGTTCGAAGATGTTGATGGCGACGCTGGAGAACGCGTATTTCTGCCAGGCCATGAAGTCGCGGCGGAAGACGTTCCACGAGTTGCGGTGGAACAGCGCGGCGAGGGGATTCACTCGGTGAGCTCCCGGCCGGTCAAATTCAAGAAGACATCTTCGAGCGTCGCGGGCCGCGCGACATGCTGCGCCGCACTGATGCCCGCTTGCGCCAAGCGCGCGAGCAGCGCCGAATTGTCATCGGTGTACAGATACGTGATCTCGCCGTGGCGTTCTTGGCGGCGGACGAGACCGTCGAGCGGCGCACGCATCGCGTCGAGGTCGACGCCGATCAGCTCAAGCACTTCAGGCGCGGCGAATCGCTCGATCAACGTGCGCGGCGTCCCTTCGGCCAAGATGCGCCCCTCGTCCATGATCACTAAGCGGTCGCACAAACGCGCTGCTTCTTCCATATAGTGTGAGGTCATGACGAGCGTGATGCCACGCGCGCGAAAGTCGAGAAGCTGCTGCCATACCGCGAGCCGAGCCTGCGGATCAAGACCTGTGGTCGGCTCGTCGAGCACCAGCATCTCGGGATCGTTGACCAGTGCCCGCGCAATGGCGACGCGCCGCTTCATGCCGCCGGAGAGCTCTGAAATACGCGAGCGCTCCTTGCCTTCGAGATTCATCGTGCGCAGCAACGCGGAGCATTTCGCGCGTGCCGCGTTCCCGGTGATGCCGAAGAACGAGGCGTACACCATGACGTTCTCAGCTGCGGTCAATTCGGGATCGAGCGCGTTATCCTGAGTGACGACGCCGATGCGGGACTTGATCTCGCGCGGGTGTGCCGCGGCATCCATGCCGAAGACGTCCAGCCGCCCCGACGTCTTGGTCGTCCGGCAATAGATCATCTTCATCGTGCTCGTCTTGCCGGCGCCATTAACGCCGAGAAAGCCGAAACACTCCTGCCGCGCGATTGTGAAATCGATCGCGCGCACCGCTTCGAAGTCGCCATAGCGCTTCGTGAGATCGCGCGCCTCGACGGCCGGCGCGACGTTCGTCGACATAGCCGGAGCGTCTTCGCGCTGCTGTCCGGGCCGGCCCTGGCAGGATTGATGAGACAGCCGATGCAAAAATGGCGGCCTACCGATGCTAGCTCGTCATCTATTCCGTTACTTGCGCCAAGCGAAGATCCCACCGGCCTGTAGATAGCATGCCTTGCAGCGCTAATGTGCTCGCTCCGGCAACTCCGCTCGAGCGAGCGAAATATGTCAGCGAACACCTCTCGCCACATCTTTTCCGCGCCGTCGCCGGAGAAGCAGCCCCCGAGGCCGCGCAGATCGCGTGGCGCATCACTCCCGAACCGTTTCCGCTTTTCGCGAACACCGTCGACAGGCTCCGTCTTCTCGGATCCGATCTGCTCGCGTTTTATCGCGCGCTGAACCGCCTGTATTTCCAAAGCGTGCGCGGTGGTGCGCCCGCCTTCATCCACGAGTATCTCGAGCTCGGCAAACCCGAGCAGATCGTCCGCCTGCAGCGCCAGAACCGGTTCAAACAAGACACGCCGGGCGTGATGCGGCCCGACATCATCTTGACGGACGGAGCCACCGACGGCGGCATGATCGCTGCCGAGCTCGATGCGGTTCCGGGCGGTATGGGCTTCGTCGGTGCGATGGGCGAGACGTATTGCGAACTCGGCTTCGATCAAGTCGGCGAATACGACGGCATCGTCAAGGGCTTTGCCGCCATGGCGCGGGCGGTGACCAGCAAAGAACGGCCGGTGATCGCGATCGTCGTATCCAAAGAGTCCGAGGACTATCGCGGCGAGATGGTGTGGCTCGCGGGCGCGCTCGAGCGCGCTGGTCTTGCCGACGCGGTCGCAGTCCATCCAGAAGACGTCGTCTTCACCGAGGAGGCGCTCGTCGTCGACACGCCGGGCGGCCGGCGCAAAGTCGATCTGCTCTACCGCTTCTTCGAGCTGTTCGACCTGCTCAATATTCCCAAGCAAGAGCTCTTCTTCTATGCCGCGCGCCACAAGCGTGTCAAAGTGACCCCGCCCGCGAAGTCGTTTTTCGAAGAGAAGCTCACGTTCGCGTTGCTTCACCACCCGACGCTCGAGCAATTGTGGCGCGACGAGATGGGCGGCGAGCCTTACGAGCGCCTTCGCAAGATCTTCCCGCAGACATGGATCCTCGATCCCCGCCCGATGCCGCCGCAGGCAGTCGTATTCGGGCTGACGGCGGAAAGCCGACCGCTGCATTCTTGGTCGCAGCTGTACGCGCTGTCGAAATCAGAGCGTATCTACGTCGTCAAACCGTCCGGATTCTCTGAACTGTCATGGGGCAGCAAGGGCGTGTACGTCGGCGACGATCTCACGCGCGACGAGTGGATGGCCGTCATCGATGGCGGCCTTGCCGTGTTCGACAAGACGCCACACGTCTTGCAGCGCTTCCACAAAGGCCGGAGGGTGAAAGTCCCCTATTACGACACCGCGGCTGGTGACATTAAGACGATGGACGGGCGCGTTCGTCTGTGCCCGTATTATTTCGTCAACGGCGACGAGGCGCCGCTTTCGGGCGTGCTCGCGACCATCGTACCCGCCGACAAGCGGTTGATCCACGGCATGTCGACCGCCGTCATGGCGCCGTGCTCCGTGTCAGCTCAGGGGTACTAGCGACATCGCATCCGCCACTCGTGCAAGCGCCGTTGAACGCGACGAGATGCGCAAGCGCTCTGAGTCCCGCTGGCCGCCGATATTCGCCGTCATCGCCGCGACGGTTCTCTACGCGCTGCTGCCGCCGCACCTGACCCTCGGTCCGCACTGGCTCATGCCGGTGCTCGTCGCAGCATTGATCATTCCCTTAGCGATCGCCGGTCCATACATGAGCGGGCGCGATGTCTCGCGCGTGCTTCGGACACTGAGCACCGTGCTGATCGCGATCGTGAATCTCGCGAACATCGCCTCGCTCTTCTTGCTCGTACGCGCGCTGGTCACTGGGATGCCCAGGGAAAGCGGACTCGGCCTGCTCTACTCGGCCGCCGCGATCTGGTTGACGAACATCCTGGTGTTCGCGTTGTGGTATTGGGAAATGGATCGTGGCGGTCCGCAGCTGCGCCTCAACGCGTCCAAACGCAGCGCGGATTTCATGTTCCCGCAGATGTATTCGCCGTCGTGCGCGCCCACAGGTTGGGTGCCCATGTTCGCGGACTATCTCTACCTTGCGTTCACCAACGCGACGGCGTTCAGCCCGACCGACACCATGCCGCTCACGACGCTGGCGAAGACATTGATGACCATCCAGGCGCTCATCTCGCTGATGACGATCGTGCTCGTAGCAGCTCGCGCGGTCAACATTCTGACCTAAAGGGTCGCGGCGCGGCCTGCTCAAAGCCCGCCCTCAGCGATACATATGATTGCCAATGCAGACCTCACCAGTCTTGTCGTTTTTATCTGCGTCTTCGGCGGCGCGCTCCTCGGCATGCGCCTCAGTCGCTTACTCCCAGAAGAGCATCTCGAATCTTCCTCAAAGGACATCGTCCGAGGAGGGATGGCGGTCGTCGCGACGATGGTCGCGCTCGTGCTCGGGTTGCTCGTCGCGTCGGCGAAGAGCTACTTCGACACGCAGTCGAACGAGATCACCCAGCTTGCGTCTGATGTGGTGCTGCTCGACAGGATGCTCGCGCATCTGGGACCGCAAGCCGTTCCGACCCGCGTGATGCTCAAGGATGACGTCACCCGGATCGTCGATACGGTTTGGGGATCCTCGAGCGAAAAGAACCCTGGCGTGCCGCGAGCCGTCAGCGCCGAGCCGCTGTATGACTCGTTGGAGCAAGTCCACGCGACGACCGACGAGGAACGCACTGTCAAGGCGCAGGCGCTCTCGCTTATGGTCGAACTAGGACGGCTGCGCTGGCTGATGTACGCGCAGCGTCAAACCCACGTGCCTGGCATTCTCCTAGTTCTGTTGATCGTTTGGCTGACGCTAACGTCGATGAGCAGCGGGCTATTCGCGCGTCCAAACGCGACGGTCATCGCCAGCTTCTTCGCGGCGGCGCTTTCGGTCGCAAGCGCGATATGGCTCATCATGGAGATGTACACGCCGTATACCGGGTTTCTCCACGTACCGGACGGCGCAGTCCGAGCGGCGCTCGCCCAGCTCGGAACTTGACGCGAGTCGCTCCTTTAGGACTGCGCACACGGCTCTAGTACCGCGAGCACGCGATCCACGTCTTCTTCGTCGTTGTAGCCGTGGGGCGATACCCGCACCCCAACCTCGCGAACGGTGATGCCGACCTTTGCCGCGTCGGCGTGCGCGCGAAGCTCTTCCACATCCGCCGCGCCGCGGTCAAGGAGCACGATGCCGGAACACGCGTGCGCTGGAAAATCGCTTATCACGCCGATCCCGGCGCGGCGCGCGCCGTCAACCAAGCGCGCGCGCAGCCCGAGCACGTGCCGCTCGATATCCTCAAGGCCCGCGCGCACGAGCAGATCGAGACTCACGCCGAGCGCGGCAACGCCTGGATAGTTGAGCGATCCGCCCTCGAAGCGCTGCGCGTCAGGGTGCAGCGCCTGCTCGTAGTCGAGAAAGTTCATCGGGTCCACCACTGAGCGCCACGAGGCCATTGACGGCAGCAACTCTTCGATCAGTTCGCGGCGCACGAAGACGAAGCTGACGCCGTGGGGTGAAAGCAGCCACTTGGCTGCCCCGCAATAGGCGAAGTCCGCCGCGCAGGCACGCACGTCCAGGGGTAAGTGGCCGAACCCTTGCATCGCGTCGACGGCGAACAGCACGTCGTGCTGTTTGCACCAGCGGCCCACGCCTGCGATGTCATTGCGATAGCCGTCGTTAAAGCCGACGTACGAAACTGCGACGAGGCGAGTCCGCTCGGTCGCCACTCCGTCGAGAAAAGCCGGCGTCACGCGCTCTGCGGGCGCCTTTGCGAGATTGATGCGAACGCCGCGCCGCCGCAGATTCAGCCACGGATACGCATTCGCGCCGAACTCGTCGTCGGCCAAGATGATCTCGTCGCCAGGCCGCCATTCGATGCCGTTCGCGACCAAGAGTGCGCCGTCGCTGGACGAACGCATGAACGCGATCTCACCCGGCTGTGCGTTGATGGCTGCAGCGACTTGCGCGCGCACCGCATCGCGCCGGGCCTCGATCGGCGCCATGCCGTTCTTGCCAAGCCTCATCTGCGCGTCGAAGATCTCGACAAGCGCATCGCGGGTAGGGCGAGGAAGCGGGCCGACGGCCGCGTGATCGCAATAGGCCCACTCGGAGGCGACAGGGAACAAAGCGCGCTCTAACGCCGTTTTCTTCACGAGCGGACACTCATCGAAATGCTGTTGATCGCCCTGCTGGTATTTTCAAATCTCGGTCCGATCCCCCCATCGGACGGCCTGCCATTGGTCGAGCTGCAGTCGATGCGCAGCCAGCTCACGCAACTCATCAACCATCATCGAAGCCAATATCAGCTGACTCAATTGGGCATGGACCAGCTCGCGCAGCAAGCCGCGCAAGCGAACGCGGAGTCGATGCTTGCCGCCGACAAGATGAGCCACATCGACAACGCGGGTCGCACGCCGATGGATCGCTACCTCGCGCTCGGAGGCAAGGCTGACTACTACGGCGAGAACGTCGGTTTCCGATCGCCCGCAGTCGTCGATCCAGTGCTGTTATGGAGCGTGCTGGCGAAGCTCGACGAGGCGATGATGGCGGAGACACCGCCCAACGACGCTCACCGTCGCAACATCTTGTCGGCTAATTACACGGCGGTCGGCATCGGCGTCGCGGTCGGTCCAAACGGCGTCTTCATCGACGAAGACTTCGTCGGTTACCACCCCAAATAGCCGCAAACCGGGTATCCCGCAGCCTAGGGTAGGACCCACCGCCAGGTGTTCCAGTTCGGCATGATGCCGCGCGATGGAACATAGCCCTGCAGGGCATCGTTGACGACGCCGACGCGATCCCGATAGTAGAGCGGAAACGTGCCGAGATCGTCCATGCGCAGGCGCTCGATCTGCGCGTAGAGCTGCGTGCGCTCTGCGCGATCGTACGTTGCAAGCGCTTGCCGCTCCAACCGGTCGACTTCCGGGTCGCACAGGCGTGATTCGTTCGCGCCGGCTGGCGCGAACTGATCGCAACCGTCATCTTGCAGCGCGGACGGATCGAAATTGACGCTGTACGTGTATGACGCGATGTCGTATCTGCCTTGGCGGATCGGCCCGCTATAGTCAAAGACGATTCCGTACGGAAACTCTTTGATGAGACCCTCGATACCGACGCTGCGCAGATGGGCTTGCAGTACGGTGTTGAACTGCCGGCTCGCGTCGCTGCCGGTGGATCCAATGATGACCACGGTGAGCCGCTGGCCGTCCTTCACGCGGATCCCGTCGGGACCCAGCTTCCATCCGGCTTCGTCGAGGAGCTCGTTCGCTCGAGCCGGATCGTATTCGTAGCGGGGTACGTCGGCCGTGTACGCCCATGACCACGTCGGTAAGAATTCGTCGGCCAGAACGCCGACGTCGTGGATGATCTTATGAAGCGTCTCGTGGCGATCGATCGCGTACGCGACCGCGTGGCGCAAGCGTTTGTCAGCGAGCGGATGACCGGGTGATGCATTCATGACCACCACCGCAAGGCGCAGGCTCGGAGAGCGCGAGATGCGCATGCCGCTCAAGCCGCGATAGCTCGGCAAGTCAGTCGGCCCCGTGTCGAAATCTGCGTCGATCTCGCCGGTGCGAAAACCGATGAGTTCCGTCGATTGACTCGGTTGCGCCTGGAAGACGATGCTCTTAAGCGTCGGCGCACCGCGCCAATAATGTGGATTGGCGACATAGGTAAGCCTGCCGCCGTGCTCCCAGGACTTCACGATGAACGGCCCGGTACCGATCGGGTGCTCGTTGATGCTCGCGTGCACGAGGTCCGGCAGATTTGCGATGATGTGCGCCGGCAGCACCGGAATCGGTCCCTCTTGGATACCCGCCAAGAAACGGGTCGTCAACGGCGCGTAGGGTTGCTTGAGGTGCAGCACCGCGGTCCATCGGTCGGGGGTGTCGATGCGCTCGATGACCTCGTAGCCGGTGCGGATGATCACCGGGTTCGCGGGGTTCATGACCTGCTTCCAGGTCGCGACGACGTCGTCGGATGTGAAGGGTTGACCGTCCTGCCACAGCACGTTCTTGCGCAGGTGATAGGTGATCGTTAAGCCATCCTTACTGATGTCGCCGTTCTCGCGCGTCGGCACGCGTTCGCACAAGACCGGGGTCAGCTCGCCCTTCCCGTCGAGCTGCACGAGATACTCAAGCGAATAGCTAGCCAACTGATAGGCGACGTCGGCGCCGCTGAGCATAGGGTCCAGCGTCGACGGATCGGAGATGTCGGAGATATGAAGGACGCCAGGCTCCGACCTGGCGTGCGATTGCGGACCAGTCGACGAGCTGATCTTCGTGCAGCTCGCGCAGACGACGGCAGCCACCGCCGCGGCGAGCAGTGCCCGGTGCGACATGAGCAGCGCGGCTTCTGCGATGCGCCGGAGGGTGCCTGTCCGGCCTGACGGAATTGCGCCCGCTCATGGTCGATTTCGAATTGACTTCCGAACAGCGCGCGCTCAGCGAAACGGTTCGCGCATTTCTCGCAGAGCGCATCGCGCCCGATGTCAGACGCTGCGACAGCGAAGGCACGCCGCTCCCGGACGCATTCCGGAAGCTCGCGGACCTCGGCATCGTCGGTCTGCCATTTCCTGAACGCTACGGCGGCGCCGGCGCTGATTACGTCACACTCGGTCTCGTATGCGAAGAGCTCGAGTACTGCGACACGTCGCTGCGCACGATGATGTCCGTTCATATCGGCCTGACCGGCTGCGGCATCTATCAGTGGGGAAGCGAGGAACAAAAGCAGCGGTTGCTGCGACCGCTCGCGGCCGGCGAGAAGCTCGGAGCGTTCGGCTTGACCGAGCCGGACGCCGGCTCAGATGTTGGCGCAATGCGCTCCACCGCGCGGCGCGACGGCGATTCTTACATCCTCAACGGCTCGAAGATCTGGATCTCGTGCGCGACGCAGGCCGAGACGTTTTTGGTGTTCGCGAAGACGGCACCCGAAAAAGAGAAGCACGGCATCAGCGCGTTCGTGGTGGAGCGCGCGGGCGCGGGCGATGCGCTGCACACGTTTTCGCTGCACGACAAGTACGGCGTGCGAGCGGGAGACACCGGCGGTCTCTCGTTCAGCGATCTGCGGGTGCCCGCAGCCAACCGGCTCGGCGAGGAAGGCGAAGGCTTCTACATCGCCATGACGTGTTTGGAGAACGGGCGATTCACCGTCGCATCGGGCGCGACCGGGCTTATCCGAGCGTGCTTGGATGCATCGGTCAAGTACGCGAAGGAGCGGCATACGTTCGGCACGGAGATCGGCAAGCACCAGCTCGTCCAGGAGATGATAGCGCGCATGGTGCTCGCCTACGATGCGGCGCGTCTGTTGTATCTGCGCGCCGGCTGGCTGAAGAACCTGGGCGAGCGCAACACCCGTGAGACGGCGCTAGCGAAGTGGTACGCGACCGACGCCGCGAATCGTGCGGCGGACGACGCCATGCAGATCCACGGCGCGTATGGCTTCTCAGACGAATATCCGGTTGCACGCTACCTGCGCAACTCGCGCGGGAGCATCATCTACGAAGGCACGCGCGAGATCCAAAAAATCATGCAAGCGGAGTACGCGCTGGGCTATCGTAAGGACAAGCGCACTCGCTGCGAGCTTCCTCCCTATAGGAGATCCGATGGCTGAGATCAAGAAGGTCGGCGTTTGCGGTTTAGGATTGATGGGCTCCGGCATCGCGCAAGTGGCGGCGACGTCAGGCTTTGACGTCGTGGCGGTCGAGGCGGTGCAGCCGGCTCTCGAAAAAGGTCTCACCGGCATCAAGAAATCACTCGACCGCATCGTCGAGAAAGGCACGCTCGACGCGCAGGGCCGCGACGCCGCGCTTGGACGCCTGAAGACGTCCACCAACGTCGAGGACCTGCGCGGATGCGACATTGTCATCGAGGCCATCGTCGAGAATATGGCAGCCAAAAAAGAGCTGTTCGCTAAGCTCGACGCGCTGCTCGCCCCGCACGCGATAATCTGCTCGAACACTTCGAGTCTGTGCGTCATCGAGATGGCGGCGGCGACCAAACGGCCCAAACAAGTCGCCGGTCTGCACTTCTTCAATCCGGTGCCGATCATGAAGCTCGTCGAGGTCGTCAAGACGATCGTAACCGACGAGGCCACGATCGACACGCTCTATGCCTTCGCGAAGAAGCTCGGCAAGGTGCCGATCCTCGCACAAGACACGCCGGGCTTTATCGTCAACCGGCTGCTCGTGCCGTATCTGCTCTACGCGATCCGCGTGTACGAGCAGGGCCTCGCATCGAAAGAAGACATTGACGAAGGCATGAAGCTCGGCTGCGGCTACCCGATGGGACCTTTGACGCTGCTGGATTACGTCGGCTTGGACACCACGTACTATATCGCCGAGATCATGTTCGAGGAGTTCAAGGATCCGATGTTCGCCGCGCCTCCGCTGCTCAAGAGAATGGTGCTGGCCGGACAGCATGGCCGCAAATCCGGCAAAGGCTTTTACGACTATTCATAAGGAGAGCCCGTGGCATACGAAACGCTGCTGATCGACCGCGACGGTCCAGTCGCCATCATCACGATCAATCGTCCGAAGGTGCTCAACGCGCTCAACGAAGTCGTCTTGGCGGAGCTTTCGCGGGCGTTCGACGAGCTCGAATCGGATCGAACCGTGCTCGCAGTCGTCATCACGGGGTCCGGCGAGCGCGCGTTTGTGGCCGGAGCCGACATCGGCGAGCTGGCCGCGCTTGCTGATGCGAAGGCCGGAGAAACCAAAGCGCGAGCAGGTCACGAGGTCGGTCATAAGATCGAGCATTCGCGCCTGCCTGTCATCATGGCGATCAACGGATACGCGCTGGGCGGCGGCCTCGAGCTGGCGATGGCCGGCGACATCCGGCTTGCGTCGAGCAGCGCGAAGCTCGGTCAGCCTGAAGTCAACCTTGGAATCGTCGCGGGATTCGGCGGCTCGCAGCGGCTGCCGCGTTTGGTGGGCCAAGGAATGGCGTCGTATCTGCTTCTGTCGGGCGAGCAGATCGGTGCCGACGAGGCGAAGCAGGCGAATCTCGTCGAGAAGGTCTTTGCACCGGAGCAGCTCTTGCCCGAAGCGATAAAGCTGGCCAAGACGATCGCGGCAAAAGGTCCGCTGGCAGTCGCAGCGACGAAGCGCCTCATCCATAAGGGCATGCAGACGGACCTGCACTCTGCGCTCGAATTAGAGGCGGCCGAATTCGGCAAGATCTCCGCGACGAAGGACGCAAAAGAAGGTACGAAGGCGTTCCTCGAAAAGCGGCCGGCTAATTTTAAAGGCGACTGACACCGTTGGACGCGACGCCGCCGCCCGAACCCAAAAAAACATCCGAGGATCGCGTCAACCTGTGGATCATCGGCTGCCTTGGCGTCGGCCTGATCGGAACGATCGTTCTCGTCGCGGTTCTCTTCATCAGCGCAGTATCGAAGTTCCCGACGCGGACATTGCCGGCGCCGGAAACGACCGCGCCGCCCCAAGCGCCGCTTGGGATTCCCGTGCCGCCTGGCCGCTTCACACCCGCGTCCGGCCAATCGGTGTTCCTCGACCTCGACACGCAGTCGGGGCACAACTCCTCGTGGCGCAAAGACAATATCACTCCGTACTCCGCTGTGTACGGCCGTCTGACGGTCGTGAGATTGGGTTCGGATCAGCTGTGGCAGCCGGCTTTCTGGATCGGGCTGCAGGGACAGGCCGGCGAATCATTCCGCGACGGCATAGGCTTGAGACTGACGCCGGTGCGCGGCGGCTCCGCTCTCGCGCTCGAGGTCACCCGCGTCGACGGCGGCAAGGTCACCGAACGGCGTAGTTTTAGCGCGCACCTATCGGTGAACGAGCAGATGGGGATCACGATCGATTGGGCGACGCCGCATGCGGTCACATTCACATTGAGCGACGGAGAGGTGCAGACCGTGTCGGTACCGTGGCGCATCGTAGGCGCCGCCGTCTACTCGTCCACTGGTGAAATCGTCGCCGATCCGCTAGAGCTGGGGTCGATGTCGCCTAGTGCCGCTCGAAGCGGCCACTCTTCTCTCTAAGCGCAATGCGATAGACGATCGCCGGCAGGCCTTCTTCTATCGCCCGGTGTTGGTGTGTAAGGCTTTTCGGCGGATGGCTCGTCTCGCTGGACGCGGACAGCGGCAGCAGTCGCGCCATCAGCACCGCAAGTCCGTGGTCAGCCTCGGCGCCGCGCAGCTCCTCAAACCGTCCCCAGGCGATGACGCTACGCCACGTCGCCAGATCTTCCATTCGATCGACTTCGAAACACACCGACGGATTGGCGCGCATCATTCGAAGCTTGAGACCTTCTGCGCTGTGGCCGTACACCGCGCCGTTGTCATACGCGTAGGTCACCGGCACGACGTACGTCCGTCCATCCGAGTGGCATCCGATGCGTCCGAGGTACTCGCTGCGCAACACGTCCTCGATCTCGCGTTCGTCAAGTTGTCCAAGCATGGCCAACCGCATCATACCAACGAGCGCTGCATCGCGTGTGAAGGCGCTTCACTGAAAGTTCATACCGGATTGGTATGGGTACGCGCACTATATGGAGGTGGCGGTTAGCGGAGCGTTTCGGGACCGGAGTCAAGCCGGCAAAGCACTAGCAGAACAGTTAGGGTCCTTCGCGGGGCGCGGCGATGTCATCGTGCTCGCGCTTCCGCGCGGTGGTGTGCCCGTCGCATACGAGATCGCGAAAGCGCTCGACGCGCCGCTTGATGTGCTCTCGGTGCGCAAGCTCGGCGTGCCCGGACACGAAGAGCTCGCGATGGGTGCGATCGCAAGCGGCGGCGCGTATTCGCTCGACGCAGAGCTGATCCATCACCTGGGCTTGACCTCGCAGGAGATGCTCGAGGTCGTTCGCGCGGAACAGCGCGAGCTCGAGCGGCGTGAGGGCCTGTATCGCGACCATCGGAAGTTTCCCGATATCGCAGGCCGCACCGTCATCCTCGTCGACGACGGTTTAGCGACGGGGCAGACGATGTCGGTCGCAGTGCAGGCGCTCCAGCGTTTGAAGCCGCGGCACATCGTCGTCGCGGTGCCCGTGGCGACGCGCGAAGCGTGCGCCGATGTAGGCGCCGAGGCGGATATCGTCTGCGGGTTGACTCCCGAGCCCTTCTATGCAGTCGGCGCTTGGTATGGCGATTTCTCACAAGTCAGCGACGATGAAGTTCGCGCTCTGCTCGCGCGCGCTGCCGACCGGGAGCGCTGACGGCGTCCTACGCGGGTCTCGGTACGACAAGGGCGAAGGCTCGGCGAGCTTCCCTCGCGACGCGATTACGTGCGCCGGCCCGGAAGTCGAACCCCGCATGCGCGAGATCCTCATCGACACCGACCGCGTTGAACTCGAAGGCGCGCTGGCAATGCCCGCGGCAGCGCGTGGAATCGTGATCTTCGCCCATGGCAGCGGCAGTAGCCGTCTAAGCCCGCGCAATCAGCGCGTCGCACACGCACTACATAGCGCTAGGCTGGCAACGCTCCTGTTCGATTTGCTCACCGCCGAAGAGGACAAGTACGATAGCACGACCGCAGCTTTGCGCTTCGATATCTCCCTGCTCGCGCGAAGGCTGCTCGGCGCTGTCGACTGGAGCCGCGAGGACGCGCAGACGCGCGGACTTCCGATCGGACTGTTCGGCGCGAGCACTGGTGCAGCCGCGGCGCTCGTCGTGGCTGCGCAGCGACGCGCGTTCGTGCGCGCGGTTGTGTCGCGCGGGGGTCGACCGGACCTCGCCGGCGACGATCTAGCGCGCGTGCGTGCGCCGACGCTGCTCATCGTCGGAGGTCTTGACCCCACGGTGCTCGCCCTTAACACCGCCGCCGCCCGTGATATTCCGGCGCATAACGAACTCGTCGTCGTATCGGGTGCGAGCCATCTGTTCGAGGAACGCGGCGCGCTCGATCGCGTCGCTGCCCTCGCTGCCGATTGGTTTACGCGTTATCTTCGTTCCACTGAGGAGGAAGCGGACGAGAAGGGCTGATGCGCGCGACGTGCGTGTGCTAACTGCTCGGCACGATGTCGAAGTCGATCCGGATCACGTCTTTGACTTTGACGGTTCCGCCTGCGATCGTGATGGGAGTAATGCCGAAATCCGTCTGTTTGAGCGTCGTCGAGCCGTGGAAATGGGACCCTTCTTGCGTGACGTGCAGCTTGATGGGCTTGGTTTGCCCATGTATGGTCAGCATGCCGCTCACATCCCAGCCCGCTGATGCCGATCCGGTGATCGCGGTAGACTTGAAGTCGATCGTCGGGTAGCGCGCCGGATCGAGGACGTCCGGGCTCTCCATGCGTTCCTGGACTTGCGACCGTTTGCTTTCGGGTGTCGATGGATCTAGCACCGTCATCTTCGCGGCGGGAACGGAAAAGGACACTGACGTCAGCGGGTCATCAATCTGCCCCGAGCCGATCGGCGCGTTGATCTGGTGGTTGTCGGCAGCGAACGAGAAAAGGCCGCTCTTATAGACATAGACGGTCATCTTCGACGCAGCAGCGTCGATCGTGTGCGTCGCTGCTCGAGCGACGCCGGTCGTCAGGAGCAAGGCAGCGCCTGCCGCGATGAGATGTTTCATAACGACATACTCGTACCACGGCGGCGTGAATCCAAACTGAAAGCCTTGACGTCCGCAACGAGCAGGCAGACCGTCACTTGTACCTGGGGCTCGAAACCGTCGACGTCACGGATGCGTTGCCTTTCTTCGCGGTGAGCGTCGAGCGGTCGCTATGCAGCTCGCACACCTGCGTGACGTTCGCGAAATGGTAAGGCCCAAGGCTTGTATTCGAAGCCGAGGTGTACTCCCAGGGGATCACCGCTGAAACCGAGCCAGGCACGAACGCGCGGTTCGGCTGCGCCCCGGACCACACGGAATCGGTCAGCATAAGCAGCCATCCTTTACCTTGCGTGAATGACCGGATGTCGACCCACGGCGGATTCAGCTCTTGGTGATCGTCTCCGATGTGCCAGGTCCCGTTCTCGAACGAGTAATAGCCCGTCGCGGTGAAGCGCACGTCCTTTTCGCGCACCTTGATGTATTGGAATGACACCGTATCTGGCTGCAGGTAGACATTGGCGTAGAAGCCGACGTTCGGATAACCCTGCGTATGGTGATAAAAGTCCGGATCCGGCGGCGGCGTGGCATCAGTTGCTGGAACGACTTCGAAGAATGGGTCCTGCGGTGCGATGACTTTGAACGTGATCTTAGCGGTCGCCGAGGTCGTTGTATCGACCGCCGTGATCGTCTCGGTGGCCGGCGTGATACTCGCGGTGTAGGTGACGGTCTTGCCGGTGCTCGGGGAGAGTTTGCCGTGGCCGCCCGCGATCGTCCAGTGCGCATCGTCGCCCGAGAACGTCAAGGTCACGGGTTCGTTGACGCCCACTTCGAGACGCGAACGATCGGCGGGCTGCGTCGCTTCCGTCTCCGACGTGATCGATGCGGATGGCGACGGCGAGGGTTGAGGCTGGCCAGGCTGTGGCGCTTGCGTGAGCGGCTGCACGGAATCCGTCCCCGGGTTATTGACGACATTCGAAAACGGAACCGGCGCGCCGCCGACCGGCCCAAGTCCGATAACGCGAATGCTGCTAACCTGATTGCCCGGCAAGACCCGAACTTCGTATGTGCCGGGAGTCGCGAAGTTTCCGCTCGTCACGAATCGGATGTAGACCCGATCAGAATAACGGCTCCACGGCGTTGCGCCCGACGGATTGTTCTCCGGCGGCGCGAACGGGATCAGTTGCCGGACGAGCTCATCGAATGTCGGAGGCGGCTGCGCCATCTCTTCGCGCAGGCGTTGCATCTCGAGGACCGCCTGACCAGGCGCACCCAGGCGCCCGAGCGCAGCGTCAAATGACGGCATTCCCGGAACTTTGGACGCGACTTGGTCGTACTGCGCACGGATGCTCGTGTACACGTCGGCGTTCAGCCGGGAGCGAAAATCTGGAATGACGCGATCGACGATCCCGCGTTGTGCGGAGGGCATCGCGCTGTACGGCAGACCGGCTTGGATGTCCCACGACAACACTTGGAGCGCCGCGTGGTTCAGCGCGAATGACGGAGCGCGCGCATTGAGCGCTCTGAAGATGTCGGCCGCGGCGCCGCGCAGCGGAGCTACGAGGTAGCGATGTCCGCTCGGGCTGTGCGCGTGCGCCTTCATGCAGAACACATCGACCGTGAACGCGTAGTCGCCCGGCGGCAGCGTGACCGTGCCGTCGAGAGATGCGCGAAGCGGAGCGGTGATGTTCGGCGCGCCGCCGGCCGCGAACGCTGGGCCTGGCAACGCTGCGGTCGGGTATGCGTCAGACGGCGACACTACGATCGGAAGCTGGTCGCCGATCGCTTTTCCGAATGAGGAGAGCGCGGCCCGGACCGCAGCGTCCTGCGCCACACCTGCTGGGTTGGGGATCGGGAATTGCGCGCGGCCGGTGCTGACGGTCGCGACGAAAAGCGCGCAGCCTGCGAACAACGCGAATATGAAAGCTGCCCGGACCTTCATGGCGAGCCGCATGCACGAGACTTCTCCGGAGCAAGCGTGATTACTGTTCTGCTATGGGCCGCCGGTTTTTGGAGCGGCGCCGCCTTCCGCGGCTTGCGCCTCGATGAGCGTGAACGGCGAGCGTGTCGCGTGGGTGCCGGTGCGCCGCAATCCCGCGGCCGCGAACAAGCCATCGTACTCGTCGAGCGTGCGCTCGCGGCCACCTGTGGCGACCAACATTTCGATGTCTGAGAGCTTGGCAAGCGAGGGCTGCGCACCAGTCGGTACGACCATCTCGATCACGATCAAGCAGGCGCCTGCTCCCATCGCCAGCCTGCAATTGCTCAGAATCAGAGCTGCTTTGTCGTCATCCCAGTCGTGCAGCACCTGTTTGAGCACGTAGGCATCCGCATCTGACGGCACCGCTTCGAAAAAACTGCCGGCTATGAGCGTGCAGCGGGATGCAAAGCCGTCTGCTTCCATGCGCGGGCGAGCCCTCTCGATCACCTCAGCCCGGTCGAACAACACTCCCTTGACGTTCGGCCAGGTGGCGAGCACGGACTTGATCAGCCGGCCTTCACCTCCACCGATGTCCGCGACGGTCGCGTAGCGCGAAAAATCGTAGCCCGAAATCGCGGAGACGTCGCGCGCATTCGACAAGTCCGCCATCGCCGCGTCGAAGACGGCAGCCGCGTCCGCATCCTCGGCTAAGAATTCGAAGAGCGGCTTTCCAGAATCACCGGCGAGCGAAGGCTTTCCCGTACGCAAGCTTTGTTCGAGCGCGCCCCACAGCGCCCAATGCCACGGTGTGCCATTATAGATCGCGAAGCGCCGCATCGAATCAGGGTGATCCGAGCGCAACAGCGCGCCGAGCTCGGTCAGCCCAAAGCGCCGGCCTGAATGCTGCACGAACAATCCCGCCGGCACCAGCATGCGCAAGACGCGGTAGAGCGCGTCCTCGTCGACGCCCGCGCGTTGGGCCAATTCGTCGACGGCGACCGGCGCAGGGCCGATAAGATCCGCGACGCCTGCGGCCGCGACGGCGTGGATGGCTTGTGAGACCCACGATGCGGTGATCGCATCGCCAAGTGCGATCATTTTACGGATGCCGGGCGGCGCGAGCGCTCGCCGAACGCTTTCGACGAGACGCCGCAGAATCAACTCGTGGTGCTCGTCGGACTCGGCGTCTGCGCCGGTGAGGCCGGTGAAGCAGCCGGTGTCGAGGCTCCGGACGCAAGCGGATTCGGCGACATCGTAGGACTCGCGCTGTCGGTCGCGCTTTCGGTGGGGCTCGCACCGGGCGCGGGAGTTTCGCTGGAAGGCGTTTCGCCGGACGGCGGGATTGTCGGCACAGTGATCGGTTGTTCCGTCGGCACGGGCGTTCGCTGTGGCAGCGGCGTTGGGACCGCCGGTGGCGCGGCCTGCCCGCCGATCAAGCCTGGACCGTAGGTCGCCGCCGCGTTTTCAAGCGTCTGTGCCGTACGCAGTCCATCGGCGTACGCGTATTCGGCGTAACCCCATGCGCCGATCAACACGACCGCAAGTGCGACCGAGAGAGCCGGCATCGTCGAATTGACGACCTCAGTCCCCGCGACGAAGTCACCGATGCGTCTGCGTCTCGGGGTCAGCGCGGCGAGCACGAAGCCGATCACAAGCAAATCGAACGGGAGGAAAATGTTGCGAACCACGCTGCTTCCAATGCCAACGTGCTCTGCGCGCGTCGCGCGAACGCGTAGCGCCATCAGGGCTTTGCCGAGCGTCGTACCGAGATACGCCTCGGTGATGCACTTGTAGACGATGAGCACGAACAGCGTGTAGATCGCAGCCTCGAAAAAGCCGCCAAACGAATGCGTGTCTCCGCCGCGCCGGGCGATGACGTAGGCGATTGCGACGGCGAACAGCACACCGATGCCGATCAGATCGACGATCAGCGCGAACAAACGGCGCGCGATGTACTGCCCGATGTCGCCGAAATCGTGCGCGTCGCGCGAGGGTGCCAACAAGATCTGCGGTTCAACGGGCGGGCTGGCGAGCGTTGTAGGCGGCGGCGGGCCCTCGATGTTCGGGCGGTCCAAGACCGCGCCGCACGCCGAGCAAAACGCCGACGAGCCGGGCTGCTCTTTACCGCACGAAGGGCAGGTCGCCACGCCTACAGCGCTTCAACGACTCCGGCGATACCTTGTCCGCCACCGATGCAGGCGCTTGCGACACCGTACTTCTGTTTGCGACGGCGCAATTCGTGGAGCAGCGTGTAGGTGATCCGTGCGCCGCTCGCGCCGAGCGGATGTCCAAGAGCGATGGCGCCGCCATTCGGGTTCAGCTTATCCTGATCCAGATGTAACGCGTGGACGCAGGCAAGCACCTGCGGAGCGAACGCCTCATTGATCTCGACGACGTCGAAATCGCTGATATTCATGCCCGCTCGCTCTGCCGCTTGCGGGATCGCGAACGCCGGTCCAATGCCCATGATGTCCGGATCGACGCCGACAACGCCCCACGAGACCACTCGACCGATCGGCTTGAGGCCGTCCTTCGACGCCTGGTCTGCCGTCGTCAACACCACCATCGCCGCGCCGTCCGTGATACCGCTTGCGTTACCGGGCGTCACGATGCCGTCTTTCTTGAAGCGCGGCGGCAGCTTGGCGAGCTGCTCGATGGTCACACCTGGGCGCGGCCCCTCATCTTTGTCGACAAGCGTCGGGCCTTTCTTGCCCGGGACCTCGACCGGCGTGATCTCCTCAGCGAAGTAACCATCTTCCATCGCTTTGGCAGCGCTGCGCTGCGAGCGGAGGCTGAATTCGTCGGCCTCGTCGCGCGAAATCTCGTAGCGTTCGGCGAGATTTTCCGCCGTGATCGCCATCGGCATGCTGTTGTAGCTGTCGGTCAACCCTTCCCACAATGAGTCTTCAAGCTTGCCTTGACCCAGCGCGAGGCCCCAGCGAGCACCGCGGATGACGTGCGGCGATTGGCTCATGTTCTCAGTGCCGCCGGCAAGAACATACTTAGCTTCGCCGAGTAGCAACTGCTGTGCGCCTGAGACGATCGCTTGCAAACCCGAGCCGCACAGCCGGTTGACGACCAATGCGGGGACGTCTTCGCGGCAGCCGGCCTTAAGCCCGACATGGCGCGCAGCATAGATCGCGTCCGCGCTCGACTGGATGACGTTGCCGAGGATGACCTGGTCGATTTTTTCGGGAGCCACGTGCGAACGATTCATCGCCGCCTTGCTCGCGACGACGGCGAGATCGATGGCGCTCACGTCGCGCAGGACACCGCCGAAATTACCGAAGGGCGTGCGTGCACCGTTGACGATGACGACTTCCGCTTTACCGTTTTTCATGAGCGCTCCATATCACGATGCGGTGACGACGACCTTCTCCAGCTCGGACGCGACCATGTCGCCGATCTGCGAGGTGCGCAATCCGCTCGATGCGTCAAGCGACGGGATGCGCTTGCTCGAGAGCAGCGAGCCGATCGTCGTATCGATCGCTTCAGCCGCGCGCGCTTCCCCGAGGTAATCGAGCATCATGCCGACCGCACCGATCGCGGCGATCGGGCTCACCGCGTTCTTTCCTTTATACTTGGGTGCCGATCCGTGAATCGGCTCGAACAGCGAGACCCGCCCGGGATGGATGTTGCCTGACGCGGCCACCCCCATGCCGCCCTGGACCATCGCACCGAGGTCGGTGAGGATGTCTCCGAACAGATTCGGCGTGACGATGACGTCGAATGATTCCGGGTTCTTCACCATCCACATGCACGCCGCGTCGATGTACGCGAAATCAAACGCGATGCCCGGGTAATCCGGCGCTACCTCTTCGACGGTACGCCTCCACAGTTGCTGGATCTCGATCGCGTTCGCTTTGTCCACAAGGGTGAGCTTCTTCTTCTTATCGCGATGTACGGCGAGCTCGAACGCGTACCGGACTGCGCGCTCGATGCCCTTGCGCGTGAAGATCTGATTGCCGATGACGACCTCGTCTGGCGTGCCTTTTTTAAAATGCCCGCCCAGTCCGGTATAAAGATCTTCCGTGTTCTCGCGCACGACGACCATGTCGACGTCTTCGGGCTTTTTGTCTTTAATCGGGCAGAGGTGTTCAGCGTAGAGTTTGATGGGCCGCAGATTGATGTACAGATCGAGACCGAATCTCGTCGCCGCGATGACACCGCGCTCGACGAGTCCCGGCGGCAAACGCGGGTCGCCGATCGCGCCGAGCAGGATCGCGTCCATGCGCCTGAATTCGTCGAGCTGGCCTTCGGGCATGAACTCTTTGGTGGCGATGTAGTGATCGGCTCCGAAGGGATAGGTCTTCGTCTCATAGGTGAAGCCGAAGAGCTTCGCGGCGCGTTCGAGGACCTTCAGTCCCTCGTCCGTCACTTCCGGGCCGACGCCGTCACCGGGGATGACGGCGATCTTATAGGGCTTCGCCATCGAGCGCTACGTAGTGGCGCGCTCTTGCGATGCGCCCTCTTTCGCCGCTTTCTTCTCAGCGAGGCGCTGCTCGGCGTAACGCAATAGACCGCCCTTCGCGATCAGATCTTGCATGAACTTCGGGAATTGCGTCGCCTTGAACGATTTGCCGCTCGTCTCGTTGGTGATGATGCCGTTGTCTGCGTCGACAGTGATCGTGTCGCCGTCGTTGATGCCGTCGACGCCTTCAGGACACTCGAAGATCGGCAGCCCGGTGTTGATGCAGTTGCGGTAAAAGATGCGCGCAAACGATTTCGCCACCACGCCGGAGACACCGGCGCCTTTGAGCGCGACCGCTGCGACCTCGCGCGACGATCCGCAACCGAAATTCGTGTCGGCGACGATCAAGTCGCCTTGCTTGGCCTTCTTCACGAAGTTCGCGTCGAGATCTTCAAGCGCGTGCTTGCCCAGTTCGACTGGATCGATAAGATTGCAGTAGCGGCCCGGGATGATGACGTCGGTATCGACGTTCTTGCCGTACTTGTGCGCAGTGCCTTTGAGGATCATAGCCGGGTGTTTTTCGAGGCGCGCGCGGACGCCGCCTTGCGGCTTCTAGACGCTTCGCGCACGCGTGATATACGGCGCACTAACATGCTCGCGAGCTCTTCGACGAACCCTAAGACCTATGAGCGCTTGGAGCGTTATGCGGCGACCGGCGTTCCCAGCTGTTCTGGATTGGCGATGTGCCCGGCGACCGCAGAGGCCGCCGCGACGTATGGCCCGGTGAGGTAGACCTCGCTCTTCACGTGGCCCATGCGGCCCTTGAAATTGCGGTTCGTCGTTGAGATGCAGCGCTCGCCTTCCGACAGCACGCCCATGTGCCCGCCGACGCACGGGCCGCACGTCGGTGTCGAGACGACGCAGCCGGCGTCGATAAAAATCTCGGTCAAACCCTCGGTCACGCACTGCTTGTAGACTTTCTGGCTGCCTGGAATCACGATGCAGCGCACGTCTGGATGCACTTTGCGGCCCTTGAGAATTTCGGCGGCTTGCCTCATGTCTTCGATGCGACCGTTGGTGCACGTGCCGATTACGGCTTGGTGGACCGTGATGTCGTTGAGATCCGAGGCGTTCTTCGTGTTCTCCGGCAGCCAGGGCAGCGCGACTTGCGGTTCGATCTTCGAGCAGTCGATCGTGACGACTGACTGGTATTCCGCGTCTTTGTCCGCGTGGTAGACGGTGTAGTCTTTTTTGCCGACCGCCGCGCAATAGGCTTCGGCGGTCGCATCGACCGGGAAAATACCGTTTTTGGCGCCTGCTTCGATCGACATGTTGGCCATCGTAAAGCGGCCGGAGATCGGGAGATCTTTGATCGCCGGACCCGCGAATTCCATAGCGCCGTAAATCGCGCCGTCGACGCCGATGCGACCGATCGTCGTGAGTATCAAATCTTTGCCTTGGACGAATTTGCGCAGCCCGCCCTCGAGGATGATCTTGATGCTGGGCGGTACGCGCACCCACATTTCGCCGGTCGCAAACGCAGCCGCGATGTCCGTGCTGCCGACACCTGTAGCGAACGCGCCCAATCCGCCATAGGTCGTCGTATGACTATCGCCGCCGATGATCGTCATACCAGGGCCGACGAAACCGTTTTCCGGCAGCACGACGTGCTCGATGCCCCCGCGCCCGACCTCGAAGTAATGCGTGATGTGCTGTTCCTTGGCGAAATCGCGCATCATCGTCGAGAGGGTGGCGGTCGCGATATCCTTATTTGGCGTGAAGTGGCTCGGCACAAGCGCGATCTTCTCCGGGTCCCACACCTTGGTCGCGCCCTTGATCTTGCGAAACTCGGTGATGGCCACGGCGGCGGATAGCTCGTTGGCCATCACGAGATCGAGATCGATCGAGATGATATCGCCCGGCGCAACGTCGGCTTTGCCGGAATGCGCGGCTAGTATCTTCTCGGTGAGCGTCATCGGGCGTGCCATGGGAGTCCTCCGGATTTCTTTGCGGCCGACACAATTCGGCGATGCGCGACGGCCTACCTAGGTCTTGCCGATGAAGGACGTCACGTCGAAGAACATGCTGGTCTCATCCTTTGTCTCGGCGCACTGTAGATCGATCTGGTCAATCTTACGCGAGCCGAGCGACAGGACGGTCTGGTTCTCGACCTGCCACGTCGCGCAGCCGGCGCGGTGCGTCGCGTAATACCGCTCGAAGCGGTTCCCCTCTTGTTCGTTCTTCGCGTGCAGTACGTATGCGCGGCCAGTGCTCGTGCCGTCGTGCGGGTCCTCGACTTGGGGAGAGTTCTCGCTGCCGCGCGGCGCCTTATCGTCGTACAGGGAGATCGCGTGCACTCCATCCGACGTAATTTCGTACAACCAGACGAAGCCTTGACTGTCGGTATACAGCACGACCGCCGTGCCCGGGCCGACTTGCCGCGCTTGATTCGCCTCGCCGCGCAGCGACTTGATCTGCGCGTAGTCGAATCCCGGCTTGACTCCGTATGGGTCGGTCAGTCCGTCGAGCGACCCGCCCGGCGCGAGCGGAAACGCGCGCACGTATTGGACGATCTTGTCGCGCTCGCCGACGATGATGTACGCATTGTCCGTGGGGCCCGGATACCAGTCCAGCAGCGAGCCATCGGGCAAGATGCGCACGAGGAGCGGTTCTCCATACTTCGCGCGCACGGTTTGCGTCGAACTTCCCGGCGTGATGCCTTGCCAGATATGCGAATTCGGTGGTGGGGTGCGCACGACAGCCGCTGGGGTTGCGGTCGGCGCCGGGGTTGGCGTAGCGGCTGCGATGGGTTGCAGGGCGGCTGCGGACAGCACCGCCCATGCGCTAAGAATCGCGACGATCAAGTGGTCCTGCGTTTCGCGAACAAAGACGTGAGCAGCGGCGTGAGCGCTCCTATGAGGACGCCGGCGATGATACATCCGATCGCCGCCCACTTGTCGACCGAGCTTTGGTCATGAAAGTTCTTCAAGAGTAACGCCGCCAAGCCGATGGTACCGATGGCGGGCAGCAACACGCGCGTGACGTCGAACCAAGGCGTGCCCTTGCGTAAGAAATACGTGACGCACGCTGCGCCGGTGAGGATGAATGTCAGCCCGAGCAGGATCGAGACGATATTATCGACGTCGTCAAGCATC
>DASRXC010000002.1:0-104099 GCA_035654355.1 Binatus sp. (SeqCode)
GCGAGAAACTGGTGCCCGACCGGCTCCGGGAACGCGACGAAGAAGCTGATCGAGAATTCGTCCGCCGGCAGCACCGCGAGCAGTTTACCATCCTCTTCAAACCACGCGGGTTCGCGTAACTCGAGATAGCGGCGCTCGTTCGGCTGCTCTCGCAGCCCTACATTCGCGATCTCCTGCGCGAACGGCAGCGCACTTCCGTCGAGGATCGGCACTTCGCCGCCTTCGACCGCGATCGCCGCGTTGTCGACGCCCATGCCGCTGAGTGCCGCAAGCACGTGCTCGACCGTATTGACAGTGCCGCCTGGACCGCCTAGCGCCGTGCAGCGCGTTGTCGAGCGCACCGCATCCGGCGTTGCCGCGATGGCGCCGCCGCCAGGCAATGGAAACGAAAAACCGGCATCCGCCGGCGCTGGAGAAACCGTCACTGCGCAGTTGGATCCGGTGTGAAGACCGACTCCGCGCAGCGTGAATTCGCGGGCCAGCGTGTGCTGTTTCAGCGCGTTCACAACTGCACGTGCTGGTTACCGGCGCTTGCGCAGTTCCGCCACTGCGTCCATGAGCTCGCGCACTTGCTCGAAGAGTTTAGGCAGCTTTTTGAACATGACCTTCTGCGCCATCTCGTCGCGGATGGGCAGCGCGGGCGTGCCCCACACTTTTGAATTCGCGGGAAGATCTGATGTGATGCCGGTCTGTCCGCCGGCGATCGTCATGTCGCCGATCTTGATGTGACCGTTCACGCCGACTTGTCCAGCGAGGGTGACGATCGCGCCGACATCAGTGGAGCCGGCGATGCCGACCTGCGCGCACAGCGTGCTGTCCTCGCCGATGTTGCAGTTGTGCCCGATCTGCACGAGGTTGTCGATCTTCGTTCCCGACCCGATCGTCGTCGAACCCGTCACGGCCCGGTCGATCGCCGAACACGCGCCGATCTCCACGCGATCGCCGACAACGACGTTGCCGAGCTGCGGGATCTTGATCTGCTCGCGTCCGACGCGCACGAAGCCGAAACCGTCGGCGCCGATGACGCAATTCGCGTGCAAGATGCAGTCGTCGCCGACAATGCAGTCGGCGAGCACGCATGCACGCGGATGCAGCAGCGTGCGCGCACCGATCGCCGCATTAGGACCGACGTACGAGCCGGCCAACAAAATGGCGCCATCGCCGAGGCGAGCGCCCGCACTGATGACGACGCCGGGGCCGATCCACACGCCCGCGCCGCGCGTCACGCCAGCTTCGAACACTGCACTTGGATGCGTGAACTCGCCGTGCGGCAGCGGCGGTGCGAACGAGGCGAGAATCGCGGCCAGCGCCGCGCGCACATCGTCGGCGAGCAGGAGCGCTTTCGGACCGCGCTCGACCGCGTGCGCAGCCCGCGGCACGATCACCGCAGACGCGCGCGATGCGAGCGCGCGCGCGATCCATTTCTCGTCGACAGCGAATGTCAGCGCGCCGGGCGCAGCGTCTTCAACCGACGAGACGCGCTCGATCGCGATACCGGCATCGCCGGCAAGCGTCGCGCCGGCGAGCGCGGCGAGGTCGCCGAGCCGCTGCGGTGCGGTGGTCACCGCACCCTGCTCATTTCGGCGACGGCGACGGCTCGGGGATGTGCAACGCCTTCATGACGTCCGGGGTGATGTCGTCGCCGCCGTAGGCAGTGCCTTCTTTCGTGACGACGATCTGATAATTGCGCTGCTTCGCGATGTCGGTGACCGCGGTACGCACGTCGTTGGTGACTTCGTCGTTCCAGCGTTTTTCCTCGTCCTGGAACTGCGCGAGAGCCTTGCGCTTCTCCGCAGGGCTGACTTTGCTTTGCGAGATCGCCTGATAATTTGCTTGCAACTGATTGTAATAATTCTGGAACTTGGGCCAATTCGCCTCAAGCTCGCTCACGCGGACGACGGCGATGCGAGAATGCGTCTGTGCGCAGCCGCCGAGCGAGAGCGCGGCCAGCGCGAGCGCGGCCGGTACGATGAATGAGAGATGATGTCTTCGACTGTCTGTCACGATCTGCTCCCGGAAGGCTCGAGTGATGGTGTCGACGATGGAACGGAGTTGGTATCCGATGATTGCGATGATTCAGGCGAAGGCGACGGCAGCGCAGCGATCGCCTTGATGACCTGGTCGGTAAGGTCGACGGCGTGACCTGCGCCGCGAATCGAACTGAACACGATCGCCACGCCGCGCTCGCGCGCGACCTCGCCGACCTGCGCTTGTACTTGGTCGATGATCTTCGAATAGAGGTCGCGCCGCTGCGCGCTCAGCTGTTGCGCTTCGTCGGCGAGCGCAGCGTCGTCGATGAACTGCATGTGGCCGATCGCGCTGTACTTAGCGACCAGCTGTTTGCGCGTCTGCTGGTATGCGGCGAGCGCCTTGGTGAACTCCGCCGAGTACTGCGCTTGGTTCTCCGCGTGGATCTTGTCGAGCTCTGCGCGCGTCTTGGGATCTTTTTCGAGTTGCGCATTGGCGTTGGCGACTTGTTGCTGGTACTGCGTGCCCAAGCCCGCGAGCTGCGTACGTAGCTGGTCGTTCATCTGTTTTTGGCGCGCCTTGAGCTTGTCGTTCGTATCGTTCATCATGCTGACGCGCGCGGCGTTGTACCGTGTAGCCGCGTCGCGCTGCAATGACTCCTGGTAACTCTTCAGATCCGCGTTATCGCGCGCCTTGAGCGAGTTGATCAGCGCCTCTTCGCGCGTTTCGATGTTCGCCAGCTGGCTTTCGGCCTGCTGGCGCTGGTCTTGTGAGATATTGAGATCTTCGAGCTGCGTCTTGAGGTTCAGCCGTTGCGTTTGCGACTGCCTCGCGAGCTGGATCTGGTAGTCGGTCTCTTGCCGCTCGAGCTGGGCACGACGCGCGGCGAGCTTTAACCCCGTCTCTTGCTGCAGCTGCCGTGCGACCGCTTGCAAATGCTGGCCGTCGGCGGTGAAAAGCTGCTTCTGATAATCGCCGTAGGCCTTGAGCGCATCTTGTTGGATCTTTTGCGCCTGCGCGCCGAGCTGTTGGCCGATCGGCGTCGCCTGACCGGTCGTATGCGCTTGCAACGCTGCGATCGCGGCGGCCTCACGTTGTCCGTAGTACATGCGCCGCTGCGTCATCTCTTGTTGGAACAGCTGATCCGCCGCAGCGAGCTGCTCTTCCATCTGCGCCTGCGCTTGACGCTGCGCATCGGTTTGCGGCACGGGCGCGTTTTGCGCCTGTCCGTTCAACAGCGTGATCTGCGCCTGCAGCTGATCGAGCTCGACATGAAGCGGATGCGCATCGATGATCTTATCCATGTCGATGTATCCGGCCGCGTTGCCGTGGCCGATCATCGGCAGGCTGCCTTTCGAACACCCGCTCAGGGCGACGACGAGCGACGCAACGGCGACGAGCTGGATTTGCCGCAAGGCTACTTCAGCGACGACAGCACGTCGGCGGTCACATCGGTGCCACCGTACACCCGGTCTGCCTGATCGATCACCAGCAGCAGCTTATGTTTGCGCGCGACATCAGACACCGCTTTTTCGATCTCGTCGTTGAGCGGCTGGATGTCTTTCTTCTGCTCGTCTTTGAGCTTTGCGTTGAACTGCGCGACGATCGTCGCCTGATCGGACTGGCTCTTGCCGGCCATCTGCGTCTGCATCTGCTGGCCGAGTTGTTGACGCGCCTGCGCGAACGCCTGCGCCGCCGCCTTGGCTTTGGGCAGCTGATCGATCTGCGTCTGGTCGACATAGCCGACCTCTGAGGGCGGCGGTGTGTTCACCGGCGGCACGATGACGCCTGACTGCCCGATCGTGGAGAGCACGTCTTTGGTGATGTCCTGGCCGCCGTAAATGACGATCTGCTTGTCGACGACGACGCTCATACTCTTCTGCGCGGCGACCAGCGCGATCGCGGTCTGCGCCCGACTGAGCAGCGGATCGAACAGCTCGTGCTGCTTGGCAGCGAGCTTCTGATTGAAGTCGCCGTAGATGCGCTGCTGATCAGCTTGGCTCTTGCCTTTGATCGCGGCCTGGAAATCGCGTGCCGTCTGATCTCGGAACTGGGAGAACTGGACCTGGGCCGATGCGAACGCCGGCAAGGCGCCGATGGCCGATTGGTCGACGAAGCCGATGTCGTTGATGTCGACCGCGAGCGCCTGCGGCGCAAGCGCCAGTGCGGCGACGATCGCGACCGCGATCGCCGAAATGAACCGTATGTGCATTATCCTTCTTCCGTGCTCCTAGAATGCTTGGCCAAAGCCGAACGAGATGTGTCCCCCCTGCTGACTTGTGGCCAGATCGATGCGGATCTGCTGCGGCAGAATGGGAGTCGTCAGACGGATGCCGATCCCGACGTCCGTCAGAAAACTGTATGGCAATTGCCTATACGTCACTTTCGGCAGAGCCCCTGGCACGGAGGGCGCGTGCGGGCCCGAAGGAGGCTGCGGAGTCGGCTCCGGCGTCGGCCCGGGCACCGCTTGGACATACGGCGCGCTGCCCGAGTCCGTGAAGAACACGACTTCTAGTTTTCTATCTGAGGTGACAGGCACCCGCAATTCAGCTTGACCGAGGAGCTCGCGATTGCCGTAATAGACATACTTAGTCCCGCGCAGCTGCTGGTCCGAGAGGCTGAAAAGCTCGTTATATGGGAGCGTCGTTCCACCCGACGAGAAGCCCCACACGAAATTGAAGCCGAACGTCGAGTGCCGCCGGACCGGATAGAAGCGCGTGAGCTGGAAGATGCCTTTATCGTACCGGAAATTCGATCCGATGAATGGTCCAGATATCTCGTTGTAAATCGAGGTCACGCCGCCATAGCGCGGGTTTTGCACGTCGTCGCGGTTGTCGCGCACGAGACTTGCATTCAGCGAATTGAGCGTCGAAGAGGGCTGATTGGCGCCGACCGTCACCGCACCGCCGGGCGTCGTGACGCCCAGGCTGGTCTGATCGAGCAGCTTGTTGGGGAAGCCCTGGGCGGTGAACGCCTGATATAATCTCGTCGCCGACAGCCCATAGTACAGACGCGTCCAATCCGCGACGGGATGGCCGGTCGTCAGCGAAAGACCCGACTGGCGCGATGAATAGTTCGCAAAGATTCCGGTGCACGGAGTAGAGCTGGCGGTGCACGCTCCCCCTGACGTGCCGGGCTGCGGCGTGGCGGTGAGAGGACCGGTCACCGTGCCGCCCGGCGGCGAGAGCGAGTAGAACGGATTATTGCCGGACTCTTTGTAGACCGGATACGGCTGGTTGCTGACCACATTGTTGAAGATGTTGATGGCAAGCGACGTCGCCTTGAACTTGTGCAGATACGGAATCGTGATGCCGAAGTTGACGTTCGAGGTGTACTGGCCGCGCGATGCGGCGATCGACGCGCCGTTGCCGGTGCCGTTGACGTTGCTCTCCGAATACGAGATGTTGCCAGACAGGCCTTGGCCGTACGTACCGCCGCCGCCGTAGCTCAGACCGACGCTGGCGGTGCCGGTGCGCTGCTCTTGCACCGTCCACACAAGCGTCACGTAACCGCACTTGTCGCCGAACGGTTTGATCGACAGATCGACCGTTTTGAAGAATTGCGTGTTGTTGATCGCGTCGTAGTCGCGGCGCAGCCGATTGTCGGTGATGAGATCGCCCGGCTTGAGGAGCAGCAGGCGGCGGATGACGTAGTCTTTCGTCTTCGAGTTGCCGACGATCTCCACGGCGCCGACTTTCGATTCGCACACGGTGACGTCGACCGTGCCTGCGCTGTTGGGATCCACGCTGCCGTCGACGATTGCGGAGAAGCCGAGATCCTTGTACAGGTTTTGGATCGCCTGCAGGTCGTCGCTGAACACCTGCTGCGAGAAGGTCGAGCCCGGCTTGGTGTGCATCACCGAAAGGATCGCCTGCGTGTTGATGACCTTGTTGCCGCTGACGTCGATCTTGGTGACGGTCACGCCTTCCTTGATGTCGATCAGGAGGTTGCCGTTCGGATCGATGTGGATGTTGCGAACGTGGCGCGTGCCAGTGTACCCGAGCTTGTCATAATACGAATTGATCTTGGCGACGTCGTCGCGCAGCGTGTTCGTGTCGAGCACCGAGCCGGTCGACGTGTCCATGAGCGCGGTGAGGATGTCGCTGCTGACATGGGTATTGCCGTCGAACGTGATCTTGGTGACGACCGGATTCTCGATCACGATGAACGTCACGGCGACGCCGCCGGGCGTCGCGCGCAAATCAGTCTTGACGTCTGAGAAATAGCCGAGCCCGAGGATCGCGTTCTGATCGGCGGCGATCTGCTTGGTGTCCAGCGGCGTGCCCGGGCGCGTGCGGATGACCGCACCGATACGGTCCGTCGGGACGTGCGTGTTGCCTCGTATGTTCACGGCGGTGACGATCGGAGTCGGTGCGGCGGGCGACGCTTGCGGCAGCAGCGCTACGATGATCGCCGCTGCGGCCAACACCGCAGCCGCACAGCGTACGACTAGAGACAGCAGTTGGGGACTCCTCATCACTACGGGCTCACCGCGGACGCCGTTTCCGGGGCAGACAACCGAGCGGACGGCGGCCCGTTTGTTGCCGCCGCCCGCGAAAGCTTATGGGCCGCGTTGGCGTAGGTTGTTCGACGCTTGAGTTTGCGACGTTTTCTTTGGGTTTCCTGCCCGGCGCGCCCAGCGCGACGTCACTGAAACGTCACACGCAACCGGGCTTGGTACGACACGAATCCTGAGGGAGATGTCGTCGTCGTGATGTCGAGCGCGCCGTTGTAGCGAATCTGGTACGACGCTCCCCAGTATTGCGTGATCGGTTGCTCAGTTGTCTGCCCGTAGATCAAGGAGATGGTCGGGGTGACGAATTTCCGCACCTCGAGCACGATCTGGCCGAGCTGATTAAATTCTATGAAAACTTCCTCAACGCTCAGCGATTGCGCGAGCGCGGTCGAGAACGGCGACAGGATGTTCTGCGTCAACTCGGCGCCGAGCAGCCGCGTCGCACTCGTGCCGACCGTTTGCCCGGTCACGCCGCCGGCGAACGCGCCGACCGCTGAACCGCCGACGATCGTCGCGAGGATCTGCTCGGGCGTCTGGCCGCTGCTCGACGACATAACCGTGTTGAGGCGATCGACGCGTCCTGAAACGTCCAGCGAGATGCGGTCACCGCTGATGAGCGTCGACGCCGTCGCGTCCAGTGACGGCAACACGCCTTGATCCGGATCGAACGAGAGCACACCGTGTTCGACGCGGAAGGTCACGCCAAACGCGCTGATCGTGCCGCGTCGGCTCGCGAACGCCCCCGACAATTTTGGATCGCGAACGCTGCCGGCGATATCGAGCGTGCCCTCGGTCGTCAGATCGACCGGCCCGCCGCGCACGCGCACGTTTTGGGCCGCGGTTGCGAGCTGCAGATTCACCGACGGCAAATCGAACAGCGACGGCGCGGGCGTCGCGAGCGCAGCCTGCGTCAACACGTGCTGGCCGGGCGGATACACGCCGCCGCCATACACGATGATGTGACCGGACCGCAAAGGCGGCAGCCCGGGCGCGTTTATCGTGGCAGGCGGCGCGGTGTCGCCGAGCGTCGTCGCGAGGCGGATGATCGCGTCCAATGGGATGTTACCATCGCGCAGCGTCACGTTGCCGGCGAACAGCGGCGTTTCGCCAGACTTGGTGAGCCCGATATCGCCGTTCACCGTTCCGGATATCCAATCGGGCACGGACAGTGGCACTTGTTTTGCCTGCAGGTTCATGTAATACGCCAAGCCCGGCGTATGACGCAAGCCGACGGCCGGCACGACGAATGCGCGCCCGCCACCTGTGAACGAGCCGTTGCCGACTGTACCCGAGAAGTCCGATAGCGCGATCGCATCGTGTGAAAGGTCGACGTCCGCGCTGATCGCGTGAACCGGCACCGTTTGGAATGGCGACGTGACCTCGCCGTGGCGCAGACGCGCGCTGCCTTGCAGTTCCGGCCTGCCCGCCGTGCCCGAGAGCGTCGCGTTCGCATCAAGCGTGCCTGCGATCGTGCCGAACTTCTTGACGAGCGGATCGAACGCCGCAAGTTGCACCGCATCCGCGGCGGCGTGCATGGCGATCGGACTGTGCGCCGGACCGAGTCCGAACGGTGAAAGCTCGATCGGCAGCGTGCCCGCGAGCGTGATCTTCCCGTGATCGCCGGCGAGCTGTGCCGATGTGTCGCCGATCGAAAGCTGGTTTCTCTGAAACGTCGCGTGCGCCGAGATCTGATCGTACGCGACGCCGTATACCTCGCCCGGATGCGCGGCGATCGTCGTGCTCAACACGGGATGGCGGATGTCGCCGCCGAGCCGCAGCTCAGCCTGCGCGCTGCCGCGCGCGTCGAAGCCAGGCGACACGAATTGCGCGGCGCCGCGCAAGTCGTCGATGGTCACCTGCGCCGCGCCTTGCAGCGAGCCGTTGGTCTTGATCTGCGCGGCGGCGGTCGCTTGACCGAACGCCGTCTGCACCAACGCGTTGCGCAACGCCATGTGCGCGAGATCGGCTTCGATGCTTCCGCGCGCTTGCAGCAGCGCTAACCTGTGAACGAAGGCGTCATGCGTTTCGAAGGAGACGTCGACCGCTGGTTTTGAGAAGGTTCCGCGCAAGCTGCCGTGCGCGTCAAGTGTACCGCGCAAACGCATGTCCTCGAGGCCGGCCAGGCGTCCGACGAGCCCGAGGTCGACGCCTGACGCGCTAGCGATCGCGTTGTAGCTTGCGTCGCTCAGCTCCGGAATCGCATGGCGGTGCGTGTGGAACAACAGGTCGCCAGAAACCGTCGTTGCGCCGAGCACGGAGCGCTGCGCAGCGTCGACGTGCAAGCCGTCTCCGCGAGCCGGACCGAATGAAGTGACGACCGAGCCGAGCGGAATGCCGAGAGCCGCGGCATCCTGCAGTGAGATCTCGCCATGCGCCTGCGTGGTGCCCGGCGCGAGAGTCAGCACGAGAGTCATCGGGCCGGTGCCGAGAAGCACGTCGCGACCCTCAAAGAAATCGTTGACGTCCGATAGATCGACGCGCGGGCTGGCGGCGATTACATGCGCGCGTTCGGCGCCATAGCTTCCGGAGAGCGCAAGTCGCGAGGTACCCAACTGGATCGTGCCGTCGTTGAGTGCGATCGCTCCCGCTTGGTACGAAAATGTACTGCCCGTGTCGAGGAGCGTGACGCCACGCAGCGTTGAGGCGGGGCTATCGAATCTGCCAGTGACGTGCGGAGCAGTTATGCTTCCCTGAACGGCTGCGTCGGCATTCAGCGTGCCGGTGACGGGCATCGAGCTTGGCAGAAAATTCGCGAGCAAGCTGCCGAGATCGCCCTCGCGGACCGACGCAGTGGCGTCGAGAGTCGCCGCGGCGAGCGATCCACCCAGTGCGACGTTGTGCGCGGCTCCCCTGACGCGGATGCGCGTCTGCGCTACATCGACATCCACGATGGCGCGCAGCACGTTGCCGGCGTACTCGAGTTCTGCCGAGCCCCCAAGCGGCATTGAGTGAAAGCGTGCTTCCGCGAGCGACACCGATGCGCTGACGTCAGGCCCGCCGCGCGAATTCGCGACGTGCGCGAGGACGACGCCGTTGCCGGCCTCGAGCGGCACGCCTGCCGGTGCGAGCGCCGCAACGTCGATGCCGTTTGCGAAGACGTTGGCGCTCGTCGCGGTACCGAAGGCGCCAACCGTTCCGTGCAACGCCGACGCGCGCATCGCAAACCGCATCGGCCTGCCGCCTGCGGCGGTCGCGTCGAGCGCGACGTCACGAACCGGCTCTCCCGCCACTTGAGCGCTGCCGCCGTCGGATACGATCGTCGCTGCCCAGCCGGACGGCGACAGCGCCGCCTCGAACAAGCCGCGCGCGCGCCCGCTGATCGGCGCGTTCGCGGCCGAAGCGAATGCGCCGAGATTCACGGTACCTTGGCCGCGCACCACGGCGGCGGGCGCCAACGTGATTGGATGGACGCGCGCGCGGCCGCTCAGGTTCGCGCTCACGTCACGTCCGGCGATCGAGAGCGCGTAGAGGGTGAACTGATTTCCCCTGCCGCGCCCGAGAAGGCCAAGATCGCCGATGCGCTCGCCGCTGATCGTGAGGCCACGCGCGTGGAGATCTGCGGCGCTTTCAAGCGGGCCAGGCGACGCGCCCGTGTCGCCGCCTGCAAAGGCGACGCCGTCGATCGTCGCGCTCAAATCGGGCAACGCGACGGGCTGCAAAATCCCCGGCAATTCGGCAGCGCCGCGAAATAGGCGCAGCGGCGCGCGCGTCGCGACGACGGAAAGAATAATCGCACGGCTGGCTGGATCGCTGCGGTCATATCCGGCCTGCACGGCGAGATCGCCGCGAGGCCACGCGAGCGCGAGCGCGGCGGCCAGCGATGCATTGGTCATGCCTGCAAGTGCGAGCCTCGCTCCCGCGCCCTGGCCAGCGACCGTCCGCGCGAAAACCCCAAGTTGCGCGGCGCTTAGCGGGCCGTTGACCGACGCGAGCATTTGCACGACGCCACCGCGATTGAGATTCGTGACGAACGGCACGTTAACGGACGGCATGGTGCCGGTCACAACCGCCAAGAACTGCGGCTGCTCGCCTTGCGCGGGCAGCGACACATCGCCGTCGCTCAAAAACCGGCCCTCGTTGTATTCCGCGCTCAGCGCCGGCATGGTCACGTGATTGTTCTGGTAGTAAAAGAGCGCGCGTGCGGCGCGCAGCGGCGCACCCGCGACGCGGATCTGCGCACCGTTAGCGGTCAACTTGCCGGCGACGTGAACGTCGGCGAGCGGGCCGTCAATGCGCACGTTCGTGGCGAAGGGGCCGTCAATGGGCTGATCGCGCGAGAACGCGAATAGGCGCCGCAAGTCTCGCAGATCTCCCTTTGTCCGCGCGCTGAACGCAAGACGCACTGCCGGCATGATGCGGATGCTGCCGCGCGCGTCGATCGGCAGACCGGCAGCTTGGCCCGTAAGATTGCCAAAGCCGAGAAAACCTTCGGACAGCGTCAACGCGCCGTGCATGTCTCGCAGCGGTACATCGAGCGGTGTCACGCGAATGCGGCCATCGCGCAGCTGCGCCGTTGCGCTCATGCGCCAGCCCGGCCCGCCGCTGCCATAGCCGACGTCATAGAGTTTCAACACGGCATCAGCGACGCCGCCTTCGGTCACGAACAACGGTGTGGAGACGAATGCGTTGAGCGGAGGCGCTAGCGCAACATCGGGCGCGCGGATCACGACCTGCGCGAATCCGACCGCGTCGTTCTGAGACAGAACGCCGCTCACGTGCGACGTGGCTCCTTGCGCCGCGTAGGTTGCGTGTAACGTCCCGGTTCCAATACCTGCGTGGAGCGCCGCGCGCACTTGGATGTCGGTTATTGCGAACGCTCGCCCCGGTCTGTCGAAGGCCGTGGGATTTTCCACGTCGATGCGTCCGTCACGCACGCGCAGGTCCAAATTAAATGGAGGTGGCGGGGCTGAAGGCGCTCCGGTGCTGGGCGCCGGCGCTGCGCTCGGCGCCGGCGCGAATGACGAGAAATTGTTAGACCCGTCGGGCAGCACGACCACGCGCAACGCAGGTCGGTCTATATCGACGGCGCGCAGTCCGTAACGCCGGTCCGAGCGGCCGATGAGCACGCGCCAGTCGATGTCAACGCTCACGTGCGCGGCCGAGATCGCACGGCCGTGGCTGTCGTCGATTTCGAGCCCGTCCGCCTGTATGCGGGTGTTGCCGACTCGCAGGTCGCCACCGGCCAAGTGCATGCCATGCGGCAACAGGAAGGCGTCGATCGCGACACGTGCCAGCGCGGAACGTGGACCCACGAAGACCAGCAGCCCCACCAGGATCAGCGCGACCGCCCCAACGACGGCGACGGTGCGGAGCACGAGCACCCGGAGACGCGGCATGTGCTGACCTTATTCCCCCGGTCGTCCCGACCCCCCGGAACGCCCGGGCGGGGTGCCCCCATTTCCCAGCCTATTATAAGGAAGAAAGGAATCAGGATCCGGACATGGTTTAAGGCCGCCAAGCACAATCCGCTGGACGAGCTCCCTTGTGCAGGGAGCGGCCGAGCTCTAGTGCGCCGTTAGATCGACCAGTCCCAGGTGTTCCAGAATTCCGTAACCGCGTGCGCGGGCTTGAAACCCTGCATGCGGTCGCTCACGACGTTGACCCGGCGGTTGAACCAAATGACCTGAAAAGGCTGGTCGCTCGCGAGCAGCTTTTGGATGGTCGAGTACTGCTTCTTGCGCTCTGCTTCCGGATACACTCTCAGCGCGATGCGTTCGGCCGAGTCGAGCTTCGGATTGCAGTAACGGTATGCGTTCTGACCCGCCGGCGGCCACTGATCGCACATCGTGAAGACGGAATCGTCGGGATCCACGCCGTTGAGCCACGAAAACAGCGCGACGTCGTATTTCCCTGTCATGACGATGCCGCCCGAAGCATAATTCGCGCCGAAGATCGACGGCGGGTATTGCTTCTCGATCAAATCGACGCCGATCGCTTTCCAATTTTGCTCCAGAACGCCGAATATCACGCGGTCGATCGCCGAGCCGGTCGTGCCTGCGGCGACGAGCTGGAGTCGCTGGCCATTCTTCACGCGGATGCCGTCCGGCCCAGTCTTCCAGCCGGCGGCGTCAAGCAGCGCCCGGGCGCGCGCCGGATCGTACGGATATTTCATGACGTTCGGCTCGTAGGCCCATTGAAAACGTGGTTGATCGCTGTAGCCGGGCAGCGGCACGCCATGCGCCCCCTTCTCGATGAGCGTCGGTCGATCCGTACCGTAGGCGAGCGCTTGGCGCACGCGGATGTCCGATATGATCGGACGCTGGACGTTGTAGCCGAGCATCGCAAATTGCGTGAACGGATTGAGGTCGACGCTCATGCCTGGGATCATGCGCAGGCTGGGCACCTGCGATTGCGCCGCAGCGTACTCCATGTCGATCTCGCCGGTGCGCAGCTGCGTAAGAATTGTGTCGTCGTCCGGGATCACGTGGTACTCGATCGCTTTGAGCTTCGGCGGACCGCGCCAGTAGTCGCGGTTCGCAGCGAACTCGATCAGACTGCCCTTGTTCCAGCGCACGACCTTGAACGGTCCCGTTCCGATCGGCAGATTGTTGTACGGGGCGTGGTTGATATCAGGAAGCGAACCGAGCAGATGCTTTGGCAAGATGGCGTATGGCGTGCTGCTCATCGTGAAAAACGTCGCGACGAACGGTGCGTACGGCTGCTTGAGATGGACGACGATCGTGTGGTCGTCCTTCTTGTCGATGCGGCTGATGATGTCGTAGCCGAGCCTCGTCCCGATGTTGTTGTTCGGGTTCATCACGGCATGCCATGTGAAGATCACATCGTCTGCGTCGAACGGCGCGCCGTCGTGCCATTTCACTCCCGGCCGCAAGTGGTATGTGATGGCCAGGCCGTCTTTGCTGATGCCGCCATTCTGCTGTGTCGGGACTTGTGTCGCCAGCTCAGGCACCCACTGATTCTGATCGCTCCAATTGAAGAGATAGCCGGCCCAGAACATCGAGAGATCGACCGTCGTCTGATCTGCGGTGAGTTCTGTGTTCAGCGTCGCCGGCTCGAGGATCTCGCCCATGCGTAGGACGCCGGGCTTCCCAGAATTGGCGTTCGTGCGGTTCACGCTCTCGCCGACTTTCGTACACGATGTGAGCACGAACGCAATAGCAGCGACCACCAATAAGGCGGCGCAAACGCCGCGAGCAGACAGAGGCGACGGCTGGTCATCCACGTGCGTGTGCTACTCGGCGGCGACGATGCGGCCCTGCGCATCGATCACCAGGTCGCGGTCGCGCCAGCGCACGCGCCGGCCGAAGAGGCTGCACGCCCAGACGGCAAGCCCGAGAAGATCGCGTATGGGGAACAGCCACACGCGATCGCGCGAACGAGCATCGAGGGCCGCGCGCGCGCAATAGTGGAGCGCGACGCGCAGCGCGAGCGCCGTCGCCAGAAGCGCGGTCGCAAGCACTGTCGGCCCCTGAAGAATAAGGAACAGCAACGCCCATGGCCACGCGAACGTCAGGAAGTATCCGCTGTAGCCGAGTGGTCGCGCAGCGCGAGCTGTGCGCGCCCAACGCAGCTCGTGCGACCATAGGGCGGGCAGATCCGGTTCGTCGACGCGGTGCTCGACGACGTATGGCGCGAGCACGACGTCGTGGCCTTTTGCGGCGGCGAACTCACCCAGCTTCTGATCGTCCGCGAGATATGGACCGAGCGCTTCGAAGCCGCCAAACGCTTCGAGCACCTTGCGCCGCACGGCCATGGTCGCCCCGAGGCAAAAGCGCACGCCACCAAGCGCGGCGACGAGCACCGACGGGATGAACTGCTCGTCGATCTGCATCGCTGCGAGGTCGGAGGCGATACCGCCCGCTTGGGGTGCACCTCGATAAAGGCACGTGACCGCGCCCGCAGACTCGCGCGCGAATGCGTGCGCGAGCGCGCGCAGGTATTCGCGCTCGACGTGCGTGTCGGCATCGGAGACGGCGAGGATGTCGTGCGTTGCCAACGGCAGCATATTCAACAGGCGTGCGACCTTGAGATTGGGGGCGCTGCGCGGGCCGCCGGCCGCGCACGCGGTCGCCACCTTTGGGTACGCGCCGGCGACGTCGGCGATCACCGCGGCCGCCGGGTCGCTCGATGTTGCGATACCGAACACGACTTGAAACTGCGGATAGTCCTGCGCGCAGAACGACGAGAGGTTCTCAAAAAGCCCGGGTTCGATGCCGGCCACCGGCTTGAGGATCGTGATGGCCGGCTGATCGGCAGCGGCGGATCCACCCAGCCCAGGTTGCCGCGCAACCTGCAGGGCGAAGCGTGCTCGCCGCGCGCCGAATGCGATCACGCATGCGAGCGCGACGATCGCATAACCCAGTGCGGCCACGACAATCGCGAGTACGACAACCGCGGCGATCGCGAGCGCGCTCACGCGTGTTTGAGATCGCCGAATGCGATGCGCTCGACGCCACAATCGCGCAACGCGTGCGCCACCGCTGGGTCGACGAGCGCGTCAAGCTCTCGCGCTCCCGGGCCTTCCGTCTGCGGATGGAAGTACATCTCGCCGTCACCGGGCGGTAACTCGCGCAGCAGCGCGAGCACGACGTCGCTTGTCATGTTGCCGGTGTCATCCATTCCGAGCACGTAGTCGTTGCACGCGATGCCCGCGCGCCGCGCGCGAGCGCGCATAAGCGCAAAAAACGGCGCGAGCAGCGCATCGTTACCGAACCGTCCTGCCAGATCACTGCGCCGAGCGCGCCACGAGGGCATCATCGGTTCGTGCGGGATGCGGATCGGCGGCGAGCCGTAGTCTTTGCTCGCCCGCAACAGCATGCCGAAGATCGTCGGGTGCACGTGCATGTGGTTGTGCGCGTCGACGTGATCGAGCGGCAAACCGGTCGCGGCATAGGCGGCGAACTGGGCACGGATCTCGGCTTCCAGCTGCCGGCGCGCACGCGGATTAAAAAAATAGTTGAACCCGGCGCCGACAAGATCGGTCGTGAATTCGCCATCGGCTCCGATCAGGTCGGGGACTTCGGATGCCGGCAGCAACGGCCGTCCGTTGACGAGCACGAGGTGCAGACCAACACGCAGAGCGGGCATCCGCTGTGCTCGCGCAACCGCGTCGCCGACCTCCGGCGCGCCGACCATTAAGCTCGTTGCGGCGAGCACTCCTTCGCGATGCGCGCGTTCGATCGCGGCGTTGACGGATTGCGAGAGACCGAAATCATCGGCCGTGATGATGAGGCGTCGGCGCGCTGGTTTCAGATGTCCAGGTTCTTGACGTCGCGCGCGTTGTCGGCGATGAACTGCTTGCGCGGATCGACCTTCTCGCCCATGAGGATCGAGAACATCTCGTCGGCCGCGACCTCATCCTCGAGCAGCACTTTGCGCACGATGCGGCGCTCGGGATCCATCGTCGTCTCCCACAGCTGCTCGGGATCCATCTCACCCAAACCCTTATACTGCTGTATCGAATAGCCATCTCCGGCTTGGGCGATGACGGCGTCACGCTCCTCATCGCGATAGCAGTACCAGACCTTCTTGCCCTTCTTCACCTGGTAGAGCGGCGGCTGAGCGATGAAGAGATTGCCGTCCTCGATCAGTTTGCGCATGTATCGGAAGAAGAACGTGAGCAGCAGTGTGCGGATATGCGACCCGTCAACGTCGGCATCGGTCATGATGTAGATCCGATGATAGCGCAGCTTGCTCACATCGAAGTCGGCTTCGAAGCCGGTGCCGAGCGCGGTGATGAGTGCCCGTATCTCTTCGTGGCCGACGATCTTGTCGAGCCGCGCCTTTTCGACGTTGAGGATCTTGCCCTTGAGCGGCAGGATCGCTTGGAAATGCCGATCGCGGCCCTGTTTGGCGCTGCCGCCGGCCGATTCGCCCTCGACCAAGAAGATCTCGCTTTTGGCTGGATCGCGCTCCGAGCAGTCGGCGAGCTTGCCCGGCAGCGAGCCGCCGTCCAGCGCGTTCTTACGCCGGATGAGATCGCGCGCTTTGCGCGCGGCGTCGCGCGCGCGCGCGGCATTGATCGTCTTTTCGATAATACGCCGCGCGGGACCGGGATTTTCCTCTAAATAGTAGCTCAACGCCTCGGCCACGATCTCGTCGACCGCGCCGCGCGCCTCGGTGCTGCCGAGCTTGGCCTTGGTCTGACCTTCGAATTCCGGATTCGGCAGCTTGACGGACACGACCGCCGTCAGTCCTTCACGCACGTCCTCGCCGGTCAGATTGCCTTCTGACTCCTTAAGCATGCCGTGCTTCTTGGCGTAATTGTTGAGCACGCGCGTGAGCGCCGTGCGGAAGCCGACTAAATGTGTGCCGCCATCGACCGTGTGGATGTTGTTCGCATACGGGAAGACGTTCTCGATGTAACCATCGTTGTATTGAAACGCGACTTCAACGGCCACCTTGCCGCGCTCGCCCTGGATGTAGCGGACGTCGTGCATCGGCTCTTTGTTCTTATTGAGGTGCTCGACAAAGCTTTTGATGCCGCCCTCGTACATGAAGGTCTGCTTCTTGTCGACGCGCTCGTCGACGAGCTCGATGCGAAGACCTCGGTTGAGGAACGCCAGCTCGCGCAGGCGCTGTGCGAGGATATCGAGCGAAAAGTCGGTCGTTGAGAAGATGTTCGGATCGGGCTTGAAGTGCTGGATCGTACCCGTGCCATCCGCCGGGCCGAGCACTTTGAGCTTGGTCGTCGCGACGCCGCGCGAGAACTTCTGCTCGTAGAGCTTCCCGTCGCGCTTGACGCGCGTCGTCATCCACTCCGACAACGCGTTGGTCACGGAGACACCGACGCCGTGCAGGCCGCCCGACACCTTGTAGCCGAGCTGATCGAACTTGCCGCCCGCGTGCAGCACGGTCATGACCACCTCGACGGCGGGCTTCTTCTCGCTCTCGATGATATCGACCGGGATGCCGCGACCGTCGTCTTCAACAGACATCGTGACGTCCTTGTTGATCGTCACGGTGATGTTGCGGCAGTAACCCGCCAAGGCCTCATCGACCGCGTTGTCGATCACCTCGAACGCGATCTGATGCAGCCCGCGAGTACTGGTGTCGCCGACGTACATCCCGGGGCGTTTGCGCACGCCCTCGAGACCCTTGAGCACTTTGATTTGTGCGGCGCTGTATTCGCCGTCGCTTGGTCGTTTCGCCAAAATGTCAACCCTAAAGCCGCAAAGCGGGCGAGCCCTGCTCGCCCATCTTCATGTGGACTCGATTTCTCCTATTTTGTAGATTTCTCGCGGGCCGGCCGTTGCGCCTTTCGCATGCGTCCGCCCGACTGCTCCGCTGCGCGCAGCGCGTCGACCCACGGACGTCCGATGACGCTCGTCAGTACGGCATCGCTGAGCTCGTGGCGTGGGCGCTGTGCGACGAGCATCGCATAGCTCCAGGCGACGACGCGGTCGCCTGGCTCAATCGCGTCCTGACGAAGCCGGGCTCGAGCGTTGTGCATCTGCATCTGCCACTGCGTCGCAAGCACACGGCGCACGCGCTCGTAACTGCGCTCGTCCGCGTGTGGAAGGTGTTCATGCACCTGTGCGTGCCGCAACCAAGGCGCCTCCACCAGCATCCGAGCGATTGCGCCATCCGCGGCGCGACGCGCCTGTTGCCGGCAGACTGCGCACCGCGGCTGCGCCGCACGATCCTCCGTCCAGCACCCGCATTGCGCGCAGCGCTGCCACCCAGCGCGCGAACGGCGGCGGTCGAGTCGATCTTGTGCCCGCCGCAAGCGGACGAGCACGTCGTCCAAGCTTTCCCCCGCCGCGGGTGCGTCGTCAACTCCCGCAGCATCCGTGTCATGGGTTGCGTCATCAGGGGCCGATTCGTTGGACGGCGCCGGTGAGCGCCGAGCGCGGGCGCTTCCGCTTGAGCCGCCCGTGAGCAGCAGGCGGCTGCGACCGGTCGCAACGGCAAAGCGCAAGCGGCGCACTGCAATGGTCGGGCACCGATCGCGTAATCGCTCGAGGATCGTCGGCGTGAGAAACGTCAGCTGATGGCTCCACGCGCTGCTGGGCGTCAGCACGTTGAGCGTGCCGTCGCGAAATGCCGCCGTGCGCGTGCGCCGTGCGACGTCGGCTCCCACTGCATCAGGCCAAGCAGCGGCGAGGACCGCCGCTTCGCCACCCGCTTGAATACGTTCTCCGGCTGGGCGATATGCGGACAGCAACGCGCGCAGCGTCTTCGGCCCGCTCATGCACCCACCGCGTGTTGTGCGTCATCGACGAGCTGCCCCGCCTGCACGTGGACGACGCGATGCGGCGTGTCGAGCGCGACGTCGGACAGATGCGTCGCGCTGATGAACGCTTGCTCGAAGCCGGCGATGCTGGAGAGAAACGCGTGACGGCGCTGTTCGTCAAGCTCGGAGAGGACGTCGTCGAGCAGCAGCAGCGGCGCCTCGCCCGCGGCCGCGAACGCAAGCGCGTACTCGGCTGCCTTGAGCGCCAGCACAGCGGTGCGCTGCTGGCCTTGCGAGCCATAGCGCGCTAGCGAACGGCCGTGGAGATTCAGCCCGATGTCGTCGCGATGCGGTCCCACGAGCGACATGCGGCGCGCGATCTCCGCCGGCGCGCTGCGCGCAAGCGCATCCTCCAACGACGTACGGATCGTATCGGGCGTCTGCGCGACTTGTGCGGGAGATGGCAGGTACGCCACGTCCAGCTCGTCGCGCCCACCGACCCAGCGCGCGTGTGCGGCGCGCGCGTCATGCGCGAGCCGGCGCACGTAGTTCATGCGCGCCCTGACCAAGCGCGTGCCGAGTTCCGCGAGCTGCGCGTTGTACGTCGCAAGCAGCGTTCGATCGCCTGCATCGGGCGACTTGAGAAATGCATTTTTCTGCACGATCAGCTTCACGTACGCGGCGAGGTCGTGATAATACCCGCGATCGAGCTGCGAGAGCGCCGCGTTCAGCAGGCGCCGGCGCAGCGACGCCGGACCGGTCACGAGCGCAAGATCGGCAGGTACGAACGTCACCGCGGTGATGCTGCCCAGAAAATCGCCGTAACGCACGCTGCGGCCGTTGTGCAAGAAGCGTTTGCGCGCTCCGTCACCGGCCCGAGTGATGATGCACCCCGCAGTCGTCTGACCGGCGCGCGTGCGCACGCGTGCGCTCACGCTCGCGAGCGGCGACTCGAAGCGGATGAGATCGGATTCGCGAACCGCACGAAACGATTTGCCCAGCGCCAGAAGCGCGAGCGCTTCAAGCACGTTCGACTTTCCCTGCGCGTTTGCACCCACCAGGATGCACGCGCCCTCCGGCGGTTCGAAGCGGAGGGCGGCGTAGTTGCGGAAATTCGAAAGCTCGAGTGACTCGACGCGCACGCGCTACTGCCGCAGCGGCATGAGGATGTAGAGCTGGCGTTCGGCGAGTTCGCCGGCTGCCGGCCTGATCGCACCCGGATTGAGCGCACCCTGGAAGCTCATCGCCACCGTTTCGCTGCCGACGTGGTTGAGGATCTCGACCAGATACCGAGCGTTGAACGCGATCGTCAGCGGATCGCCGGTGCGCTCAACGTCGATCTCCTCGTACGCCGTGCCCGCGGTATCGGAGCTCGCTGTGATGACCAGGCTCGTGCCGTCCATCGCGAGCTTCACCATGCTTGCGCGATCGCCCGCGACGACTTCCGCGCGGCGCAGACTGGCAAGCAGTTTTTCGGTGCTGGCGATGACGCGCTTGTCGAACTCCTTGGGGATGACTTGTTGATAGTTCGGATATTGGCCATCGATGAGACGCGCGATCACCTTGACATCGCCCGTGTTGAACACGAGCTGATTCGCCTGACCGCCAAGGACTTTCGCCTCGATCGTGCCGCCTGAGGCCACGCGCACGACTTCGCCGAGCGCGCGCGCCGGCACGATCAGGCGGCCCGCGTCTTTCACCGGCTCGGTCAGCGCAAGCTGATAGCGCGCCAGACGATAGCCGTCGGTCGCGACCATGGTGAGCGACGCGCCCTCGAGCTCGAGCAGCGTGCCCATAAGCACCGGTCCGCGCGCTTCCTCGCTCGATGCAGCGAACGTCACCGCGTTGGCGGCATCGCGAAACGCTTTCGCATCGATGCGAAACTCTTGCGACGATGTGCCTTCAGGCAACGGTGGATACTCTTCGGCCGGCAGTGCGAAGAATTCGTAGTTCGAGCGCTCGCACTTGAGCGTTGCGCGACTCGATGTTCCAGTCATCTCAAGCGTCGCCGGCGGCAGGTTGCCGAGATACCCGGAAAACAGGCGCGCCGGGACCGTGCACTGCCCTTCTTCGCTCACTTCTGCGTTGAACGCGTTCTCCAGCGTCAGCTCAAGATCGGTGGCCCGCACGCTGACGCGGCCTTGGCGCGCGCTTAGCAGCACGTTGCCGAGGATCGGCATCGTCGTGTGCGCATTGACGACCTTGCTCGCGGCCGCCACGGCACCGGCGACCTCCTTCGCATTGGCCCGAAACTTCATCGTGCAACCCCGTTCGCAGTTATTCGCATCGTCGCGCGCTTCATTCCATATCTTAGAGAGTTATCTTTTATGTCGTCATCATCGTATTAGCGCGGTGCATAACGAGGATGTCGGCGCTTCGGTCCGTGGTGGCGTGCATCGCGCAAAGGTCTCCGCTGTGGAACTGCGCCCGTCTCATGCACTGTTTTCGCCAGACGCGGCGCAGGCATGCGGGCGCGGTCCGCCTATCCACGCCGTCCGCAGCTCATCCACGGACGGGCGCGGCAGGCTTTGGATTATCAGCCGTCCTGGGTGATCGTGCCGACGACGGACTTGAGCTTGCTGCGGAACTCGGGATCGCGCTCCATTTGATCCTTGACCTTGTTCCGCGCGTACATCACCGTCGTATGGTCCTTCTTGCCGAACTCGCGCGCGATCTGCGGCAGCGACGCATTGGTCAGATCGCAGGCGAGGTACATCGCGATCTGGCGCGGCACCGTGAGCCGGTGGTCGCGGCGCTGTCCCTCGAGCTCCTTGAGGGTGATCCCGTGGAAGCGCGCCACCTTCTCTTTGATGAGCGCGATGGTGACCTTGCGCAGCGGCACCTCTTGGATCTCGTTGCGCAGCACCTCGGTAGCCAGCTCGACCGTGATCGGCTTCTTATATAAGGAAGCGTAGGCGGTGAGTTTGATGAGGGCGCCTTCGAGCTGACGGATGTTCGACGGGATGATCTTGGCGATGTACGAGGTGACCTCGTGCGGCACGTCGATGTGGTCGCTCTCAGCTTTCTTGCGCAAGATCGCCTCGCGGGTCTCGAGGTCGGGTTGCTGGATGTCGGTGAGCAGGCCCCACTCGAACCGCGAGCGCAGTCGATTTTCGAGGGTTTGGATGTCTTTGGGCGGGCGGTCGCTCGAGATCACGAGCTGCTTTGACGCCTCGTGCAGCGTGTTGAAGGTGTGGAAGAACTCTTCTTGCGTCTGCTCTTTGCCCTCGAGGAACTGGATGTCGTCGATCAGCAGCACGTCGACGGTGCGATAGCGGTTGCGAAACTCGACCGTTTGGTTGTTCTTGATCGCGGTAATGAACTCGTTGGTGAACGTCTCGGACGAGACGTAGACGACGCGCGCTTTTGGATCGGACACGAGCACACGATGGCCGATTGCATGCATGAGGTGCGTCTTGCCCAGTCCGACCGCGCCATAGATGAACAGCGGATTGTAGGCTCGCGCGGGTGAGTCGGCGACTGCTTGAGCCGCAGCGTGCGCGAACCGGTTGGTCGCGCCGACGACGAACTGCTCGAATGTGTAGCGGTCGGTCAGCCCGGTGTGGCGGAACTCCTCGGCGACCGCGGGCTGCTGGACGGGGGCGAGAGGCAGCGATGGAGCCAGTTCCGTGTGTCCCGCATCTTGGGCCACGCCCTCATCATCGATGACGAATCGGACATTCATCGGCGCGCCCATGATCTCGTTGAGCGCGCCCAAGATCGTCACTTTCAGGCGGTTCTCGGCCCAATCTTTAGCAAAAGCGTTTTGCACTGCGAGCGTGAGTTCGTCAGTCGTCATGCGCTGCACGCGCATGGGCTTGATCCACGTCTCAAAAATCGGTTTTGTGAATCTGGTCTCGAGTGCGCTCAAACAACTCTGCCACAAATACTCTTCATTGGTGCCAAGAACGGTTGCCACTTCCATCACTTCTTTCTATCGTTCGTAAAGGAAAGGACCGCCCGAGTCGTGAGCATGATTCAGACGGGGCTCGGCGGCTTAGTGGGCGGAAACCCTTATTCCTTCAGGGTTTCCGCGATTTTTCTATGCACATATCCACAGCAAAAGCGCAGCGCGTGTGGATACATTCGCGAGCGTTCGCGCAAGCGCTTGCACGATGGGAGCGCGCGTTCGACGCAAGTCGGTCGCAAGTGAGTTTGAACTCCGATCTTTGGCGCGCAACTTTTTCGCCTTTTTCGCGCATCGAACAGCGCAATCGCCCGCCAGATAGGGCTTTGCGCTGATCGGTGATAATATCCACAATCTTATCCACAGGTGTGAATAAGGATATTTTGGGCCTCCAGACGTCGGCTGTATCGTCGTATTCATGGGGGTTTGCGCTGTTTTCAGGGGCGCAGTCGCGGCGCGATAATCCTCCGCCTATACACGGCTGCGGCATATCGACATAGGTCGACCTTGAGGCCTCCCTGAACGTCCCGCAGGCGCGGTTTCTTGACGGTATCGAGGAGCCACGTCTATAATGTAGCTTCTCGATTGGCCTTTTTTCGGAAGTGCCGCCCCGCGCGGCACTCAATATGTAGGAGCCCCATACACACGTGAAACGCACCTTTCAGCCGCATAAGCGCCGGCGCAAGCGCACGCATGGGTTTCGTTCGCGCATGGCGTCGAAAAACGGGCGGCGCGTACTAAGCCGCCGCCGCCGTAAGGGGCGCAAGCGCCTCACACCGGACTGATCGGTCCGGCATTGATCGCATCTGATGCGAGCGTTCGACAGCCTGCGCGGCCGACGCGAGTTCACGCTGGTGATTCGGCGCGGCACACCAGTCGTACGCGGCGCGCTCACCGTTTACGGATTTGCGCCGCGCGCCGCCACGCGTCTGAAGCTCGGCGTCGTCATTCCGAAAACCGTCGGCAAAGCGGTGCGCCGCAACTTGCTGCGGCGCCGCTGCAAAGCGATTTTCGAGAACGCGCGCTGGCGCCCGCCGCACCGGTGGTACGTCGTCGCATGCCGGCAGGGAGCGGCCGGGCTGACATTCGCCGAACTGGAGAGTCACTTGACGAGCGCAGTCGCCGAAGCCGGCGCAGCGAAGCGCCAAATTCCGGCACGTCGCGCGCGAGGGCGTTCGTGAATCCGCTCGTCATCGCGATCCGCGCCTATCAGCGCACGCTGTCGAAGCTATTGCCGCCGGCATGCCGCTTCACGCCCACGTGTTCTGAGTACGCGGCGCAAGCGATCGAGCGCTACGGCAGCGCGCGCGGCAGTGCGCTTGCGGCCAAGCGTTTGCTGCGCTGCCATCCCTGGCATCCGGGCGGTTATGACCCGGTGCCCTGACCTGATAGGCCCATGTTGACTGTCACCACCATTGCCGCGCTGATCTTCACCAAAGCCGCCTTGCTGCTCGGCTTCGCCAACCCGTTCGGCGAGATGTTCGACACGCTCACGCGCCTGTTCGCGAGCGTGCTCGACTTCATCAACTCGTGGACGCACAATTACGGCTGGACAATGCTTGTGCTCGCGCTGGTCGTGCGCGTCGCTTTGATCCCGCTGTACGTGCAGCAGTTCAAGTCGGCCAAAGAGATGCAAGCGCTCGCGCCCTACATCAAGCGCCTGCAGGCCAAGTACGCAAAAAAAGAGCCCGAGACGCAGCGCAAGCTTCAGGAAGAGACGCTCAAGCTGTATCGCGAGCACGGCGTCAACCCGCTGGGCGGCTGTTTGCCCCTGCTCGTACAACTGCCGATCCTGTGGGCCGTATACCAAGCGATTCGCCTGCACAACGATGCGTTTAAGCAGGCGACCTGGGCATGGATCGGATCGCCGCTCTCGCATCAATATCCGCAGATTTTGGCGACCAATCTATTCCAGGCAGACCAGGTGCTGCTGCTGCTGTACGCCGTCTCGCTGTACTTCTCGGTCCGTCTGACGCCGACGCCCAACGTCGATCCGCAGCAGGCGCAGATGATGAAGATCCAGGCATTGATCATGCCGATCGCGCTGTTCTTCTTCTTGCGCGGCTACCCGTCGGCGTTTGTGCTCTACTGGCTTGGCTTCAACGTCATCAGCATGCTGCAACAATGGATCGTCATGCGCACGCCGTCGCGCATCGCGGCTCCGCCGGCCGAGACACCGGCGACGTTAGCGGGATATCCGCTCGACTGTCCGTCGTGCGGCGAGCGTCTGGTCGTGGTCAAAGGCAGTAAGTGCGAGAAATGCGGCGCGAAAGTGCGCAAAGTGCAACCGAGCGGCAACGGCGCGGTGAGTGCGCCGCCCGCGATTAAGCCGACTGGTGGAGGCACAGAACGAGGTTCATGAACGAGTACGGATCGCATCACGAGCGCGGCGATCGTCCGCGCGGATCGCGCGGCGGCCGCTACGGCCGCGGCGGCGGGCGAGGCGGCGGGTCGTCGGGCGGACGACGCTATGAAGGGCGCAACGGCTCGAGCCGGCGCGATCGCGATCGCACGGGTGGACGCCGTAGAGAATCGTACGGCCGTCCTGCTCCGCGCCAGAACTGCCCGCCCGATCTCGTCGAACCATTTAAAGAGGCGCGCGATTTTCTCGCCGGCTTGATCGCGGCGCTTGGACTGCCAGCACGTTTGTCATTCGGAGGCGTCGAGCCGGCGCGCGACGGCCGGCAGGTGACGATCGACGTGCGCGCGCTTGCGCCGCCGGATCGATTCCGGCGCGACAACGGCGCCGCCGAAGACGATTTGGCGATCTTGATCGGTAAACACGGCGCGATGCTCGATGCGCTGACTGCCATCGTCAACGCGATGATGCATCGCGGCGAGTCCGAAGGGCTTTTCTTTGCGGTCGACGTCGAGGGCTACCGGTCGCGGCGCATCGCAACGCTGCGCTCGATCGCGCAGCGCGGTGCAGATCGCGCCTTGCGCGAGGGTGTCGCGATAGAGCTGTCGCCGATGCCGCCTTCAGAGCGGCGCATCATCCATCTCACGCTGGCTGAGCATCCGGCCCTGGCGACCGAGTCGACCGGTAGCGGCGTCAACCGGCGCGTCGTCATCGTGCCGCGCGACGCACCGCCGCCGCGCGACTTCGACGGCGAGGAAGAAGCCGACTACTAAGCGAGGCGCGCGCTGACGCACTCGCACGACGACACGATCGCCGCCATCGCGACGCCGCCTGGCGTTTCGGCGGTCGCGATCGTGCGCATCTCCGGCGCTGATGCGCTTGTAGTCGCATCTGCCTGTTTTGAACCCGCGCGCGGCGGCGCACTGCGTCACGCGCACGCGCGTCGCGGTTGGCTGCGCGATCCGCACACGGGCCAACGTGTCGACGATGCGCTTGCGCTCTTCTTTCGTGCCCCAGCTTCGTACACGGGCGAGGATCTCGTCGAGCTGCACGTCCATGGCGGGGCCGGCGTGGTGTCGTCCGCGCTCGCGCACGCCGTGGCGGGCGGTGCGCGCTTGGCACAACCGGGCGAGTTCACGCGACGCGCGTTCGTCAACGGCAAGATGGATCTCGCCCAAGCCGAAGCCGTCGCGGATCTGATCGATGCACAGTCGCGCCAAGCAGCGGCGGCTGCGGCGGCACGTCTCGAAGGCGCGCTCGGACGACAACTGCGCGAATTACGCGACGAGCTCACGGCGATCGTCGTCGAGATCGAAGCACACGTCGATTATCCCGACGAGGTGCCCGCGCCGGACGCGCAGCGCATCGCGCGCGTGCTCGTGCAGCAACGGGAACGCGTCGATGGGTTGCTCGCGGGCGCCGGCCCGGCACGAGCGCTGCGCGATGGACTGGATTGCGTCATCGCGGGGCCGGCGAATGCGGGCAAGTCGTCTTTGCTCAACGCATTGGTCGAATCAGAACGCGTCATCGTGTCTGACCTCCCCGGCACGACGCGCGACATCGTCGAGGATCGCGTGGCGGTGGACGGCGTCGTCGTGCGTTTGCGCGACACCGCGGGGTTGCGCAATACTGCCGACGCGATTGAGGCACAAGGCGTTGACCGTGCGCGGCGCGCGCTCGACGAAGCCGAACTCGTGCTGGTCGTGCTGGACGGCGCGTGGGCGCTCGCACCGGAGGCGCGTGAGGTCGTGCGCGCGACAGACGGCCGCGCGCGCATCGTCGTGCTTAACAAACTCGATCTCGGCGACGAAGGCAAACGCGAGTACGAGCGTGAGTTTGCGGCGACGGCGCATATCGCGGGCAGCGTCCGCTGGCCGGCGACAATCGCAAAAGTGCGCGAGGAAATCGCGCGGTTGGGATGGGGCGGCGGCGCGATCGCAGCGAATACGGCGCTGGTCGCAAACGCGCGTCAATTGCAATCGCTCGTGCGCGCTCGTGAGTCACTCGAGCACGCAGCGGCAGCGCTGACGTCGGACGTTCCGCTCGACGTCGCAAGCGGCGACTTGCGCGCCGCTGTGGCAGCGTATGGCGAAATCACCGGCGAGACGGTGACCGAAGACGTGCTCGACGGGATCTTCTCTCGCTTCTGCGTCGGGAAATAGCTGCGCCGACGCGTCCTCTGTAACTTTGTAACGCAAAGTTAACGAGGTGCATGCTGCGCGCGTGCGCAACTCAACGATTCGCATGGCAGAAATGGATTACGACGTCATCGTCATCGGCGGCGGGCATGCCGGCTGCGAAGCCGCGCTTGCAGCGGCGCGGATCGGCGTGCGTACGCTCATCATCACGGGCCGATTTGACACGATCGGACTTATGCCGTGCAATCCCTCGATCGGTGGTCCGGCGAAGGGCCAGCTGGCACGCGAAGTCGACGCGCTCGGCGGCGAAATGGCGCGGTGCATCGACGACACCTACCTGCACATGCGCTGGTTGAACGAAAGCCGAGGTCCTGCAGTGCGCGCGCTGCGCGCGCAGGCAGACAAAGCCGCATACGCGCGCCGCATGCGTCGCGCGCTTGAATCGCAATCAGGGCTCTCATTGCTGCAGGCGTTCGTCGTCGATCTGTTGACCGATGCGACCGGAATCGCAGGCGTCATCCTCGATGACGGCTCGACGGTTCGCGCGCGCAACGTCGTGTTGTCCGCCGGCACGTTCATGAGCGGAAAGATGTTCGCGGGCGAGACGAGCAGCGCGGGCGGCCGCGTCGGCGAAGCGCCGAGCATCGGATTGTCCGACGCGTTGCGCCGCATCGGTTTTCCGACGGGGCGGCTCAAGACCGGCACGCCGCCTCGCGTGCACGCGAATTCGATCGATTTTACCAAGACCGACGTGCAGCCGCCGAGCGATCGGCCCCTGACGTTCTCATATCGAAGCGAGCCGCGCTTCCCGGGTCCGCAATTGCCTTGTCACATCACCTCGACCGGCGAGCGCACGCACGAGTTGATCCGCGCAAACCTGCATCGCTCGCCCATGTATGGGCTTCATTTGATCGAGGGGATCGGGCCGCGCTACTGCCCCTCGATCGAAGACAAAGTGATGAAGTTCACGCACAATCCGTCGCATCAGATTTTCCTCGAACCTGAGGGTTGGGCAACAAAGTGGGTCTACGTCGGCGGCTTTTCGACGTCGCTCCCGGCCGAGGTGCAGCTGGAAATGCTGCACACGCTTCCGGGCTTGGAGCGAGCCGAGATGCTGCGGCCAGGCTACGCGGTCGAATATGATTTTGTGCCGCCGACCGAGCTAGGAGCCAGCCTCGAGACCAGAAGGTTGCCAGGCCTGTTCCATGCCGGCCAAGTCAACGGCACGTCGGGGTACGAAGAGGCCGCTGCGCAAGGTATCGTCGCGGGCATCAATGCCGCGCGGCGCGCTCGAAGCCAGGCTCCGCTTAGGTTTGAGCGCTCCGGCTCCTACATCGGCACCCTCATCGACGACCTTATCACCAAAGGCGCGCCTGAGCCGTACCGCATGCTTTCATCGCGGGCCGAGCACCGGCTGCTGTTGCGTCACGACAACGCGGACGAGCGGCTTACGCCAATCGGCCGCGAAGCCGGCCTGATCGACGATGCGACGTGGGCTGCCTACGAAGGGCGGATGGAAACGCTGGCCGCCGAGCGGCGCCGCCTCGAGGCGACCAAGGCATCGGCGGAACTCGTCGCCCATTTCAGCGCCGAGCCGGGCACGACGCTCGCAGCACTGCTGCGCCGTCAGGACGCCACCTACGAGCGAATCGCCGGCGACGAGCCGCTTTCTGCGGACCTCGGGGACCGGCTAACCACGACGATTCGCTACGAGGGGTACATCAAGCGCCAGGCGCTGGCCGTCGAGCGGATCGCAAAATCGGAGCACCTGCAAATCCCAGCCGACTTCTCATATGCCGAGTGCCGCGGGCTCTCTCGTGAAGCGCGCGAGAAGCTCAATGCGCAGCGCCCGCGCACGCTCGGCCAAGCGGGCAGGATTCCAGGCGTGACATCTGCTGACGTCGCCGTGCTCTCGGTCTTCTTGCACCGGTTCGCCCGCGAGCTGACCCCTGCGTCCGCGTGAGCTCTTCGTCGGACCTCGAACGGGGTCTGGCGGAGCTCGGTTTCGCGGATCCGGCCGCATTGGCGGAGCGCTTCCGGACCTTCGGCCGGGAGCTCATCCGAGCGAACCAAGAGACGAACCTCGTCGGGGCGCATTCTGAGGACCAGCTCGTGTCTGCCCACTTTCTGGACAGCCTTGCGCCCCTGGCGGGTGAGCGGCTGGTCGGGCCGGTTGTGGACGTCGGTAGCGGTGCGGGCCTGCCCGGAGTCCCGGTCGCGTTGGCCTTCCCACGTCTCTCCATCACCCTCGTTGAGCCGCGGACCAAGCGCGCCGCCTTCCTCACGGACGTCGTCCGAAGCCTCGGGCTGGTGAATGTCTGCGTCGACCGCCGCTCGGCGCAGACGGCCGCGCGCGGAGACTTGCGCGACGCGGCTCAGACAGCGTTGGCGCGGGCCCTCGCACGACCCGCTATGGCGCTCGACCTCGCCTTGCCCCTGGTCAAGCCGGGCGGGCGCCTTTTTCTCTACGGCGGCCGGGAGGCTCGCTTAGATACCACGGCGCTCGACGCGATCGCCCGCAATGCGTCGGTCCTCGTGGAGGCCCGGCCCGTCCACGTTCCGTACCTTGAGGCCGAGCGACATGTATGGATCGTCCGCAAGCAGGGCGCAACCCCGCCCGACCTTCCCCCGTCTGCGCGCGCTCGACGCCGAAGCGCCTCGGCCTAGTACGTTTCACGTAAAACAATTTTATATATCGGGACGTTCTCGTGATATCGCCGACTGAGATCGAGTCGCTGCTCATCGCGGCATTCCCCGAAGGCGGCTTGTTCGCAGTTGGAGGCACGGTCCGCGATGCCGTGCTCGCCGACTTAGGCCGGCCGCAAACCCCCCAACCCGACCTCGATTACTTGGTCGCTGGCGTGCCGCTCGCAGCCATCCTCGATCGGTTGTCAACACTTGGCAATGTAGAGGTCGTCGGGGCATCATTCGGGGTCATCAAGTTCACGCGCCAGGGCCGCACGGTCGATATCGCGCTTCCCAGGCGGGAGCGATCGACCGGTCCGCTTCACCGCGATTTCGACATTGAGTCAGGGCCCGATGTCCCCCTTGACGAGGATCTTGCGCGGCGTGATTTCCGCATGAACATGATGGCCCGCGACCTGCGGACACAGGGGATCGTCGATCCATACGGCGGCCGTGCCGACCTCGAGCGCAGCCGGCTCGACACGCTGCGCGCTGAGGCCTTCGAGGAAGATCCACTGCGCATCTTGCGCGGGGCGCAGTTCGCGGCGCGCTTCGAGCTCACGCCGACGCCGGCGGCGCTGGCTGCGATGCGCGCCGCGTCCGAACGCGTCGCGACGGTCGCGCCCGAGCGAATCGCTGACGAACTGATCAAGCTGCTCACGCTGGCCGCGCGGCCCAGCCAAGGGATCGAGCTCTTGCGCGAGACCGGCGCACTCGCGCAGATCATGCCAGAGTTGATCGAGGGTTGGGACGTCGAGCAGAACCAGTTCCACGCCTACACAGTGTACTATCATAGCTTGCACGCGGTCGACGCCGCGCCGCCGGACCTGGTCGTGCGGCTCGCGGCCCTGCTGCACGATGTCGGCAAGCCGCGTACGAAGGAGGGCCCTCATTTCTATGGCCATCAGCAAGTTGGGGAAACGATGTCGCGGGAGCTGCTGACAAGGCTGCGCTTCGCGGGAGACGTCGTCGACCGCGTCTGCCTGCTGATCCGCAACCACATGTACTCGACTGCCGATGTCATCAGCGACGCCGGCATCCGCCGCTTCATCAAGCGCGTCCGCCCTTCGAACCTCGAGGATCTCTTCACATTGCGACGCGCGGACATCATCGCGAGCGGCCTCCCGCGCCACGATCGCGGCGAGAACGAACGGTTCGAAGAACGCGTCAACACGATGTTGCGCAATCACCCAGCGTTTGACATCGCTCATCTGGCAATTGGCGGCGCGGACGTGATCGCGGTGATGATCGACCTCGGCTTGGCGACGCCGGGCTTCAAAGGCGACGATCGCGTCGGTGCGGCGCTGCGGGCATGCCTCGAGGAGGTCCTAGAAGACCCCGCTCGCAATCAGCGAGACGTCTTGCTGCGCTTCGTTCGCCGTTTCTTTGAGGGCAATTAGGTCCGCATACCGGGACAAATGCCACGACATAATCCACATAACGGGACGCATCGCGTCATAGCCGTCGCCAATCAAAAGGGCGGCGTCGGCAAGACTACGACCGCGGTGAATCTCGCCGCCGCCCTTGCGGCGCGCGGGCGACGCGTCTTGCTGATCGACATCGACCCGCAGGGAAATTCGACCACCGCGCTCGGCGTGGAAAAAACACGCGTCGAGCGCTGCGTCTACGACGTGCTGCTCAAGAACGCGGCGCTCGGCGACGTGACGATCGCGACCAAGGTCGAGGGGCTGTCGCTCGTGCCTGCGACCTTGAATCTCGCGGGCGCAGAGCTCGAGCTCGTGTCAGCGCTGTCGCGCGAACAGCGCTTGCGCACCGCACTGCGCATCGCGCGCGGGAAGTACGACGACATCGTCATCGACTGTCCGCCGTCGCTGGGCCTGCTGACGCTCAACGCGCTCACTGCCGCAGACTGGCTCATCATTCCGGTGCAAGCCGAATACCTGGCGCTCGAAGGGCTCGGCCAATTGACGGGCGTCATCGAGCTCGTGCGCACCCACTTGAATGAAGAGCTGCGCATGATGGGCGTGCTCATCACGATGTATGACGGGCGCACGAATCTGGCGACGCAAGTCGTGGCCGAAGTCGAGAACTATTTCCCGGGCGAGGTTTTCGCGACGCGCATTCCGCGGACGGTGCGCCTTTCAGAAGCGCCCTCGTACGGCGCGCCGATCGCGACCTTCGATCCCAAGAGTAAAGGAGCCGCCGCCTATGCGGCGCTCGCCGACGAGGTGCTGGCACGATGAGCAAAGCGCAGCGCGGCCTCGGCCGCGGCCTTGGCGCTCTTTTCCCGGGCGCAACCCCGCAAGAACGTCCAGCGGGGGCCCGCACCGTCATCCCGATCGCGCTCTCGGACATCGCGCCAAATGCGAATCAACCCCGGCGCTCGTTTGACCGCGCGGAGTTGGATTCGCTGGCGCAATCGATGAAGGCCAATGGCATCCTCGTGCCGGTGCTCGTACGGCCCAAACGCGACGGGCCGGCGCACTACGAACTCATCGCCGGCGAGCGCCGCTGGCGGGCCGCCAAGCTCGCAGGCCTGCGCAGCATTCCCGCGCTCGTGCGCGAGTCGCACGACGGCGAGGCGATCGAACTCGCGCTGCTCGAGAACCTGCAACGCACCGATCTGAACGCGATCGAAGAAGCGGTCGGCTATCGCCAGCTCATCGCCGAGTACGACTTCACGCAGGAGCGCCTCGCGAACCGTTTGGGCAAAAGCAGGCCGGCGGTCGCGAACGCCCTGCGCCTGCTTTCTCTCCCCGATTCCGTGCAAGCGCTCGTGCGCGACGGCAAGCTCTCCGGAGGCCACGCGCGCGCGCTTGCGACGCTGTCGGGTCCCAAGGCCGAGCGCCTGGCGCGCGAAGCGGTCGCCAAAGGGTGGAGCGTGCGCGACATCGAGCGCGCAGCATCGCAGGCCAGCGGCAAGACGGGCACGGCGCGTACGCACGTCGCACATCCGCTGCCGCCGGATCTGGCCGATGTCGAGACACGCTTGCGCTTTGCGCTCGCAACGCGGGTTGCGCTCAAACCGGGCGCGCGGGGTGGCACGCTCGAGATCCATTACGCTGACGACGACGAACTGCAACGCATCGTCGATCGGATCTGCCCGGAGGAATGATGAAACGCGCGCGCTCGATCGGCATCATCATACTAACGCTGTGCATGCTCGGTGCGACGCCTGCGCCGACCACCGAGAAGCCGGACAAAGGTGCAGTCGATGCGGTGAACGCCTACATCAACGCGCTTGTCAAGCACGACTATAACGCGGCGTTCGCGCTGCTGGCGTCGGGCCAACAGTCGTATTTCGGCAACGTCGAGAACTTCGCGTCGAATATGCAATCGACGCAGTACACGATCCATAAGTTCTCCCTGATCAGCGCGTTGTCACACGGCGAGATCGTCGAGTTCACGTCGCAAGAGGACGTCACGTTCCTCGACGTCAACACGCGGCACCCCATCAGTGCGACAGTCAAGGATCCATACTTCGTGCTCCACGAGAACGGTTCGTGGCGAGTCAAACAGCTGTACCAGCCGTGGAAGTCCTATGCACCGGAGATCACGGGCAGCGCGCAAGGCATCACCGTAACGGTGCATCGCGTTCAGTTCTTCGACAAGCGCGTCCAGGTGGATTGCACGGTGCTCAATGGGACCTCAACTCCGGTGCAGGTGTTGCCGCTCGGCAAGAGCGTGCTCGATGTCGGCGGCGCGAAGATCCCCGCGCTGAACTCAGCGACGTTCCCGCTGAACAATGTTGCGTTTTTCGAAGGTCTGCGCCTCATGCCGAAGCAGCAAACGTCGGGCTACATCAACTTTCCCGTCGCGCAGAAGACGGACGAGAATCAGACGCTCACCCTTACCGTGGCGCCGGCGATTTTTGACGGCGAGGAACAGACATTCGCGATCGTCGTCGGACCAATCCGTTTGAATAAAATGTAGCTGCGGCGCGGCCCGCCAGGCGGGCCGTTGAGCGCCTTTGCTAGCCGGAGGATATGCCCGAGAGCGCTTCGAACCGCCCGCTCAGCCGGTCAAGTCACGCAACGCGCGGTCGAGCCAATACGAGGCGCTGCACGGACGTGTTGCTTTATCATCGCGCCGGCACGTGTGGACGAAAGAGGGCTTGCGATGCAAGTTATGCGGCGGTCGGTTGTCGCGCTTGGTATGGCGGCTATCCTGGCGCTTACGGGTTGCGGCGGCCTGGGCGTGAACATCGGATCGGGCCCATCGCGCGGCTCCGCGGTCGTCAACAAGGTCGGCATCTCGGTCCAAAGCGGCGTGAACATCTACAACGTATCGCGCAACGCGTTCATACTGCTGGTTTCGACCGCGTACTACCAGTTCGGCAGCCAGATGTACGTCTCGGCGACCCAGAGCGGCCCGTGGAATATCATCAACAGCAGCACAGTGTTCCCGTTCAACCTTACCGCGCCCGCATGCCCAGGCAGCGTCGGAACGATCAACATCTTCTATGGCTGCGCTGCGAAAGCGACCTTCACGGGCGCGATTCTATTGTTCAACGCCGATTGCGCCACGCCGTACCGCGGCCAGTCGACGCAGAACATCTGCGTGTTCGGCTTTGCGCCCGGCACCGCCGGCATTCAAGCGCAAGTCGCGGGCGTTTCGTCATCGGTCATCACTGTCAACGTACAATAATCAACCGCGTTTCCGGAATGTCGAAGGGGCCGGCGTGAACCGGCCTCTTTCTTTCATCACCGCACTGAAATGATCATAGAGCTTATCTCGGCGGTCGTCGTGTTGGCGGCGTCCAACGGCGGTCCGACCGCACCGACCCCGTCGCCAGGGCAGCCGCAGCCGACATCAACGCCGACATCCGCAGCGCCATCGCGCACGCCGGGGCCGACCCTTGCGCCGACGCTGGCGCCCACTCCAACGCCGGCACCTACCGCGGTGCGGCCGGCTTCGGTCGCAATCGTGTGGCACGTCGTGGCAGCGCCCTCGAGCGACCAGAGCGTTCGCGCCGCCGCCATCGCATTGTCTGCGCCCGACACGCTCGGAGCGATCGAACGCGCGCTGCGCGCCCATCCGCGCGCGCGCTTCTCGCTCGCGATCGACGCAAGCGCTCTCGCCGGCTTGCAAAGCGCCGCTGAGGGCGACAGCGCGCTGCAGGCGATGGTCGCCGGCCATCTCGTCGGCGGCGCCCGTGCTGACATGCTGCGGGTGCTCGCCCAAGTACCAGTCTTCGACTCGTCGCTGGCCATGACGCCCGCGGCTCGCCGCTACCGATCGCTCGCCGCGGCAGCCCCACTCGCGCTGGCCGGTCAACGCTCGGCGACATTCACCGCCGTTGACTACGTCGAATTGGCCGGCTTGGGCGCGCTCACGCGTCTTGCCGCCGTGGGTCAGCTGGGCTCGCTAGCGAGCGATCTTGACAAGAGCACGCTCACTGATGCGCAGGCCGCTGCCGCGGTTGCGCAGTTAGCGGCCGTCGATCGCACGACCCTGGACGAACTTAAACAGCTCGCGCTCTCGGGGCAGCTCGAGCTCATCGCCGATCCTGCAGGCGAGCCGATCCTGCCCTTGCTGATCGACGGCGGCGGAAAGAGCGGCGCCAATATCGTCATGACCGGCGCCGGAGCGGACGCAGCAACGCTCAGCGACCAGGCGTTGCATGGAGTCGAGGCGCTACAATCAGGTGCTGCCGGTGTGTACTCGCCGCACGGCGCATACGACGACGCGACGGCCACTATGCTCGCGCAGCACCACGCGACGTTTGCGCTGTTCTCAGACCGCGTCTTACGTTCGTCGCCGATCGGTGGCTCGCGCGAGGCTGTGCTAGCCGCCGACTCAGGCGCCTACCACGCGTACGCGCTGCATGCCGCTGCCGGCCCCGCCTTGTCGGCGTTGTTTTGGAGCCAAGACGATGGCACCGCGCTCAGCGTGCTTCCGCCGGGGCTTCCGGCCGGAGCCATGGGAGAGCGCGTGAGCGAGCTCGCGCGGACGGCAGGCGCGCGCGGCGGAGACATCATCGTTTTGCGAATTGAAGGAGAAGGGCTTTGGAACCGCCGCGCGGATCGCGCGCACGTCGTCGATGCACTCGCCGCAGCCCTCTCCGATCGGGTCACATCGGTGACGGTCGCGCAGTATATCCACATCCATCCGCCGACCCTATCGTCGTTCGGATTTGCAGCGGCGGCAGATGCGGGCAGCCTCGCGTATTGGATGGGAACGTTGAATCAGGCGAAGATGTGGACTGCGCTTGGCGACGCACGCCAGGCGGCCGGCGGCGACGCAGCGCTTGCGCGCGAGGGCACGCGAGCAGCCTTATTCGAAGCAGAAGCATCGCGCTTTTACCTCACACCTAACATGATCGCGCCGCAGAGCGAGGTCGATCGTTTGATGGGGCAATTCCGCTCGCTCATCGCACGCATCTATCAAACCTCAGGCAAATCAGCGCCGGCATCGATCGCGCCGCTGAGCCCCGAGCCGACGCCCCCAAGACCACATCAATGAACCCCGTTGAGGGCAAACGCGTGTTCTCCACAGCGCGTGTGGATATGTGGATAACTCCATTATGAAGCGGCAAAATAAGCGAAAGCGGCCAGTCATCCTGAGCATCGGGTCGACGGATCCGACGAGCGCCGCCGGCATCACGCGCGACCTGCTTGTGTACGAACGGCTCGGTGCGGATGGCGCGCTAGCCCTTGCAGCCGTGACAGCTCAGAATTCGCGGCGTGTGGCAGAAGTCTATGCATTACCCGCACGAGCGTTACGAAATCAGCTCGACGCCATCACCCAAGAACGGCGCATCTCGGCGGTGCGCGTCGGCCTAGTGCCCAGCGCGCAACTTCTCGCGGCAGTCGCGCGCTTTGTGCGGTCGCAGCGGCGGCGTCTGCCAATCGTGCTCGACCCCGTGATCTCGTCGTCATCGAACCACCGCTTTCTTGGATCTGCTGAGATCGGCGCACTCGAAGGGCTCATGAAGCTCGCAACCGTCATCACGCCAAACGCCGCAGAAGCGGCTGAACTCAGCGGACGCCGGGTGCGGACTGTCGCAGACGCTCGTGATGCTGCCATTCGCTTGCGAAAATGCGGCTGCGCCGTGTTGGTGACGGGCGGTCATATCCGCGGCAAGGATTCGGTCGATGTCCTCGCTGACGCGAACGGCGTGGTCGAGTTCCGCGCACCGCGCATCGCGGCATCGATGCGCGGCACCGGCTGCACGCTCGCTGCAGCGATCGCCGTGTATCTTGGTCGAGGTCTGGGGTTGCGCGCCGCTGTTCGCAATGCGCGCGCCTTCGTGCGCTCGCAATTGGAGGCGCATCGGCGCGTGCGAGGTAAGGTCTCGCCATGACGACCGTTGTGCGGCCGAAGACGCGCCGCCGCATCATGGCTGGGATCCGCGCGTCAGGCAAGCTCCACGTGGGCCATTGGCTCGGTGCGCTCAAAAATTTTGTCGAGCTCACGCGCGACAACGATTGCTTCTACGAGATCGCCGATCTGCATGCGTTGACGACCAACTTCGCGCGCAGCAAAGAGATCGCGGACTCAGTACAGGACATCGCGCTCGGCTTTCTTGCCGCTGGGCTGGATCCGCAACGTTGCACGATCTTCGTGCAATCGCGCGTGCCCGAGATCAGCGAACTCGCTGTCTTGCTCTCGATGATCACGCCGGTTTCGTGGCTGGAGCGGGTCCCCAGCTATAAAGATCAGATCGCCGCGCTCGGGCCCGAGATCGCGACACACGGTTTTCTCGGCTACCCCGTGCTCCAGACCGTCGACATCATCGCGTTCAAAGGCCAGGGAGTGCCGGTCGGCCAGGATCAGCTGCCGCACCTCGAGCTGTGCCGAGAGATCGTGCGCCGTTTCAACCATTTATATGGCGATGTGCTCGTCGAACCGGAAGCCGTGCTTTCGCAAACGCCGGCAGTGCCGGGTACCGACGGCCGCAAGATGAGCAAGTCCTACAACAACAGTATCTTGCTCGCCGACTCCGAGGCCGAGACGACCGCCAAAGTCAAAGAGATGTTCACCGATCCGAGCAAGATCCGCAAGAACGACCCAGGGCATCCCGAGATCTGTCCGGTGTTCTTCTTTCAAGAAATCTTCAATTCGGCGAATGCAGCCGACATCGCGCACCGCTGCCGCACCGGCCGGTTGGGCTGCGTCGAAGACAAGGCAGACATGGCGGTCCATCTCAACGCCGCGTTGGCGCCGTTGCGCGAACGCCGGCGTGAATTGGCATCGAACATGGGCTACGTAGAAGAAGTGCTCACGGAGGGCACGCGCCGCGCGCGCGAAACCGCAGCGCAGACATTAGCGCACGTCAAAGCTGCGATTGGAATATAACGGAACTAACGCGGATACTTCGCGAGCGTGCTCTTCATGCGCTTGAGCGCTTCGCGCAAGTTCTCTTCCGATGCCGCGTATGACAGGCGCACGAAACCGCGCCCGTTCGGTCCGAACGTCGAGCCGCCGAGCACGGCAACGCCGCCCTCCTCCAACAAGTAGTTCGCGACTTTGATATCGTTGGTGTCGATCTTGGACACATTCGGGAACACGTAGAACGCGCCGCCCGGCGTCTGGCACGACACGCCGGGGATATCGCACAGCCCCTCCACCAAGATCTTGCGACGGCGGCGGAACTCTTCGCGCATCGCCTCAACGGGTTCGTCGTCGCCGTGCAGTGCGGCAATGCCGGCATCTTGCACGAAGGTCGCGGTGCACGAAACGGTGTTGAGCATCAGTGCGCCTACTGCGTCGGCGATGTGCTTTGGATACACGCCAAAACCGAGACGCCAGCCGGTCATCGCCCACGCCTTCGAAAACCCGTCGACCAAAATCGTTCGGTCGGGATTCGCCGACAGTCCGTAGTATGAAGCGAATTCCTTGTCGTAGCAGTGACGGTTGTAGATCTCGTCGCTGATCACCACGATGTCGTGCTTGCGCACGATGTCGGCGATCGCGAAGATGTCCTCATTCGTGAGGATTCCGCCGGTTGGATTGTGCGGCGAGTTGAGCACGAGGATCTTGGTCTTGGACGTGATCGCTGCTTCCAAAGCGGCCGGATCGAGGCGGAACTGTTTGCTCTCCATCAGCGGCACCGAGACCGGTACCGCATTCACATATGTGACGATCGAGCGATAGGCGGGATACGCAGGGTCAGGGATGACGACTTCATCGCCTGGATTGAGCAGCGCCATCAGCGTGAATGCGATCGTCGGCTTCGCGCCCGGGCTAACGACGACCATATCTCGCGTCACGTCGACGCCGCGCGTTTTGGTGACGTGCGCCGCGATCGCATCGCGCAGCTCAGCGGTACCGGCAGCCGGCGTGTAGTGCGTGCGGTTGGAGCGGATCGACTTGATGCCGGCTCCTTTGACGTGCTCGGGCGTATCGAAATCGGGTTCGCCGATCTCCAGATGGATGATGCTGCGGCCTTCGGCTTCGAGCGCGCGGGCGCGCGCGAGCACGACAAAGGCGCTCTCGGTGCCAAGCCGCCGCATTGACTCGGCAAGCGGGATCATCGTTTGCTGCATGCGTGCGCTTTCGCTTCGTCCGCGAGCGCCCCCTGGACTCGTGCTGCGCGTCGTCGCAGCGCCGCTATTACCGCTAGTCGTGAATGCCGTTGCCGCTCGGGCCTTCGTTGCCGAGATGGTAGTACGACTCGACGATGTCTTGCGCGACTGGCGCAGCGTTGACCGCACCGAAGCCGCCGCTTTTCTCCATGAACACGACGACCGCGATCTGCGGTTCCTTGTACGGCGCGAAACAAACGAACCACGCATGATTGCGGCCTTGAGGATTGTCAATCGTCGGCACGTTTTCGACGGTACCGGTCTTGCCGGCGTAGTGGAAATGGGGGATGAGCACGTTATATGCAGTTCCGTACGGGCTCTCGATTGCGCCAAGCATGCCCTCGCGCACCAGTTGCAGATCCTCTGCGGGCACCGGAACCTGGCCTTCGACGAATGGATCAGTGCGCATCGCGACGTTGCCATGCTCATCGCGGACGTCCGCCAGTAGATACGGGCGCAGCAGCGTACCGCCGTTCGCGACTGCTGTGACAACCCGCAGCAGCTGGATCGGCGACACTTCGACGTAACCCTGCCCGATCGCCATGTTGACGGTATCGCCCGCGTACCACTGATCGTCGTACATGCGTTTCTTCCATTCGGGCGTCGGCAACGTTCCGCTCGTCTCCCCAGGCAAGTCGATACCCGTGGGAATGCCGACGCCGTACGCCGCCGCATAGCGATCGAGCCGCGTAATGCCGAGCTCGAATCCCACTTTGAAGAAGAAGACGTCGCACGAACGCGAGATCGCCTGCGTGACGTTCAGCGTTCCATGACCCCCGCGGGCGTCGTCGTTGAACACGACGCCGATATCGAAGAAGCCTGGACAGTACAACGTGCTGTTCGCGTTGAGCACGCCGCTCGCCAGCGCGGCGGAGCTCGTGATCATTTTGAACGTCGATCCAGTCGGATACTTGCCGGCGATCGCACGCGTGAACAGCGGCTTGAGCGGGTCGTTGAGGTACGCGTTATAGCGCGCTTCGGTGATCGGCAGCGCGAAATCGTTCGGATTGACGTTGGGCTGGCTGACGAGCGCGAGAATCGCTCCGGTGTGAACGTCCTCGACGATCGCAGCGCCTGCGATGCGATGGCCGATGCGCGCCTTGATCACGCGGATCTGCTTGTCCATCGCAGCTTCCGCTGCGCGCTGCAGTCGCCAATCAATCGTCAGGTCGAGGCTGTTGCCCGGCACCGCTTCTGTCTCGCCGAGCGTCGCGACCGCGGCTCCCGCAGAATTGACTTTGATCTGACGCCCGCCGTTTTGTCCGCGCATCGCCGCGTCGTAAGTGAACTCGAGTCCCTCTTTGCCGATCGTGTCGTTGGTTCCATAACCCAAGTGCTTGCGCGCTTCGTATTCGTCTTGCGTGATGCGTCCGACATAGCCCATGATGTGCGAGCCGAGCGTGCCGAACGGATAGTAGCGCACCGGCACGAGCTCGACGTTCATGCCGGCCAAACGATCGGCGCGTTCGGAAAAGCGCGCGACGGTCGCCGGGCTCAAGTCTCCGGCGATGGTGATGGGTCCGAGCGGCACGACGCCTGCCAATGCGTCGAACGTCGGGTATGTAACACCGTTATAGCGCAGCAACCGTTTCCACAAGCTCTGTGGCGGCACGTGGAGAATTTTCCCAAGTTCGTCGATCTCCGCGCTCGGGTCGTCGACTTGTAAGGGGACTACCTGTACGACGAACGACGGCCGATTGCTCGCGATGATGACGCCGCGCCGGTCGTACATCAGTCCACGCGGCGCCGTCAGCGGAATCGTGCGCAACTGGTTCTGATCCGCCAGCGTCTCATACGATGCGCCGTGCACGAGCTGCACGTCTGCCAAGCGCCAGATCAACACAGCGATCACGATAGCGACGCCGCCCAAGAAGATGATCAAACGCGGTACGTTGGCGCGTCCACCTTCCTCATCACCGCCTTGGCGGCCCAAAATGCCTTGCATGCGTCAGGCGCCCGCCGGCCGGCGGTCGGACCACCAGCGCAGTGCTAGCACGACGAGTGCCGAGAACGCGCAGTTCAGCACGACCTCCCACGCGGTCGCGTGCGCGATGCGATGGTAGCTGCCGCGATCACCGTAGGCCACTTCGAGCACGGCGTAGGTGATCGCGTTGCGCGCGATCGTGCCGCCCGCGACTGAAGCGACCACCGCAGTCAGCGAGTCGGCGAAGAAGCGGCTGCTGAGCAGTCCCGATAAGAACCCGACGATCGTCAGCGCGAGTACGTTGGCGCCGCCGCCGCCAAGCGCGTCCTCGAGCACGCCGCCGAGCAGGCCGAGCCAGCCTCCGGTCGTCGGCCCGCAACGCAAGCCGGTCCACACGACCAGCACTGTCATCAGGCTGATATGTGCGCCGCGCAGCGTCCACGCTTGCCCAAATGTGACTTGCAGCAGTACGGCGAGCGCCGCGAGGAGCAGCAGCGTCGTAAAACGCGGTGGCGAGCCCACGCCGGTGTCCACCGGGCGCTGCGGCCCGAACAACACGCGCGGCGGGAGCATGCGCGCGAGCTCAACGTTCATGAGCTGACGTCACTCATTGCGACGTGTACACGAGGACGTGCACGAGCGAGCGAAAATCGACAGCCGGTTCGAGAACGGCAGTCTGGTAGAGCGCGTTATCTTTGCGATCGATCTCGCGCACGCGGCCGATCACGATGCCACTCGGATAGATCTCGCCGTGACCCGTCACGACGGTCTCGCCTTGTTGCAGGCGCGCGTTCTGGTCGATGTATTTCATCTTCGCATGCAGCCACGTGCCGGTCACGATGCCCCACGTGCGCGAGCGCTGTAGATAGGCGGGCACGGCGCTTTGCGGATCGATGAGCAGCAGGACACGCGCTTCGTGCGGCCCGGTGCTGAGCACGTGCCCGACAAGGCCCTCACCGCCGACGACGACGCTGTCGCGGTGCACACCATCGCGCGAACCTCTGTCGATCGTGACCTCTCGACGCGTCGCTTCCGGCACGTAGCCGACGACGTCTGCGACGAGCGCGTCGCCCGGCAGCGTCTGCTTCATCTCGAGCAAACGGCGCAGCTCGCGGTTCTCCGCCGCGTCAGTCTGCAGACGTTCGTTTGCTGCGGCGAGCCGATCGACTTTATCTTGCAGCGCTTGATTCTCCGTCGCGTATTGGCCGGAATGCAACACGTCGTTCACCGACGTTGTGACGGCATTGACTACGCGCGTCAACCCCGTTTGCGCCGGCGTGTAGACCGCGCTGACGACGACATCGATCGCGCTTTGACGGCCGTGCTTTGCCGCATCGATCTCGATCACAGCGATGCCCGCCGCCACGATGATCAGCGCGACGAATACGAGGAGCTTTCGCTCATCCCAAAACGGATGGATTTCAACCACCTGCCGATTCTCGACTGCCGCGTCGGATACAGCGCGTCAAAAAGCCGCGCGTCGCTGAGGATCTGCGCGGCGCCGCGCGCTACACATAACATCGGCTCGTCCGCGATGCGCACGCGCATGCTGAGCACCAAACCGAGAGTCTCTGCAAGCCCGGCGATCGCAGCGCCGCCCCCGGCGAGCACGAAACCATCCTCGCTGATATCACGCACGAGCTCGGGGGGCGTCACTTCGATGACCGAGCGGACCGCGTCGACGATCTCGCCGAGCGGCTCAGCGACCGCGGAGCCGATCTCTTCCTCGCGAACTTCGAACGTTCCCGGCCGCAGCGCACGCAGGTCCTGCCCGACGATTTTTTCGGGCGGCTTGCCACGCGGCCGGCCATAGTAGCCAAGCGCGATCTTCAACTGCTCGGCCGTGCGGTCGCCGATGCTGACGCCGCGGCTCGTGCGCATGTGCGCGACAATCGTATCGTCGAGCCGGTTGCCGCCCATCTTGAGCGACCGCGCGACGACCAGGCCTCCAAGAGAAAGCACTGCGATCTCGGTCGTGCCGCCGCCGATGTCGACGATCATGCTGCCGCGCGGTTCCATGATCGGCAACCCCGCGCCGACCGCCGCTGCGATCGCCTGCTGCACGAAATAGACCTTGCCTGCGCCTGCACCCAGCGCCGCCTCGCGCACTGCTTTGCGCTCGACGTCGGTCGCGCTGCCAGGCACGCCCACGATGACGCGCGGTGGAAACAGGGAACGCCCGCGCATCGCACGGTCCAGCAACTGGCGCACGAGCGCTTCGGTATATTTGTAATTGGAGATGACGCCGTTGCGCAGCGGCTTGATGACCGTGATGTTGCGCGGCACGCGCCCGACCATCTGAGACGCACCTTCGCCGACCGTCAATACTTCGCCCGAGTTCGTGTCCACGGCGACGACCGTCGGCTCGATGAAGCGCAAGCCATGGCCGCGCACGAAAACCGGCGTGTTCGCGGTGCCTAGGTCGATGGAGATCTCCGGCGCTAAACGCGCGTAGAGCGAATCAAACACGGCGGCCATGATGATTTAGAGCAGGTCGTATCCTAATGAAGCAAACGCGCGCCCCAGGCGCGCGAGCGGCAGTCCCATGACAGTGTAGAAGTCCCCGTCGATGGATGCGACAAGCAGCGCGCCGCGACCTTGGATTCCATACGCTCCAGCCTTATCGAGCGGCTCGCCGCTGGCGACATAACGCGCGATGTGGTCGCCGTCAAGTTCCAAGAAGGTGACGCGTGCCGACTCGACGCCGTCGCACGAGACGCCGCGTGCACGGTCGAGCAGCGCGAAGCCGGTGTGGACGACGTGCGTGCGCCCGGACAGCAGGCGCAGCATCGCGGCGGCATCCGTTGCATCGCGCGGCTTGCCGAGCACCGCGCCGTCGATCACGACGTCGGTGTCGGCGGCGACCAGCAGCGGCGGGCCATTCGGCGCGGCGAGCGCCGCCTTGCCGCGCGCGTGCTCGAGCACCATCTCGCGCGGATCGGAGTACGCATGCGCGTTTTCGTCGTAGCTGCTTGCGACCTCGACGACATGAAGACCGAGACTTTCGAGCAGTTGGCGGCGGCGCGGCGAGCGCGATGCGAGTGCGACCGAGAGCGCGGCGCGTTGCGAGGACGCGCCTTCATTCATATGTCTGGCCGTGCACCTTGATAAAGCCCGGCGGGTTACGCCCGCGCGGGTCGTGATGAGTCCAATGGATGACGGGGCCCTGCGGATCGAGTTCGAGTTCACCGTGCACGATGACGTCATCGCCGTTCTCAAGCGGCACTTCAGGTGCGATATCGATGTTGTGCGCGACTAAGATGAGCTGCTCGTCGCCGCTGCCTGTGTGCACGTCGAGCATGAAACGCTCGTGCCGTCCTTCAGCAGTCGAGGTCGGGCGTAGTATCTGCGCGACAGTGCCCTCGACCGTCACCTGCTGGTGCGTGCGGTGTTGACTGATATCGTTGAGGGCGCTTAGATTGTCGGGTGCCTCGGAGCCGGAGTTCGAACACGCGCTCAGCGTGAGCGATAGCACCGCGATTGCCGGCGCCCATGCCGCGAAAGAAATCCAGAGCGCGGTACGCCCTGTGGGGAACATCAAGGTCCCGCGATTTCGCCCGTCGCGCGCAGCCGCGCCTTCCGTCCAAGCACCCGCACCGCCATCGACCGTACGTTCGTCCTTGTCGGATAGAGCAGTCAAGCGTATACTGTAGTGTACGCACTTCCCCAAAGCTTCAATTTCCTTTCAAAGCCGTGAGGTCACGTCTGTTGATCAATCCGCACGAGTCATCGCGTCGCCTCATCCGGGCAGCAGGTAACATTCGCATCATCTTATTGGGCCTGCCCGGTGCCGCCGGTGCAAAAAAAGCCACTCGGCCGATTGCGACAGGGACATTCTCGTTCCCCGCACTCAGCCCGAATTAGCTAAGCGCCTCGATACAAGCCTCGATCTACGATAAGACGCGCGACATCGTCGGGCGTCAGGTAGCGTACGCTTTGGCCCGCGCGCACCCGTGCGCGGATCACGCTCGCGGAGATATCGACGAGCGGTAGGTCGAGCACCACGAAACGTTCGCGCAGGGGTGCCGGCAGATCGGCGATGATCGCGGCCACGTCTTCGCTGCGTGCGCCCTCGCGGCGTACCGCGTAAAAACGCGCGAGCGCGGCGGCGACTTCGTCGAGACGCCGCCAACGGCTCACTGTCAGCGAATCGACGCCCGCGATGAACGAAAGCTCGTCGTCGGGTAGCTTCGCGTTTAAGAGCGCCAGCGTATCTGCCGTGTATACAGGACCGGGCTGCTCCAGCGCGGTGGTATCCAGCACAAACGCGTCGTTGCCGGCGATGGCGCGTCGTACCATCTCGCACCGGTCTTGCGCGCTCGAATGGACCTCGCGGTGGGCGGGATCGCCGACGGGCAGGAACAGCACGCGATCGAGCCCGGCTAGCTCGCGCACGGCTTGCGCGATGAAGAGATGGCCGAAATGGATAGGGTCGAACGTGCCGCCAAGCAGGCCGGTTCGCCGCGTCGTCACGAGTACACGAATTCGGCCGCGCCGACGCGAACGGTGTCGCCCGCGCGCAGGCCTAGCCGCTGCAGTTTGCGCAGCGCGCCACTGCGTGCGAGCGCGCGCGCGAAGAACGCACGTCCTTCGTCCGAATCAAGATCGGTCATCGTCGCAAGCCGCTCTAGACTGCCGCCGCTCACGCGAAACGCACGGCCTTCCTTAGATACCTCGACGCGGCGCCGGCCGGTAACGGGCTTCGGTCGCAAAACGACACCCGGTTCAGACGCGGATGCCGCCTCAACCGCGCGTTCGGATTGGATCGCCGCGTACGCCGCTGACATAAGCGGTTTCACGCCCTGTCCGGTCGCCGCGGAGATGCCGAAGACCTTGTCGCCGGTAGCCTCCTCGACTGCTGCGAGCACGTCAGCCGCGTTGGGCAGATCCATCTTCGACACTGCGACAATGCGTTTCTTACGGAGCAACTGCGGGTTCCACGCGCCCAACTCGTCTTCGATCATCGCCTTTTGTGCGAGCGCCTCGCCTGGAGAAAGCGCACCGTCGATCAGATGGATGAGCACGCGCGTGCGCTCGATGTGCCGCAAAAATGTATCGCCGAGGCCCGCACCCGCACTGGCTCCCTCGATCAACCCAGGCACGTCGACGAGGACGAAGTTCGCGTCGATGTCGATCGGCACGACGCCGAGCTGCGGTTCGAGGGTGGTGAACGGATAGTCGGCGATCTTGGGCCGGGCGGCGGACACGCTCGCCAATAGCGTCGACTTTCCGGCGTTCGGAGCGCCTACGATGCCGGCATCGGCCAGCAGTTTGAGCTGCAAGTCCAGCGTGCGTTCTTCCCCCGGCTCGCCGCGCTGCGCGAAGCGCGGCGTCTGATTTACCGACGTCGCGAAATGCGCGTTGCCCAGTCCGCCGCGGCCTCCGCGCGCGACGATCACGCGCGCGCCTTCGTCGCGCACGTCGGCGATGAGTTGGTCGCCATCGCGCACCAACGTGCCGAGCGGCACGGGGATGATGATGTCATCCCCGTCCTTGCCGTGGCAATTGTCAGGTCCGCCGGGCGCCCCGTTTGGGGCGTGAAAGCCGCGCTTATGGCGGAAGTCCAAGAGCGTCGTCCGCTGCCCGTCGCCGAGTAGGTAGATCGAGCCGCCGCCTCCACCGTCGCCGCCGGCAGGTCCTCCGCGCGGCACGTACTTCTCGCGCCGGAACGCGACCATGCCGTTGCCGCCGTCACCGGCGCGCACGACGATGTGGGCTTCGTCTACGAACATCGCTCAATGACTTCGCGCGAAAAACGAAAAACCCGCATCGCTGCGGGCCTTTCCACGCGGGTTCGAGCTGCCGCGCGCTCGCGCGCGGCGCTGCTAGTCGGCTGAGCCGTTCGACGCAACCGTGACGAGTTGACGATCCTTGCCGCGCCGGGCGAACTGCACCGTGCCGCCGACAAGCGCGAAGAGCGTGTTGTCTTTCCCCATGCCGACGTTCGGACCAGGGTAGAACTTCGTGCCGCGTTGGCGCAGAATGATGTTGCCGGCCGCGACCGTTTCGCCGCCGAACTTCTTGACGCCAAGCCGCTTGCTCTGAGAGTCGCGACCGTTGCGCGATGAGCCTAGACCCTTTTTGTGGGCGAAGCGCTGGAGATTAATGTAGAAAGACACGCGAGTGACGAGCTCCTTGGAATGAAAATCGTCCGGAATGCGGACGCTCTGGCAGTATAGCAAAGGAAGCCAAGGGCGGTCAAATCGAGTCGTCCCGCAACTATGGACGGCCGACTAATGCGCTTCCATTTCTGTCGCTCGACGAAGCACGTCGAGCTCTATGCGGCCTGCTCTGTGGCGGCTTCGCGCCGGCGTCCGGATGCGTACAACGCGACCCCCGCTGCCACCATGACGGCGCTCAAGCCGAGCACTTTGAGCACCGCGAGCGCTTTGTTCGGCTCGTCATCGGGCGGGAACGTCGCGAGCACGATTGAGATCGACGTCGTGAGCAGGCCGACAGTCGCAGACGCGATCACCGTCGCGCGACCGCCAGGAATGCCGATCTCGCTCGGCGCTGAGCCGGCGTGCAGTTTGATGGCCGACGCGAACAACGCGATGAACGGGATATAGGTGATGATGACTGTCGTGCTCACGAGGACCTCGTAGGCGCCCTTCACATTCGTGCCGCCCTGTCCAAGGATAACTAAGACCGTCGCGATCGCGAATTGCGTCCACAACGTGGCGACCGGCGAGCCCCAGCGCGGGTGCATGCGGCCGAACGCTGCAGGGAGATAACGGTCGATGCCGGCCACGAATGGGAGGCGTGCGACCGCGCCCAGCCACGCGCCGACGCTGCCCAGGCAGCTAATGACGACAAGCAGCGCGGCGAGCGGCGTAAGCGTGTGCAAACCGAAGCGTGACGACGCGTCTGCGATCGCCTGCATAACGCCGGTCAGGGCGCTGACGTGTGCTGCGGGAAGCGCGACGAGTACGCTCGCGGTGCCTGCGATGTAGATCGCGGCAATTGCCGGGGCGGCGACGGCGAGCGCGCGCGGAATCGTACGCCTCGGATCTTTCACCTCACCCGCCATAAATGCGATCGCTTCCGGACCGGTCCACGCAAATGCAACTGCCGACCAGAAGATGAGGTCTTTTACGCTGAACGTGGGCCGCATCGTCTCGGTGTTGAGTGGAGTGGCGCTGCCGAACCGCCACACAACAAACGCGCCGAGCGCGATCAGTACCAGCGTCACGATCCAGCGGCTCACCGCGCCGACATCATTGAGCCACTTGCCGACGTTCAAGCCGAACACGTTGACGATCGTGCCGAGCGCAAGCCCACCGATCGATAACGAGATGAAGAACGCAGGCGAGCCGGCGAGCGCGGCGGTGTTTCCGCCGAACATGAACAGCGCGCTGCTGGCCGTGAAGTAGAGCAACGCCGGAAAATAAGGCATCGTGCTCGCCCAGTAGGTCCAGCCCGTCATGAAGCCGGCAAACGGCCCGAATGCCATTTTGCTCCACACGTACAGACCGCCCTCGTCAGGATAGCGCGCGGTCAGATAGACGACGACGACTGACAACGGGATGAACATGCACGCGCAGCCGATCAGCCACACGGACACCGAACTCGGCCCGGCCGCAGCGGCGAGCGCGACCCATTGCAGATTCGTGCACGTGAGCACGAAGAAAAGCACTACGTCGGTGAAGCGCAGGCTGCGCCGCAGCTGCGGCATGGCGTTAGTTGTCGAAGTTTGGTCGGCTTGCGCGATGCTCACGTACACAGTCCTATGCGCGCAGCCGGGGGAAGCACGCGATGGCGCGGAACTGCGAAGGCAACATGGCGCTCGAGCGTACGCTGCCGCGCGAATCGTATTTCTCGTCCGAGATCTTCAGGCGCGAGCAAGAGCGCATTTTCTGGCATGAGTGGTTCTGCGCGGCGCGGGAAGAAGAAGTTCCCGCAACCGGCGACTTCCTCCAGCTTGACATCGCTGGTCAAAGCGTGCTTGTCGTGCGCACCAAGGACGGGAGCCTCGCCGCGCACTTCAACGTGTGCCGGCATCGAGGGAGCCGGTTGGTTCTCGACGAGCGCACGAAGCTCGACGGCGATATGAATTGCGCGCCGAGTGGGAATTTCGGAAACGCGATTCGCTGCCCGTACCACTCGTGGACGTACGAACTCGACGGGCGCCTGCGCACCGCTCCGTATATCGCGGAAACCGATGGCGTCCGCAAAGAAGACTTTCCGTTGTATCCAGTCGGCGTTGAGACGTGGGGCGGTTTCATATTCGTCAATCTGATGCCGCAGCGTGCCGCTGCGGAGGGCCGCACGCTCGCGGAGCAGCTCGACGCGCTCCCCGCTCGTCTTGCGCGGTATCCGTTGGCAGGCTTGCGGACCGCACGCCGTATCGTGTACGACGTCGCGGCCAATTGGAAAGTCATCCTCGAGAATTACAACGAGTGCTACCATTGCGCGGGCGTCCATCCCGAACTATGCGCTGTGGTTCCCGCCTTCAAACAGGCCGGCGGCGGGCAGCTCGATTGGGACCGTGGCATACCGCATCGCGACGGTGCGTTCACGTTCACACGCAGCGGTACGACGACACGCGCCCCTTTCCCCGGGCTCGACGACGACGAGCGCGTGCGTCACAAGGGCGAGCTCATCTACCCGAACTTCCTGTTGAGCCTAGCGGCCGACCACGTCGCGGCCTTTACTGTCTGGCCGCGCGACGCGCAACGCAGCAGCGTGATCTGTGATTTCTTGTTCCACCCGAGCGAGATGGAGAAGCCCGGCTTCGACCCAAGCGACGCCGTCGAGTTCTGGGATCTCGTCAACCGCCAGGATTGGACGATTTGCGCAGGAGTGCAGCGCGGCATGCAGGCCCTCGTGTTCGAGCACGGTTACTACGCACCGATGGAAAGCGCGAGCCTCGACATCAGGCGCTACGTGCGCGATCGGCTCGGATAGAGCATCGTGGCCGCACGCACGGACTTCAAATTCATTGTACTTGGGTTGGGCGGCATCGGCAGCGGCGCCGCGTACTGGCTCGCACGCCGTTTCGGCGACGACGTCCTCGGGCTGGAGCAATTCGAGCTCGGGCACGCGCGTGGCGAGTCGCAAGATCACTCGCGCATCATCCGCTTGTCGTATCATGCGCCAGAATATGTCGAGCTGGCCAAGCGCGCATACGAGACGTGGTCCGAGCTCGAAGCAGATGCGGGCGAGCGCGTTGTCCTGCAGACAGGCGGACTTGACCTCGGTCCGCGCGTTAGCGCGATTCCGCTCGAGACGTACGCGGACGCGATGACCGCGTGCAACGTCCCCTTCGAACGACTCGATGCGCGCGAGATCGTGCGACGCTGGCCGCAGTGGCGGCTGACCGATGACATCCACGGCTTGTTCCAAACTCGAAGCGGCATCGCGATGGCGGCGCGCGCGAACGCGGCGCACCAGCGCATGGCGCGCGAGCATGGTGCGACGTTGCTCGATCGTACGCCGGTGCTGTCGGTCACGCCACGTGACGGTGAATATCTCGTCGCCACGCGTGAGCATACGTTTCGCGCGCAACGCGTGGCGATCGCTGCGGGCCCGTGGTCCAACCAAACGCTGGCGAATTTCGGCGTCGATCTCCCGCTCGAGGTGACCAAAGAGCAAGTCACCTACTTCGAGTCGCCAGACCTAGCGAGCTTCGCCCCCGAGCGATTTCCAGTGTGGATCTGGATGGACGATCCGTCGTTTTACGGGTTTCCGGCGTTCGGCGAACCGGCGGTCAAAGTCGCGCAAGACGCGGGCGGTAAGCCGGTCCATCCCGACACGCGCGATTTCGAATCGGATGCGGACAACTCCGCCAGAGTCCGCGCGTTTCTCGAACGCTATCTTCCGTCCGCCCTCGGACCGGTGCGTTTGGTGAAGACGTGTCTGTACACGCTCACGCCGGATCGCGACTTCGTCATCGACCGGATTCCTCTGCATGACGGCGTCGCCGTCGCGATCGGCGCCGGCCACGCGTTCAAGTTTGCATCGGTGATCGGGCGAGTGCTGTCAGAACTGGTTGCCGACGGCGCGACGCCGAGCGACATCTCGCGCTTCTCGCTCGACCGCCCGATTTTGCAGCTCGCCAACCCACCGCGTGCTTACATGGTCTAGGGTTTCGATCGGTCGTTCAGCGCGCGCGTTTGAAATACTGGACCGCGCGCTCGTGCTTGAGCGCCGCCGCCCGCGTAGGAAATGTGCCGAGGTTTCGCCGCTTTCCGGACCGCGGGTCCTTCTTGAGGGAGTAGAGGCGGTACTTTCCTGACGGTAGCTTGCGGATCACAACGTCCTCTTTTCAGAGCACATTCAGGAATAGCCGGTAGGTGCAAGAGCTTGGCGCGCGCGAACCATTGGCGCAGCGGCGATTCTTCCATGCACGAAAGGCCTCATCCTCAATGAAGCGCTTGTTCTTCGCGGCGTTCCTGTTATGCATCGCGTGCTCAGCGCTCCCGACGCGCACGCAAGCAGATGACGACACGCCGGCCGTCCTCTCCAAATTCACCGAAGGCTTGACGCCTCAAAAAGGTCTCATCACCGTGTGGCGCAAGGCTGGCAAAGTGTATCTCGAGCTTTCGCCCGCGCAGCTCAACCATGATTTCATCCTCAGCGCCGTGCCAGGCAACGGCCTGGGCGGATACTTCATCACCGCCGGCGCGGGCGATTATTTCCCGCCGCATATCGTGCGCTTCACGCGCCAGGACGACAAGATCGCGATTCTGTTCCCCAACGAGTTTTTCACCGCACCAGCCAATTCGCCGGACATGAACGCGGTCAACGACCAGGTCGCCAAGTCAGTCGTCGGCGTCACGAAAGTGGTCGCCACAGACGCGGCGTCCGGCGATGTCTTGATCGAGGCGGCGCCGCTGCTCGGCGACGTCATCGACTTCGCCGACACGCTCAAAATCGCGCTCGGCAATCCGGAGCCGGGCAAGCTCTACCGGCTCGACGCGGATCGCTCGTACTACGGTCCGACCAAGTCGTTCCCTGACAACACCCTGGTCGACGTCCGCCAGACGTGGGTCACCGACGATGCGTCGATCATCGACAACGTGCCCGATCCGCGCGCGATCGAGTTCCGCATCGATTACAACTTCATCGAGCCGCCGGCGGATGGCGACTACATGCCGCGCTTCGCGGACGATCGCATCGGCTTCTTCGACAACGTGCGCCTGAACTTCGGGTCCGACCGGTTGCTCAACCGCCAGCAGCGCTACATCTTACGCTGGAACATGCAAAAGACCGATCCCAACGCAACGACATCGCCGGCCAAGCACCCGATGGTGTTCTGGATGTCAAACACGATCCCGGAGCGGTATCGCGGCGCGATCCGCCGCGCCGTGCTCGAGTGGAACAAAGCGTTCATCCCGCTGGGCATCACCGACGCCGTACAGGTCAAAGATCAACCCAACGATTCGAACTGGGATCCCGATGATGTGCGCTACAGCGTGCTGCGCTGGCTGACCGATTCGAACGCAGGCGGCTTCCTCGAAGCGCAGTTCTACTGGGATCCGCGCACCGGTCAACAGTTCCGCACGGGCGTCGTGTTCGATGCCGATTACGTCAACTTCGGCGACCTCGCGTACCCGTTCTTCATCGACGCGACGCGCGGCCGCACGAAATTCGCGACCGAAGAGCGTCTCTACGGCGCCGAAATGCACAACGACGCCGGCTTTGTCGCCACGGCGCTCAAACTGGCAGGCGATTGGCCCGGCGGCGAGGTGCCGCAATCGTACATCGACGATTTCCTCATCGACGGCACCCTGCACGAAGTCGGCCACGACATGGGCATGGAGCACAACTTCATCGCGTCCGAGGCGTTCACGGCTGCGCAGACCAAAGACCCGTCCTTCACCGCGAAGCACGGTTTTTCGTCATCGGTGATGGATTACAATCCGATCAACTTCTGGCCGAAAGGGCAGTCGCACGGCTCGTTGTTCCAGACGACGATTGGGCCATACGATTACTACGCCATCCACTGGGCGTATGCGCCGGTCCCAGGCGCACGCACGCCCGAGGATGAGGTGCCGACCCTGAACCGCTGGCTCGCACAGTCGACCAATCCGTGGTATCGTTTCGCGTCCGATGAAGACGTGTCGTGGTTCGACTCGCACGCGATCGATCCGCGCGTCGTGCAGTTCGACCTCACAAGCGACAACATCTCGTGGTGCGATTCACGCATGGATCTCTCCTACAGCTTGCTGACCAAGCTCAACTCGCGCTATCCGCGCACCGAACATCCCTTCGAGGAAGAGCGCGACGCGTTCGCGTTCATCCTGCGTGAGTACAACCGCTGCAGCCTTGTGTTCGAGCATTACATCGGCGGAGAGTATCTGTCTCGCGCGCGGCCCGGCGACCAAAACGCTCCATTGCCGCTGACGCCGGTGACCCGCGCGACGCAAGTGCGTGCGTGGCAAAACTTGAACCACTACGTCTTCGCTGCGTCGGTGAATCGTTTGCCGCCCGACCTGTTGAACCGTATGACCTACCAGGAGTGGTCGCCGCTTGATGGCGGCGCGTGGGCGTACAGCCCGCCGGCGCGTCACGACGTGCCTATCGTCGAGATCATCGGCAACCTGCAGAACCGCATTCTCGGCCTGCTGTTCCAACCGTTGCGGCTGCAGAGGATCGATGAGATCGGCGTGCGCGCCAAGCCTGGCAGCACGATGTCGCTGACCGATCTGTTCAACTGGACTCAGGACAGCGTGTACGGCGACTTGCGCTCATCCAAGTTAAGCACCGTGCCGCTGCTCGCACGCAACCTGCAAGCGAGTTACACGACGATGCTGATCAAGATGACGCTGACGCCGGAAAAGGGAGCGCCCAGCGACGCGCAGGCCCTCGCGCGCGCGAAGCTGGTGAGTCTGTCTGGAACGCTGCGATCGGCGCTCAACTCGGGATCGCTCGATGAGATCACGCGCGCCCATCTCGAGAATCTGCAGAACAAGGTCTCGCTCGCGCTGCAAGGACGTACGGTCCCGGGCGGTAGTTGATCGGCCCGCGCAGCGCATACCCCGCGCAGCCAGGTGTGGGCGATGACGGCGGTCGTCCTCGCCGGCTGCGCGGGCGGTGGGAAGCGCGAGCCGCAACATTCGCGGGCTTCACGCAGTACTGACCAGCAGCCCCGCTGAAGAAAGGATAGATCATGAACCCGCTTGCGGTCTTGGTCCTGCAAAGCGATGACACGGCCGCGCAGGCGGCCGCACTTGCAATCATCGGCACGTTCTGGCTGCTCTTCCTCGTCATAGGGCTGCTGATCGCTGCGTTTCTGATTTATTGCTTGTGGCGGATCCTTGAAAAAGCGGGCTTTCCGGGCGCGTTGGCGCTGCTGAACCTCATCCCGCTCGGACATGTCGTGCTGCTGATCTGGCTCGCGTTCGCAGAGTGGCCTGTTTTACAACGCGCGAACACCGGCACGCAGGCCATGACAGCGGTGCGCTAAGGAGCCGACGCACAAACTTATTCGGTGCGACGCTAATCCGCACGCGAGAGGCTGGCTGTTGGATTGACGGGAAGGCGACCTCCCTAAGGAGGGAACCTTATGCATTTCTCCGCGCCACTTGCGCTACTGCTGCAGAACGACAACTCGAGCTCGAACCCAGCGGCTGGGCCGGCCCTCGGCGCCTTTTTCGCCGCCTACGGCATCTTCCTAATTATCGTCCTCATTTTCGCCATTGTCATCTATTGGCGCATCGCAAGCAAAGCCGGCTATCCGGGTGCGCTTTCCTTGTTGATGATCGTCCCCTTCGTGAACTTGATCCTATTGCTTATCTTCGCGTTTTCAGAATGGCCGATCGAGCGCGAAGTGCGAGCGCTGCGGGGAATTAGCGGCAGACCTCCGGCGGCGATCACCTAGACGGAACGAGGGGCGTCAGGATTTCGGGCGGCCGGAATCCTTTGACGCACTGGGGGACCAAGCATAGACCTCGCCAGCCGCACCGGCGTGCGTGTGACGGCGCCGGTATTCGCGCGCTTTCGTGCGATTGCCGCAGACGCGCATCGAGCACCACGTCCCTGACCGGTTTTTGGTCTCATCGTAGAAGACCCAACGGCAGTCGTCGGCCGGACACGCCTTCAAACGCGCCCATATGCCGTCGGCCATCGCATCGAGCGCGATGACGAGAATCTGGCCTAGCGCGCCGTCAACGCCGGGCGCGCGCGGCTCTATACCCGCGCGACCGCCGCTTTGAAAGCCGATAGCAAGCTGGGCGCTGCGCGCGGCGCGGTTTAGCGTGTCGAGCGCGTTGGGATCTTCGGGTCCTCCATTATTGGCATGTGCGAGCGTACGAAGCGCCTCTCGCACCGAGTGGGCGTGGCGGACATCGCAGTCGGTCACCGAGGCCCCCGCCTCGATCAGCTCGAGGTCCGAGAGCCAGGTCCGCAGCCCATGGGGTGTCTGGAGCGGGTCGGTTGAGGCGTCAAATACCCAGGTATTGATGAAGGCCTGAACGAGCGCGAGGTCGCCGGGTGCCGGCTTGCTGCCCAGGTGTTCGGCGAGCTTTTCCCTCGCAATCATGGCGACATTATAGACACTTTGCCGGTTACTGCGCAAGGGCCTTGTCCCGTGAATTTCTTATGAAATGATAACTTTCTAATGATATTGACAGGTTACTGCAACCGAGTTATCATGTGGATGAAAGATGAACGACGATAGAAAGGCTGGAGCACCATGAACCCGCGTCGCACTTCAAACCTGATCGGGGTCGCCCATGGCGACTACGAGCTGCCGACCACGCGCACTGAACTGGTGCGCAGCCCGAACGGATTTTTCACGTCGGTGTTCGGCGGCTGGGGCGTCAGGATCTGACCACAACTTAACAACCGATAATAATCGCGCGGGAGGACCGCACGGACGCAGCGCGCCAAGCGCAGCGCCATGACTCACAAAATGTTGAGACTGGCAGCGCTGGGCGCGTTTGCATTTCTGGTGCTCACCGCCAGCCCCGATGTAAAGCCAGCCGCCGCTGCACCGGGCGACCCTGTGATCGCCGCTGCTGGCGACATCGCCTGCGATCTGTTGCCGACTGCCGCGACACCCGATCCCGACGAACGCGGTCCCAACGTCTGTCACATGGTTGCGACCGCACAGCTCATCAAGACGCTGAATCCAGCCACGGTTCTAGCCTTAGGCGATGAGCAATACGCGGACGGCCGGCTCGACCAGTTTCAAGCTGGTTATGCGAAGTCGTGGGGAGCGTTCAAGGACATCACGCGCCCGACGCCAGGCAACCATGAGTATCACACCCCGGGAGCGGCCGGCTACTTCGCGTATTTCGGGTCAGCTGCGGGCGATCCAAGCAAGGGCTACTATAGCTTCGATGTGGGCGGCTGGCATCTGATCGCGCTCAACGGCAATTGCAAAGCGGTGGGCGGCTGCGCCGCCGACTCGCCGCAGACCACCTGGCTCGTCCGCGACCTTGCGGATCACCATGCCGCGTGCACGCTCGCGTACTGGCATCAGCCGCGCTTTTCTTCCGGCGCGGTCCACGGCAACGACGCCGCTTATGATGCGTTCTGGCGTGCACTATATGCGGCACATGTCGACGTCGTGCTGGCCGGCCACGATCATGAGTACGAACGCTTCGCGCCTCAGACGCCCGAAGCGGCACCGGACGCCAAGGGTATCACCGAGTTCGTCATCGGCACGGGTGGACGTAGCCACTATCATTTCGGCGCGATGCAGCCGAACAGCAAAGCCGCCACGGCAAACACCTTTGGGATTCTCGCCCTCACGCTCCACCCCCACGGATTCGACTGGCGCTTCATCGCGGAGCCGGGCTCGACGTTCACGGATTCTGGCACCCAGAGCTGCCACGGCTAGGGCCCGCTCCGATCCCAAGGGGCCCCGACCACCTAAGGGCTGCCGGAGAGGGCGGCCGGCTGCCGCCCAACGCTCACTTTCCGTACCTTGGCCCCGGTACAGCCCGTGCTTGTACCGATTCGACGGACCCCTCCCATCACGTACGATGAGACCGTAGCGAAGAGCCGCCCGAGCACCTTCGCCCCTCTACGGTGAGAAAGGAGCCAATCGAAAATGGATGCCAAGAAGCACGACTATCTCCCGCGTGACGAGGAAGAGCAAGAGAACGATCTGCTCGACGGCCGTTCGACCCTGGTGCACGTGCGCCGCGGTCCGGACACCTCGATCTTCAGCGGTTGGGGCCCGAAGCTCTAATGACGGGCCCTGCGTAGGGGCGCACACCTGTTCCGCGCCCCTATGTCTTTCTTCTTTATGAGGCGTAGGTTTTTCTAACCGAGCTACAGCCGCTCGAAACCGAGCGAAAGGTCTGCCTGGATATCTGCGAGATCCTCGATTCCGACCGATAACCGCAAGAATCCGTCATGCAACCCGAGCGACGAACGCTCGTGCGCCGAAAGCGCCCGGTGCGACGATTTCGCCGGATGCGACAGCGACGTCTCCGTTCCCCCAAGACTAAGGATGAGCCGGATTCGGCGCAGACCAGCGAGTAAGTTGTCGACCGACTTCACACCACCATCGATCTCGAACGATACCATCGGGCCAAACCCGCGATCCAAGGTCCGTTTGGCGACGTCATGGTCAGGGTGGTCTTGTAGTCCGGGATAATGGACGTGCGTGACCTTCGGATGCGATGCAAGCCAGTTCGCAAGCGCGGTGGCGTTCGACGCGCTTTTCGCCATGCGCACTCCGAGCGTTTCGATCGAGCGCGCCGTCAACCACGCTTCGAATGCGCTGGGCACCATGCCCGAACGCACCGCGAAGGTGCGGACCGGGTCGAGCAATTCGGATTCACCGGCAAGCGTGCCGATCACGATGTCGTGATGGCCGCCGAGAAACTTGGTGCCGCTTTCCATCACGAGATCGGCGCCGAGCGCGAGCGGCCGGCAATGATACGGCGACGCGAACGTGTTGTCGATGATGAGCAACGCACCATTCGCATGTGAGGCGGCTGCGAGCGCACGCACGTCGGCGACGCGCAGCCGCGGATTCGAGATCGTCTCGGCGATGAGAAGTCGTGCGCCATGCGCGAGCTCGTTTTCGACAGCCGCAAGGTCGCAGGTGTCGACGAACGCGCTCCGCACGCCGAAGCGTGAGAAATCATCGATGAGCCGGCGCGTGTTGCCGTACGACTCGCGCGCAGCGACGATGCGGTCGCCGCTGCGCAGCAACGCCGCGAAGGCGCTGGTGAACGCGGCCATACCAGCTGACGTCGCTAACGCCGCGTCCGCCTCTTCGAGCGAAGCGATCTGCGCCTCAAGCGCGATCAGATTTGGGTTGCCGTCGGAACCATAGATGGCGCCGGCAACGCGCCGTTCATAGATCTCGTCGACTTGCGCCAGGCTTGAGAACGTCCAGCCGGCGGATTGGTAGATCGGCGTGCGCGCGGGCGCGTTAGTGGGCTGCGATGGAGTCGCGTCGTGGACGCTGCGTGTGTCGAAGCCGTCGCGTTGATTCGGCATGCGCGGCCTTTGGCGTAAAGAAGGGGCGCCGCCTTTGGCGAGCACCCCTCACAGCTTGCAAAACGCGATGTTAGAACGCGTTAGTGCTTTTTCTTCGATGCCTTCTTCTTGGCTTTCTTCTTGGCCACGGTGCGCAGGTCACCTCCCTTTGAACTTCCGGCGCTCGCGGGGCGTTGCTGTACGCCACAAACGTCTTTCTGATCCGCCGTGCGGAGCCGCGCGGTTGTGCGCGATGCCGGATAATGCGGGGTCGTATCGGCCCACGCTCCAGTCGTTCTCGTACGCGAGTGGTTCCCCTTTTCGTCAAACTCGCGCGGGGCAGGAGTCATGTGCAGATGCAAACCATACTCTACACCCTATGCGACCTGCGAGGCGCGTCGTCGTCACCGGCATCGGCGCGGTCACGCCGCTCGGAAACAGCGCGAAAGAATTCTGGACCAACGTCGTCGCCGGCAAGAGCGGCGTCGGCGAGATCACGCTGTTCGACGCATCGCATCTGCCCACGCGCTTCGCCGCCGAGGTCCGCGACTTCGATCCCGCCGAGACGATGGGCAAGAAGGACGCGCGCAAGGCCGATCGCTTCTCGCAGTTCGCAGTCGTCGCGGCCAAAGAGGCGCTCGAGGACTCGAAGCTCGAGATCACGGACGACAACCGCAACAACATCGGCGTCGTCATGGGCTCGGGGATCGGCGGCATCCTGACGATCGAGAACCAACACCGCATCATGCTCGAGCAAGGCGCCGACCGCCTCTCGCCGTTCTTCATCCCGATGCTGATCTCCAATATCGCGCCGGGGCTGATCTCGATGAACATGAACGTCCGCGGGCCGACGTTCACGTCCGTCTCGGCGTGCGCGTCATCCAACAACGCGATCGGCGAGGCGTATCGCGCCATTCAGGTCGGCGATGCCGACGCGATGATCAGCGGCGGCTCTGAGGCGCCGATCGCGCCGCTCGCGGTGGCGGGCTTTTGCGCGATGCGCGCGCTCTCGACCCGCAATGAGTCCCCTGCGACGGCGAGCCGCCCGTTCGATAAGGACCGCGATGGATTCGTGATCGCCGAAGGCGGCGGCGCGCTGCTCATCGAGGAGCTCGAGCACGCCCGCGCGCGCGGCGCGAAAGTCTATGCAGAGATCGTCGGCTACGGCAAGTCGTCCGACGCATATCACATGGTGCAACCCGATCCCGACGCGCGCGGTGTCATCCTCGCGATGGAGCGTGCGCTGGCCGACGCCGGCATCGAGCCGGCGGAGGTCGACTACATCAACGCGCACGCGACGTCGACCGATCTCGGGGATATCGCCGAGACGCAAGCGATCCATCGCGTGTTCGGCGAGCGGGCCAAGACGATGTCTGTGAGCTCGAACAAGTCGATGTTCGGCCACGCGCTCGGCGCAGCCGGTGCGCTCGAGGGCATCTGCACGGTGATGACGATCAAGGATAGCATCATCCCTCCGACCATAAACTACCACCACGTCGATGCGCAATGCGACTTGGATTGCGTGCCCAACGTGGCACGGAAAGCCGAAGTCAACGTCGCGATGTCCAATTCATTCGGCTTCGGCGGACATAACGCGGTGCTGGTCTTCCGTAAGTTCGTCGAGTGAGCGAAGGCCTCGCGCGCCGCAAAGCGCTGCGCGAGCTCGGGCGACGGCTCGGCATCCGCGCGACGGCCTCCGGCGACTGTGCGCTGCTCGACACCGCGCTCACGCACGGCTCGTATGTCTTCGAACATCGCGACGAGCGCCAGCGTCTGTCCAACGAACGGCTCGAATTTCTGGGCGACGCCGTCATCGGTCTGGCGGCCGCGGCGTGGTTGCACGATCGGTTTCCCGCAGAAGCCGAGGGGCGTCTCTCGCGACGCCGCCAGCACCTCGTTTCCGGCGCGGCGCTTGCGCGCACGGCGGCACGCCTTGGACTCGCATCGGCGCTGCGACTCGGGAAGGGCGAGGCGAAGGGATCGGGTGGGCAACGGCCATCGACCCTTGCCGACACCTTCGAAGCCGTTGTCGGCGCTGTGTTCCTATGTGAAGGCTACGACGCCGCTGCGCGGTTCGTACAGCGCGTGCATTTGACGCAGACCGAAAGCGTCGCGCGCGCCGATGTGCGCACCGCGCTGCAAGAGCTGTCGCAGTCGCGCTTCAAGACGGCGCCGCGCTACGAGTTCGACGGCGAGACCGGGCCGCCGCACGCGCGCATGTTCGTGGCGCGGGTGACCGCCGGCGGCGTGGTGGGAACGGGGCGAGGTCCGACGAAGAAGACGGCCCAGGCTGAGGCTGCGGCCGACGCGCTGCGCAAACTCTCTCGCTAGTGCCGGCGCGAGCCCAGAATACGAACCGGCCCGGACGGAGCACGACGACCTATCTACCTTAAGAGTATCGATCTCTTCGGCTTCAAGACGTTCGCAGAGCGAACGCGGCTCATCTTCGAACCAGGCATCTCAGCCATCGTCGGTCCGAACGGTTCGGGCAAATCGAACCTCGTCGACGCTGTGCGCTGGACGCTCGGGGAGCAGAGCGCGAAACAGCTGCGCGGCGGACGTATGGACGACGTCATCTTCGCCGGCAACAGCCGGCGGCGGCCGTTAGGCATGTCCGAGGTCACGCTGACCTTCGACAACAGCGATGGCACGCTGCCGACGCCGTTCGCGGAAATCGCCGTGACGCGGCGCGTGTATCGCAACGGCGAAGGCGAGTATTTCCTCAACAAATCGCAAGTCCGGCTGCGCGACATCATGGATCTGCTCTTGGGCACCGGGCTCGGTCCGGACGCATCGGCGATCATCTCCCAGGGCGAGATCGATGCGATTCTTTCGGCCAAACCGCTTGCGCGCCGCGAAGTCTTCGAAGAAGTCGCCGGCACGAGCAAATACCAAGCACGCAAGCATGAAGCGCAACGCCGCCTCGAACAGACAGACGCCAACGCCTTGCGCGTCAACGACCTGCTGGCCGAGCTCGAACGCCAAGTTCCGGCGATCGAGCAGCAAGTCCGGCGCGCGCGCCGCCATCAGCGCGTCGTGCAGCGGCTGCGAGATTTCGAGATTCTCTCATTTGTTCGCAAGACACAGACGCGGCGCGGGGAGCGCGAGGGGATCGCAGCCGCGCTGAGCACGCAGGAAGCGCAGCGCGCCGCGGTCGACGCACGACGCGCGACGCTCGAAGCCGAACTCAGCAAAGCGCGTCACGAGGAATATCAGGCGACGCTCGCGCTCGACGAGCGCAACGCGGCACGAGCGCAGACGGCGACCCTCGTCCAAGATGCCGCGGCTGCCCAAGCGACGGCGCAAGCGCGCGTCGAAGAGACGGGGCGGCGCGCTGAAACGCTCGCCCGCGAAGTGGATGCCGCCGCGCGTGAGGTCACCGCATCCGACGAGCACCTCGCCGTCATGTTGTCCGCGCTTGCGCGCGCGCGCGAAGAGCGCGATGAGGCGATGCGGACGGTCGACGAACGCGCCATCGCCGAGCGCGCTGCAGCTGCGAATTGGGAGCGCGCGTACGAGACGTTACGCTCGATCGAAGACCGGCGCGCCGCCATGGCTGCAAGCGCCGCGGAGGTCGACGCGACGGCGCAAGCCCACCTGACCCACAGGTCACGGCTCGCCGATTCGGTGCAAAAGCTCGAGGCGGAGCTGCGGGCTGCGCGCGAGCGGCGCGCCGGACTCGAACGCCGGCTCGAAAAGCTGCGCGAGGGTCTCTCCGCGGCCGACAAATCGTTGGAAAACGCCGCACAAGAGATCACGCGCGCCGCCGCGGCACGCGAGCGTGCGCAGCGCGCGCTCGACGACACGCGCGCGGAACTCGACCGTAAGCGCGCCGCCCATATCGAAAGCGCCGCGCGACTGCGCGCGCTCGAAGACATCGCGGCCGCAGGTCACGACCGGCCTGCAGGTGCGCGCGCGGTGCTTGAAGCAGCCGCGGCCGGAACGCTTTCTGGAATCGTCGGCGCGCTGGCCGATCGCATAGAGACCGACGCGCCGTTCGCACTGGCTATCGACGTCGCCCTTGGCTCCGCCGCGCACGCAGTGATCACTAAGACGAGCGCGCAGGCAAGTGCGGCGATCGAATATCTAAAGAAGTCGGGCGCCGGGCGCGCAACGTTTTTGGCGCTCGATGCCGTGCGCCAGCAAGAGCTTCCCCTGCTCGTGGAGGTCGGGAAGCGCGACGGCGTCGTCGGCCACGCGCGCGACCTCGTGCGCTGCTCGGACGATATCCGTCCGGCGCTCGAGTATGCGCTTGCGAACGTCATCGTCGCCGATGCTCTTGTGCTCGCGACGAAGCTGGCGCGCGAGTTTCCCCACGCGATGGTCGTAACGCTCGCAGGCGATGTCGCGCAAAGCGCATCGGTGACGGGCGGCAGCCGCGACGACGAGCGCGGACCGCTCTCGCGCCGCGCTGCCATCGACGCGCTCCAGCGCGCGCACGGCGCTGCGCAAAACGAAGCCGCCCTAGCCGAACAGGCGCTGGCGCAGGCACGCCGCGCGCTCGATGAAGCGATGGCCGCCGCGGACGGCTCGCTCGCTCGGCGCAACGAGACGCAGACGCAGCGCCTTGACGCTTTCGTCGCGGTTGAGCGCGCAGCTGCTGAGATCGTCGCGCTCGAGCAGCAATCGTCGTCGCTCGAGAAGCAGCTCGAAGAAGCGCGCGCGGCGTTGGAAAATGTCGAGGCGCAATGGCGCACGCATGGGCAGCGCCACGAACAGGGACGTGCGGCGATCGACGCGGTCGAGACCGAGCGAGCGTCGGCAGCGCGAGCGAGTGACGAATTGCAGCACGCGCTTGACGACTTGCGCGAACAACACCGCGCCGCCGCGGCGTCTGCCGCGGGTCTGGTCGAGCGCGTCGCACAGGCCGGCGACGATGTCGAACAAGCGCGTGCGCGTCTCACGCAACGCCGCGACGCGCATGCTCAGCGGCTCGCAGCGGTTGCGGCCTCGAAGGATGACGAAACGACGACGCGCGGCGAGCTCGAGACCGCCCGCCGGCGCCGCGCGGAAGTCGACGCGGCACAGCTCGACACCGAACGCGATGCACACGCCTTGCGCGAGACGCGCGATGCGTTCGTCACAAAAGTTCGCGAGCTCGAAGAGCGCCTGAACGTCGAGCAGTCGGATACTAAGGAGCGTTCGCTCGAACTCGAGCGCCAGCGCATCAGGTTGGCCGAAATCGACGCGGAGCTCGCGGTGCTGGCGCAGCAGTTCGCGCAGAACCCGGCGACGCCACAGGAATGCGATGAGGTTGCCGAGCGCCACGCGGAATACGACGGCGACGTCGACGCCGATATCCGCCGCTTGCGTGAAGAGCTCGCCCGCCTCGGCGGCGTGAATCTCAACGCGCTCGAAGATCAAGCGGCGCTCCTCGAGCGGCGCGACTTCTTGCGCACTCAACTGATGGACCTCGAACGCGCGCGCGCGAGCATCCTGCAAGTGATCGCCGACATCGATGCCGAGTCGGTGCGTCAGTTCAACGCCGTGTTCGAAAAAGTGTCGGTCGCGTTCTCCGACATGTTCTCGCGGCTGTTCGCGGGCGGCGTCGGTAAGATCTGGCTCGCCGAATCTGACGACCCGGCGCTCGCCGGCGTGGAGATCGCGGCCCAGCCGCCGGGCAAGAAGATGCAAAGCCTCAACGCGCTGTCGGGCGGCGAGCGTTCGCTGACGGCGGTCGCACTGATCTTCGCGATCTTAAGCGTGCGGCCGAGCCCGTTCTACATCTTCGACGAGATCGACGCGGCGCTCGATGAGGCTAACATCGGCCGCTTCGGTCAGGTGCTCACTGAGTTCGCAAATCGCGCGCAGATCGTCATCATCACCCACAATAAGGCGACGATGACGCTCGCCGATCGAATCTACGGCGTCACCATGGGCGAACCCGGCGTGTCCAACCTGCTCTCGCTCGCGCTGGAGCAGGTGGGTGCCTAGCGCCGCACCGGCAGCCCTGATCTCGCTCTCGGACCGAAACGGTCTCGAGAGCCTCGCCCGCTCGTTATCGTCACACGGCTATCGACTAGTCGCGACCAGCGGAACGGCCAACGCGATCGCCGCGCTCGGACTTGCGGTTGAAGACGTCAGTTATGTCACGGGCTTCCCGCCGCTGCTCGACGGTCGCGTCAAGACGCTGCACCCGGCGATCATGGCGGGCATCTTAGCGGACCAACGAGTGCCTGCGCACGTCGCCGACCTGCGTGCACACACAATAGAACCCTTCGCCGTAGTCGCCGTGACGCTCTATCCATTCGAACAAGCCGCAGCGGCACCGGGCGCGAGCGAGGCTCAGGTGATCGAACAGATCGACATCGGTGGCGTCACGCTGTTGCGCGCCGCGGCCAAGAACTATGAGAACGTCAGCGTGTTGACCGAGCCCGCTGCGTTCGAACAGTTCACCCGCGCGCTCGAACATGGAGGGCCGACGCTCGAGGAGCGGCGCAGCTGGGCCGCGGCGGCGTTCGCGCGCGCCGAGCGTTACGACGCCGCAATCGCGCACTACTTCGCCGATGGTCGCGCCGACGCCGAGCTTCCCGAAACATTGCACGTCGATTTCCCGATGTCCAGCCGCCTGCGCTACGGCGAAAATCCGTGGGCGCGCGCAGCATTCTACGTCGGACGTGGAACACGCATTCCCGAACAGCTATCCGGCAAGACGCTCTCGTACAACAATCTGCTTGACGTCGATTCGTGCATGCGCTTGCTAGCGACGGTCGACGAGCCGCGCGGCTTCCCCAGCACGTCGCGCTCGCAACGCGGCGTCGTCGCTGCGATCGTCAAGCACACCGTGCCGTGCGGTGTGGCGGCCCGTGAATCAGCGAGAGCGGCGCTGGGGGCCGCATTGGGCGCCGACCCGATCTCCGCGTTCGGCGGTATCGTCGCGTGCAACGAGCGGATCGACGTCGCTGCGGCTGAGCTGCTGCAATCGCGATTTTTGGAAGTCGTCGCTGCTCCGGACTTCGAACCCGGCGCGCTCGAACTCTTACAGAAGAAGAAGAATCTGCGCGTGCTGCGATTCGAGCGCGCGCTGCCCGACCGGCTGATGAGGACGGCAAAGGTCCGGTCCGCGCTGGGCGGCGTGCTCGTCGAGTATCCCGATCCAGCGGCCGCTCCGGATGAGTGGCGCGTAGTCACCCCGCGCGTACCAACAGCCGATCAATGGCGCGATCTGCGTTTCGCGTTCGGTGTCGTGCGCCAGGTGAAATCCAATGCTGCCGTTGTGGCCGCTGACGAAGTCACGCTCGGCATTTGCGGTGGCCAGACCAATCGCGTGTCAGCTGTCGAACTCGCATGCCAGCGATCGGGGGCCGCGGTGAAGGGCGCCGTGCTGGCGACCGACGGCTTCTTTCCGTTTGCCGACGGCGTCGAGGCCGCCGCGCGCGCCGGCATCAGCGCGGTCGTTGCGCCGAGCGGCTCGATTCGCGATGAATTGGTCATCGCAGCCGCGCGCGACGCAGACATCGCACTGGTGTTCACGTCGCGCCGGTACTTCCTCCACTAAGCCGCGGTTAGTCCGACCGCCGTTCCGTAGCACAGCACCTCGGTCACGCCCGGTGAGATCTCGGTCGCATCGTAACGCATGCTCACGATCCCGTTGGCGCCGATCTGCGCGGCGTGCTGGATCATAAGCTCATATGATTCTAAGCGCACCTTCTCGCACAATTCGGTGTAGAGCGTGATGTTGCCGCCCACGAGTTGCTGCAAGCTCGCGCCCATGCTGCCGAAGATGCTGCGCGAACGCACGACGATGCCGCGCACGATGCCGAAGTTCTTCGTGATTTTATAGCTGGGCAATTCCAAGGCGGTGGTGACGAGCGAATGGTCGAATGCCATGACGATACTCCATCGACGATACAGAAAGGATCGGGATGCTCGAGGTTAACGCGCGCGCGCCGTCAATCCCTGTTCCCGACCAGAACGGCACGCTGCGCAGCGTCGGTGATTTCCACGGCCGCTGGGTCGTGCTCTGGTTCTATCCAAAAGATCACACGAGCGGCTGAACGAACGAGGCGTCGCAGTTCCGCGATGCTCAACCAGATTTTGAAGCCGCCGGCGCGCAGCTCATGGGCGTAAGCCGCGATTCGGTCAGCTCGCACGAGTCGTTCGCGCGCGATCTCGGCCTTGGGTTCCCGATCTTGGCCGACACACGCGAGCAGTTATGCAACGCCTACGGCACGCTCGTCGAGCGCACCGCCGATGACGGAACCAAATCCATCGGGCTGCAGCGATCGACATTTCTCATCGATCCCGACAGCGTTATACGCCACGTCTGGCCCAAGGTAGCCGTACCGGACCATGCCGCCGACGTGCTCGCAGTGCTGCGCTCGTTGAACGGCAGTGGAGCTGGACGCGCATGACTTGGTTCGCGGCGAGCCTTATCGTATGGTCGCGCAGTTACGAAGAACAAGAGCGTGGCGACGGACCCTGCCATGTCTGGGAACGCGTGCTGGTCGTCGAGGCCGAGGATGTCGACGAGGCCACGCGCAAGGTCACCGAATTCGGCGAGGCCGATGTCGCAGACAATTCCGAGAACGTCGAAACCGGTGACAACGTCGGGATGGACCGGCTGACCTTGATGGGCGTACGCAAGATCCGCGAGATCGATGCGCTGACAGGCGACGGCCACGCGGAGCTTCCCGTCGAGGTTACCTTCTCCGAAATGGAAGTGCGCAATAAGGCCGACCTGCTCAAACTGGCCGCCGGCGGCGACGTGCTGGTCCGCTACATAGACTGACGGCCTAAGACTCTATCGTCTAAAGACATCGCGTGTAGAGTCGCCCCGAATCAGCGGCACGTACGCGTGCGCACCGAAGCGCGAACAAGCGAGTAACGCAGCTCGCCGGCATCGAGCCGTGCGGCAACGAATCCAGTGGCGCAAACCTCTTCGCCGTCAGGCAACGCGGTGCGCTGCGAAGGGATCACATCCAAACCCAGGTCGACGGAATCGGCCGCACAACATGTCATGATGCGGCGCGAGACGCTCGCCGCACGCGGTGAGCGCGCCGACGTCCAAGTGCCTGAGATGCTGGCGCGCGTGCCGACGATGTCGTGCGGCGACGCGTCGAGCGCGTCGAGCAGTCTGAAAAGGTCCGTCTGACGCTGTTGGACGGCTGCACGCGTCAGCACGTGCTCTACAGGCAGCGCTGTTGGTAACAGCATGCCGGCAATGGCGCCGACGAATATCCACAAGGCGCTCGCCTTTGTTTGTCCTCGGCGCAACGCTAGCGCTCCACAGAACAGCGCCAGGCACAAAACGAAAGCCGGCGGTATTGCGACGAGCGCGCGCGACGCACCGCTCGACACCGCTGCGACCGCGATGCCGGCAGTCGCAGCACACGCCGTCGAACGGATCGCCGAATGGTTTCGAGCGGCAGCAAACCTCGTCATCGCGGCGGCATCGATGCGATGCTCGCCGCGCACGCACAACCAATCGCGCCGCTCAGGATGGCGAGCAGCGCGTGCCGTATGCCGTACGTACGCGCTAGCAGTGAGATCTGACGGACGTCGACACACTGCGCGGCCACGACGAACGCCACTTGCGCTGCCGGCGTGATGCAGAGCGCTCGCGCGAGCACGGGATCGGCGGTGGAGCACGGCGAGATCAACGCACCTAAGACCGCGGCGGCGAGCGGATTTATGTGCTCGCGCACGCCCACCGGTGCTACGACGAGCACGATTGACGCAACAACGCTAGCGGGCACGAGCGATCGCAGTGCGCGTTCGACGCGTTCCGAAATATCGCCGGCTGCATGACATGCGCCACCAGCGCCAGATTTACGCACGAAATCGTGCGCGCGCCACCATAGCACTGCGACTGCCGCCGCGGCGATGCTGCCGCCGATCGTACGCGCGAGCAACGCGTGTGGACCCAGCACGGCGGCTGTCGCGAAAAGAGCTACCGGATTGCACACCGCGCCCCATGTCAACGCCGCACCGGCAAGCGGTGCCGGATAACGTCGCAGTGCGTCGACAAAGCCGTTCATGCCACAGTCACACCCCGACGCAAACGCGGCGAGCGCCAGCGTCGCGGGCCAGCGAGTAGACGGCATGCGCAGCACGACGCTCGCAGCAAGCGCGCCGCCGATCACATAGGGGCACGCAGCGAGCACGATTGAGACCGCGTCGGCGAAAACGCGCGACGCCACGGCCCATGCCTGCGCGACGCCCTTTGCGCTGGGATCGAGGACGCAAAAGCCGAGCGCAATCGTCACGAACGCAAATGCCGAGTGATAAAAGGAGGGTTGCCGCAGGCGGTTCACCTATCGAACATGGTGTGAAGCACGCAGCCGCGCCGCGCGGCACGTTTGACGTACTTCCCTCACAAGCGGGTCGCTGGCAAGCCCTCGAACGCACCGTCGACGACGTGTGCGGACGCTTCGGCTATCGCGAGATCCGTACGCCCATCTTTGAAAGCACGGACGTGTTCGTGCGCACGATCGGGACTGGAACGGACATCGTCGACAAAGAGATGTACACGTTCACCGATCGCGCCGGCAGAAGTCTCACGCTGCGGCCGGAATTCACTGCGCCGGTGGTGCGCGCGGTGCTCGAGCACAATCTGCTCGCCGAGCTGCCGCTCAAGCTCTATTACCGCGGCTCGATCTTCCGATACGAACGGCCGCAAAAAGGCCGCTATCGACAGTCGCATCAGTGGGGTGTCGAGCTGTTCGGCGTCGCCAGTCCGGAGGCCGATGCCGAGGTGATCGCGCTCGGCATGGAATTGATCAGCGCGATCGGCGTCAGCGACCACCGTCTCGAGATCAACTCGATGGGCTGCGAGTGGTGCCGCGCAGAGTTCCGGCGCGCGCTGGTCGCATATCTCACGAGTCACGCGTCCGAACTCTCGGATACCAGCCGCGAACGGCTCGAACGCAATCCGCTGCGTATTCTCGATTCGAAAGACGAAACCGATCGCGCCGTGCTCGCGCACGCGCCGACGATCGACAGCTTTTGGTGTGAGTCGTGCCGCGCGCACCTCGCGTCGGTGCGCGAGCTGCTTGATGCGATGGGCATCGCAAGTGAGCTCAACACTCACATCGTGCGCGGCTTCGACTATTACACGCGAACGGTCTTCGAAATCACGTCGCAGGCGCTGGGGTCGCAAAACGCGATCTGCGGCGGCGGCCGTTACGACAATCTCGTCAAGGACATGGGCGGGCCGCAGACGCCAGGCGTCGGCCTCGCGATGGGCATGGAACGGCTGTTGATGCTCGCCGAGGCGGCGCACAGCACAAGACTCGACGGCGCCGCGCGGGTCGACGTCGCGATGGTGGCGCTCGAACCAGACGATATGCGTGCGCTCGTGCCGGTGATGCATGCATTGCGCCGGCGCGGGATTGGCGCGGACATGGACTATACGCAGCGCAAGCTCGAGAAACAGATCAAATCAGCTGCCGAATCCGGCGCATCGTTCGCGGTCATCGTCGGGGGCGACGAGCGCGCCGCCGGCGAAGCCACCGTCCAAGACCTGCGCACGCGAGAACGAATCCGCGTCAAACTCGCCGAGCTCGGCGATACCTTAGCGGAACGATTGCGCGCTGGTGAGCGTGTGCGCAACACAACGGACGGATCGGTGGCGGATGGATCTCAATAAGAAGATCCTCGACCAGCTCGTCGAGCTCATGCAGCGCGATGGGCTCGATCGTCTGCGCGTCCGCGTCGGCGATCTCGACGTCGACCTGCGCATGACGCCGCCGAAATCGCACGACGCGGCGAGCTCGCCACCGCCGCCACCACACGCGCACGCCACGGCAGCCGCTCCACAAACGCACACGGAACGCCGCGACGAAGCACCGCCGAACGTTCGCAAGGTGTTAGCGCCGCTCGTCGGCGTGTTCTATCGCGCGCCGGCGCCGAACGCGCCGGTGTTCGTCAATGTCGGCGACACGGTGAGCGAAGGTCAGGTTTTGTGCATCCTGGAAGCGATGAAGTTGATGAATGAGATCGTCTCCGAATACGACGGCAGAGTCGTGAAGATCTGTATGAACGACGCCGACCTCGCATCGCTGCACCAAGAGCTGTTCTGGATCGAGACATGAGCGCGCCGGCGAAGACCAAGCGCTTTGCGGATTGCATGGCCGAACGCGCGGATCTGTGGCGCGATGCAGACTACGAGGCGCCCGTCAGCGCTGCGGTCGCTGCGATCGTGGCCGCGATCCGCGGCGGCGGCCGGGTATTTTTTTTCGGCAACGGCGGCAGCGCGGCCCAAGCGCAACACCTCGCGGCTGAGTTCTCCGGGCGGTTCATGCTCGAGCGACCTGGTTGGGCGGGGCTTGCGCTCACCGTCGACACATCGGCGCTCACCGCGATCGCCAACGACTACGGATTCGATCGCATCTTCGCGCGCCAGCTCGAAGGCTTGGCGCATGCCGGCGACGTCGCAGTCGGCATCACGACGTCAGGCAAGTCGGCCAACGTCATCGAGGGTTTGAAAATGGCACGCGCGCGCGGCGCGACGACGATCGCTCTTACGGGCAATGGAGGCGGACCGATTGTCGCGTCTGCCGACATCGCCATCGTCGGGCCGCACGGCCCATCTTGGAAAGTTCAGGAAGTGCAGTTCGCACTGGGCCACATCATCTGCGAGTTAGCCGAAGCAGAACTCGCCGGCTCATGAACGCGGTCTTTGTCGATCGCGACGGCACGCTCAACGTCAACACTGGCTACGTCGCAGATCCCACAGATGTTGCGATCGTGCCGCACGCAGCGCGAGGTCTACGCATGCTCGCGGATGCCGGATACGCGATCGTCGTGGTGTCCAATCAATCCGGTATCGCGCGCGGCTACTTCACGCAAGCGCAAGCGGACGCGGTCGACGCCCGCATGCGCGAGCTGCTGGCGGCCGACGGCGCGCGGATCGATGCGATATATCGTTGTCCGCACTGGCCGTCCGATGAACGTCCTGCCGGTGCGCCCGAATGCGATTGCCGCAAACCCAAGCCCGGGATGTTGCGCGCGGCGGCCGCGGATTTGGACATCGACTTGGCGCGTTCGTGGATGGTGGGCGACCGCTTGCTCGATATGCAAGCCGGGCGCGCGGCCGGCTGCCGCTGCGTTCTCGTGCCAGGCACGCCGCCGCACGAGCCTTCAGAAGATATGAGCGGAGCGCCGCCCGACTATCGCGCGCGCGACCTCGCCGATGCCGCGCGCTTCATCATCGACACCGATCGCGCGAGCGTCTCACCCGCAGCTCGGCTATCTTCGCAAGCGCCGCGCGCAGGTTCGCGATGAGCACGGCTGCACCGGCATGGGTTTCTGATCTGCTCAAGTCGATGCGCGGCGTGCGCATTGCCGTCGCAGGCGACATCATGCTCGATGAATGGTTGTGGGGCAGCGTGCGGCGCATCTCGCCGGAAGCACCTGTGCCGGTGGTCGAGGTCGATTCGCAATCCTTCACACTTGGCGGCGCTGGGAACGTGGCGAACAATCTCGCCGCGCTCGGCGCGCGCGTGCGTCTTGTCGGCGTGATCGGCGATGACGATGCCGGACGCAGGGCGCTGGCGTTGTGCGACGAGCTGCGCATCGACGCGTCCGGGGTCGAGATGGCGCACGGGCGGCCTACGACGCGTAAGACCAGAATCGTCGCGCACAACCAACAGGTCGTACGTGCAGATCGCGAGGTGGCCGGCAAGCTCGACGCCCGTTCACAGCGAGCGCTCGTGGAAAGCTTGCGCGGGCTCGATGGCATGATCGATGGAGCGATCGTGTCCGACTACGGCAAAGGGTTGGTGAGCGCGCCGATCGTGCAGTCGCTGCTGGCACACGAGCAGCGCGTCGTCGTCACAGGCGATCCCAAACCGCAGAACATCGCTGCGTTCGCGGGGGTCGATTGCATCGCGCCGAACCTCGCAGAAGCTGCGACCGCCGCGCACATGTCGATCGACGGCGATGCCAGCCTTGCGCGCGCGGCCGCCCGCCTGTTGCGCGAGACGAAAGCGCACAACGTCCTCGTCACGCGGGGCGAGCACGGCATGACGCTGTTCGGCGCCGGCGCGCCGTTCACGGTGCCGGCCGTCGCTCGCCAGGTATACGACGTGAGCGGCGCCGGCGATACCGTGATCTCCGCGCTGACGCTCGCCCTGGCCGCGGGTGCACCCATCCGACACGCGGTCGCGCTCGCATCCCTTGCTGCCGGCGTTGTGGTCGAGAAGCTCGGAACTGCGACGGCAAGCGCGAAGGAGATCCTTGAATTCGCCAAAGCCGAAGGCGTCGGGCATCCGACGGCGCTCGTGCTGTCGTCGGCTCGGCGCACCTCTCCGAAATCCGCTCGTGGCAAATCCCATGCGCGCCGCCGATAAAGTTCTCTCGCGCGAGGAGCTCGCACGCCGCGTGCCTGAGCTGCGCTCGGCGCGCGGGAAGATCGTCTTCACTAACGGCGTCTTCGACTTGCTGCACGTCGGTCACGTAAGATATCTGGAATTCGCTCGCGGCCTTGGTGGCGCGCTGATCGTCGGCGTCAACTCCGATGCGTCTGCGCGTGCGCTCGAGAAAGCGCCAGATCGCCCGATTGTGCCGGCAGCTGAGCGTGCGGAGATCGTCGCCGCGCTCGGGTGCGTCGATTACGTCTGTATCTTCGACGAACAACGTCCCGACGAGACACTGCGCGCGCTGCGGCCGGACATCCACGTCAAGAGCGCTGGTTACACGCTTGCGCAGTTACCGGAGGCCACGACCGTCGCAGAATTGGGTGGTACGATCGTATTCGCGCCGCATGTCGAGGGCCGCTCGACAAGCGACCTCGTCAAGCGCATTCGCGAAGGCATCGCGGGATGACGGCGCGCCTAGTCGTCGCCGTCAACGGTCCCGGTGAGCTGATGGGCTGGGCGCGGCCGTTCGTCCGCTCGCTGTACGCTCTAGCTCCCGACGCGCGCGTCACGATCGTCTTCGTGCCCTGCCCGTATGCGACTGGGAGAGAGCCCGCGGCCGCGCAAGCGCTGTTCCCACAGGCGACGGTCGTGCCGCCCAAACAATACGCCCGCTTTCTGATGGGCCGCCGCGTTGAGGGCATGGAGAGCGGCCCAGGCGCGCTGCAATACATGGGCGGCGACTTGTATCACTCCAAGACGATCGCCAAACGCATCGGCTTGACGCCGATGACGTACAAATTCACGCGCCGCAATTACGCTCACAGCTTCGTGCGCTTTTTCGCGGTCGATGAAGCGAACGCTCAGGCGATGCGTTCATCCGGTGCGCCCCCCGACGCAGTTCGCATCGTCGGCAACCTCGTGGCGGACGCCGTGCTTGACAGTCTTAAGACGCCGCAGCATCCGCCGGGCGAAGGCGATTCGATCTGCGTCTTTCCGGGAAGCAGGCCGCCCGAATTGCGCGCGTTGCTACCATTCTTCCTCGATGCGGCGCTGCAAGCAGCGCGAAAGCGTCCGAATCTTTGCGTCACGATCTCGATCTCGCCGTTCACGTCCGACGAGCAGATCGCTGAAAGCTTGCGCACCCCCGATCCAGACTTCGGCGGCGTGAGTGGGGAGTTGACCGGCGACGGGCGCGCCGTCATCGCCGATGGCACGCGGGTTGAGCTCGACCGCTCTGGTACGTACGCTGCGCTCGCTCGCGCGCAACTCGTTATCGCGACGCCAGGCACGAAGTGCGTCGAGGCCGCAGTGCTCGGCCGGCCGATGCTGATCGTCGTGCCATTCAATCGCCTGGACGAGGCGGTTCTCCCAGGTCCCGGCGGCTATCTCCACCGGGTGCCGCTGATCGGCAAGCCGCTCAAGCGATGGCTCGCGCATTCCTTCGAGCGCCGCTTCAAGTATATGGCGCAGCCGAACATCGACGCCGGTAAAGCGCTCGTTCCCGAACAGCGCGGGTACCTCACACCGCGCGATGTGGCCGACCGAGCGGGTACGGTGCTGGACGACGTTGCCGGCTTGCGTTCAACAGGTGAAGAGCTCGCGCGACTGTACGCGGGTGACTCCGGCGCGTCGCACCGCATGGCGCGCGAGGCGCTTGCCGTGGCGTCTGAGGCCGCGGCGTCAGCGTCGGGAGCGGCCTCATAAGCGCTGTGCGCGCATCGGTGATCGTCGCGACTCGCGACCGCGCACCTTTCCTGCGCGATTGCCTGAACAGCCTGCGCGCGCAGAGCGCTGCCGGCAAGTTTGACGTGATCGTCGTCGACAACGGGTCGCGCGATGAGACGCCCGCGGTCATCGAGCAAGCCGCGCCGCTCGCGCGCCGCGTCTACGTTGAGGATCCCAATCGCGGGAAGGCGCGCAACGCCGGCATCGCGGTTGCGCAGGCACCGATCGCCATCTTCTGCGATGATGATACCGTTGCACCGCGCGAGTTCGTCGCCGCACATCTCGCAGCGCACGGCGATGCGCTCGATCGCGTCGTGACCGGTCCAATCATCAACGTATCTGATGCTTCGCACCTGGCGCCGGTGACCGCCGCACACTACTCGCGGGCGTATTTCTGCACGTGTAACGCGAGCGCGCCGCGCACCGCGCTGCAAGCGGTCAACGGCTTTGACGAGGCGTTCGATCTGTACGGCTGGGAAGACACCGATCTCGGCGTGCGCCTGCGCGCCGCCGGCCTGCGCCATGTCTTCGCGTGGGATGCGTACATCTATCACATAAAGCCCCCTGCGGTCATGACGCTCTCGCGGCGGCTTGCGCTCGCGCGAGAAAAGGGCGAGATGGCCGCGCGCTTCGTGCGCAAGTCGCCGACGTGGCCGGTGAAACTCGCCACGGGAGCGTACGCCGCGAATTTCGCGCGCGCCGCCATCGCGAACGCGCCTCCGCTGCGCCGAGCATACGAGCGTATCGCCGGGCCGGACGACGGCGAACGACACGGCATGCGCGCATTTGCCGCGGATGCGCTCGTCGACGCGGCCTACATCGACGCCTTGCGCACGGCGCTGCGGTCAACGCGTGGCTGAGGATCGCGGCGCCGCGAACGGGTCAGGTACCGGCAAATCCGCTCGCATCCTGCTCGTGCGTCTGGACGGATTGGGCGACACGCTGGCGTGCATCCCGGCGCTCGAGGGACTACGTCGCGCATACCCTGACGCGACGTTCGACGCCGTGCTTTCGCCCGCGAACGCCAGCGTGTTCTCGGATCGCATCCGGTGCGTGTACGAATACGATCTCGATCGCGTGGGCGACGACGGAACCGGCGACATCGAGGCGCGCTTACGAGATGCGAACTATACGCATGCGATCGTCGCAACTGAAGAACCGGTCGGCTACCGGCTTGCGCGAGGGTCAGGCGCGCCGCGGCGTGCCGGCTTCTGGCATCGCCTCGAGAAGCCGCTGAAATCGATATGGCAATACGCGCAATTGACAGACCGCGTCTATCGTCCGGCCGCGTGGATCGCTCGCCCAGAACACGAGGCCCAGACCTTGTATCGCCTTGCGACGGCCTTCGGCGCACCGTCGCCGCCACCCGACGACACGGGCGCGATGCGCGCCTGGCTTGCCGTAGGCGCGATGCCTGACGGACGGTCGCGCAGTCAAAACCTCGGCGTACAGATCGGCGCCAAATTCTCGACAGACGGGTGGGGGCCGGCCGTCATCGCCGCCTTTTGCGCAGCGGCGTTGCGCGCGTCCGGATTGCGGGCTTTGACGCTGCTGGCAGCACCATCCGACCAGGGCCTCGCACACGCTGTGATGGAACATCTCGATAGCGACGTGCGCGAACACACGAGTTGCGCTCCACCGGCCGGACTGCCGCCTTGGCTCCGGAATCTTGATTCGCTCGCCGCACTCATCGCGCCGGATAGCGGCGCCGCCCACGCCGCAGGTATGCTCGGAGTTCCAGTGATCGATCTGTTCGGTATGACGCGCTTCGATCAGCTCTCGCGCCAGTGGCGGCCATGGGCTGCCCCCTCAGTGTGCCTTGTGAAGCCCCCCGCCGCAGCGGGCGTGCCTGAACGTTTTGGCGAGCATGTTGGCGCCGAGATCGGACGCCTGCGCGCGCTCGACCGCCGGTGACTTCCACGCCCGCACGCATCCTGGCCGTGTGCACCGGCGGCGGCAGCGGCGATCTGCTGGTTGCGACGCCTGCGATGCGTGCGCTAGCGCGCCGCTTTGAGACGAACGTCGACGTGCTAGCATCAGCAGCATCGGCTCCGCTGTTGGAAGGGCACCCTGCGGTTGGAACGATGCTCGTCGATGACGGTGCGCCGCTCGATCAGGTCGTCGCGCGCATCAAAGCACGAGGATATACGCACGCGGTCGTGTTCTGGTCAACGGCGCGCGTGGCGGCGATCGTACAACGCGCCGGCATTCCGGTGCGCGTCGGCCAGTCGCGCCGGTTGTACTCATGGCGATATACGATCCGCGTACCCGTACGAACCGAGCGCGGTGACGACACGAGCGCGTGGAGCGATGTCCAGATGGATTATGCGCGTGCGCTCGGCGCGACGCCGCAACCTGACGATTACCGCATCGTGATCGCGCTGAACGAGCGCGACCGGGCGGAGGCTGACGCGCTGCTCGCTTCGGTCGCCCCGCTCGGCAGATTCGTCGTCTTGCACGCTGCACGCGGACTGCCGATCGACGCGGCGCGCTGGCCAGTTCGCCAATTCGCGGCGATCGGCGATGAGCTCGCCGACGCGTTCGGCGTGCCGGTGCTGCTGACCGGAAGCGAAGCCGAGAAGCCGGTCATCGACCTCATCGGAGACGCGAGGCGCAAGCCCAATGCGGTCATCGCTGGGCGGACAAGCTTGCGCTCGCTCGCGGCGTTGCTCGCGCGCGCCGAGGCCGTGGCTGCGCTAGATTCGGGTCCGATGCACATCGCCGCCGCGGTCGGTGCGCCCACGGTGGGCATCTTTGCGCTGCGCACCGATCTGCCGATGCGCTGGCGTCCGCTCGGCGAACGAGTCGTCGTGCTCGGGAACACGTACCCGTGCCCGCTTTGGTGCCGCAAAGAGACGTGCAAAACATTCGACTGCTATCGAGCGCTCGACCCGGCAGCCGTCGTCGACGCCGCACGCGCGGCAACACGCATGACGACGAGCGTCGCATGAAGCAACCTGTGATCACCGTGCAGCTGTGCACGTACAACCGGCGCGCGCTGCTCGGGCAAGTGATGTCGGCGCTCTTCGCGCAACAGCTCGACCCGCAAGACTACGAGATCGTCCTCGTCGACGATGGTTCGACCGACGGCACGTACGAAGATGTCATCGCGAAGCTACACCCCACGTGCGCACTGACCGTCGTGCGCCAATCGAACGCCGGGCTTGCCGCCGGCCGCAATGCGGGGATCGCCCGCGCTCGCGGCGAGCTCATCATGTTCATGGATGACGACGTGCTCGCGACGCCCGGTTTGCTCGCCGCGCACATCAGCTGTCACCGCGCGCATCCGCGCACGATCTGTCGCGGCGGGGTCATCAACGTGGCGTCGTTCGACGACCTGCCGCCGGCGCAGTACGGTTGGCGCAACTATTCAGGCGCCTATTTCTGGACGACGAACGTGTCAGTGCCGCTCGCGTTGCTCAAAGAAGCGGGCGCGTTCGACGAGCGCTTCCGTGAATACGGCTGGGAGGATCTCGACGTCGGCCTGCGGCTGCGGCACATGGGCGTGCCATCGATCCTCGCCAAAGAAGCGCTTGTCTACCATTATAAGCCCGCGCCACAGCCGTCCGTGTTTGCCGCCATGGCGCGCCAGGCGCGCGCGCAAGCGCGTACGGCCGTCCAGTTCATCGACAAGCATCCGCACTGGCGGGTCGCCCTCGCAACGGGCCAGGTCGCGCCCGCGCTGTTCTGGAGCGGCGTGACGAGCGCGCTCGGCTGGCCGCGCGTTCTCCGGCACATCGCAGCGCCCGGCGCTCCTGATGCCAGCGTACCGATCGGCGTGCGCCGCTGGGCGGCGTCGCGTCTGGCGCGCGCCGAGTATTACGACGAGCTGCGCCGCGCCCGCGCCGCACGAGCGCAGCGATCGTGAACGCCCCAAAGCCGTCCTTCGATCGAATCCTTCTGATCCGCACCGACCGCCTCGGCGATCTGGTGTTGTCGACGCCGGCGATTGCTTCGATCCGGCGCTCGTGGCCGCACGCGCGCATCGATATCATCGTCTCAGATTACAACGAACCCGTCTTGCGATACAATCGCGACATCGACGGGCTGCACGTCTTGCCGCGATCCGCGCCCGCGAAGGAAGGCCGCGAACTCGCACGCCGTTTGGGCCAGAACGTCGACGTTGCCATCGCGCTTGCGCCGCGCACGGCGGATTACCGCCTGGCTTTGTGGTCGCGTGCACCAATTCGCCTCGGATACGTGTACCGCCGGCGCTATCTCTCGCGCTTGGCAGCGCGCGTGATGCTCACGCAGCACGCGATATCAGAAGCGGATCCCGACCTCGCCGATCGGTTTCCGGATAGGCCGATCGCACACGAGGTGCATCAGGTGCTGTCGCTTGCTCGACTGGCGGGCGCCGATGTCATGACGGATTCGCTCGTGTTCGACGTCGGAGACGACGCGCGTGCGTTTGCCACGCAGTTTCCACTGGGGTCGGTCGGGCTCAACCTCGCACCGCGCTGGTTCGAACGCGATTTCGGCAGCGCGGCGGTCGGCGAACTCATCAGCAGGCTTGCGCAGGATCATCCAGATGTCTTGGTCACCTACGGCAGCGACGTCGTCGCCGACGCGGCGCGAGTGCGGGCGTCGATCGATGCTCCGCGCGTGCACTGGCTCGGACAAGCGGACGCGCTGAACTGGGCGGCGGCCATCGGCAGATGCGCCGCGCTGGTGACGGTCGACTGCGGCGCGGTGCACGTCGCCGCCGCGCAAGGCGTGCCGGTGGTCGGCGTGTACGAACGCCGCTATTATCGTCTGAGCTCGCAGGAGTGGAGCCCGTGGCACGTTCCGGCAGTGGTGCTCTGCAAACCGCCGCTGTCTGCGAGTCCGCAGCCACTTATCGACGACATCCTCGCCGGCACACGGGCATTGCTCAGCCAGCCCGCGCCGGCTGTGTGAAACGGACCACATGAAGATCTCGGTCGTGATGCCGACCTACAACCGGCTGACCACGCTGCGCGAAGTGCTGCCGTCGCTGCGCGCGCAGACGCTGGACGCCGGAGAGTACGAGATCGTCGTCGCCGATTCGAACAGCAGCGACGGCACCGCGGAGTATCTCGCGCAATTCGGCGGCGAGCAGCACCCGCGCGTGCGCCACGTGCCCGGTGGCTACAGTGGCCGGGCCGCCGCACGCAACGCCGGCATCGCCGCGGCACAAGCACCGGTCGTGCTGTTTACGGATGCCGACATCATCGCATCGCCCGATCTGCTCGAGCGCCACGCCGCCGGCCACGCCGAGACGACCGCGCGCGTCGCGATCGTCGGCTGCGAGCTGCAGGTCGGCACGCTCGACGAGTACCGCGCGCAGCGCGACGATCCAAGCCTGCGCAAGCCGTTGCATCCTTCGACCAGACGCCGGCTATCGTGGCTATATTTTTTGACCGGCAACGCGTCCGTACGCCGCGAAGATCTGCTCGCGGTCGGCGGATTCGATGAGGATTTCACAGGCTACGGTCACGAAGACCTCGAGCTCGGGTACCGGCTGCAAAAGGCGGGCGTCGAATTGCGTTACGATCCGCTCGCCATCAACTATCATTGGCATCCGGTCGGTTACGAGGAGCAGAAGAGCAAAATGGAACTGGCCGGCGTGTCGACCGTTCGCTTTTACCGCAAACACCGAGATATCGCGGTGATGGCCAATCTTGGCATGACGCCTGTGTCGCTTGCACTGCATTCACTGCTCGCGGCGGCCGGCCCGATGCGGCGCGCGATCGAGCGTGCGGGCGCAGGCGAGCGCTCGCCGCGCAAGAACACTTGGCCGTTCATCGCGCGTCAGATCGCGTACCAGTATTACTATCTCAACGGGGTGAAGCGCGCGCTGCGCGAGCCCGACGGAGCGACATCGCATTGACTTCGGTCGACAGCACTAGCACGCACAGGTTCGTGACGTGCGGCGAATTACGTGCCGGCGACGCCGGCCAACTCGTCGCCGTACGCGGCTGGGTCAACACGACCCGCGATCACGGCGGCTTGATCTTCGTAGATGTGCGCGACCGCTACGGCGTCACGCAAGTCGTCTTCGACCCCCGCACAACAGCGCGCGAATCCTACGAGACCGCGGGTCACTTGCGCTCCGAAGACGTCATCATGGCAGTTGGCACGGTGCGGCCGCGGCCCGCCGGTACTGAGAACGCGAGCTTAGCGACGGGCGCGATCGAGGTCGCGGCCGACGCGTTGACAGTGCTGAACAAATCCAAGACGCCGCCGTTCCCATTGCACTCGGACGCCGACGTGGATGAAGCCTTGCGCATGAAGTACCGCTACATCGACCTGCGCCGCGCGCCGATGCAGCGCAATATCGAGCTGCGCCATCGCGCCATCAAGGCCGCGCGCGACTACCTCGACGCGCAAGGGTTCCTTGAGATCGAGACGCCGATGCTCATCAAGAGCACGCCGGAAGGCGCGCGCGATTTCTTGGTGCCGAGCCGCCTGCACGCCGGCGAATTCTACGCGCTGCCGCAATCGCCGCAGCTCTTCAAGCAGCTGCTCATGGTCGGCGGCTTTCATCGCTATTTCCAGATGGCGCGCTGCTTCCGCGACGAAGATTCGCGCGCGGATCGCCAGCCGGAGTTCTCGCAGATCGACATCGAGATGACGTTCCCGTCGCAAGACGACGTCATCGCGGTGATTGAGGGCACGCTTGCGCACATGTTCGAGCGTGCGCTCGGCGTGCGCGTGAAGACCCCGTTCCCGCGCCTGGGCTACGAGCAAGCGCTCGCCGACTACGGCTCGGACAAACCCGATTTGCGCTTCGCGATGAAGCTGGCGGACTATTCCCGGGCCTTCGCGGGCACCGAGTTCAAGATCTTCGCGAACGCGCTCGCTAAAGGTGATGCGATCATCGGCCTCGTCGATGCGACTGGCGCAAGCCGCTCGCGTCGTGAGTTCGATGCACTGGTTCAGACCGCGGCGTCGGAATGGGGCGCGAAGGGATTGGCGTGGATCGCCTTTGCACCGGACGGCGTCAAGAGCTCGCTGCCCAAAGCAGCGCTCACCGACGCAACGCTCGCGGCTGTGCGCGACATCGGCGGCGCAGCACAAGGCGACGCGGTGTTTTTCGCGGCGGACGAGCGCGCGATTGCACACGCGATCGTGGGCAAGCTGCGCTTGCATCTCGGCACCGAGCGCGGGCTGCGCGATCCGTCGCGCTTCGAATTCTGCTGGGTGCTCGACTTTCCGCTCTTCGAGCGCGATCCACAAACGGGCGCGCTCGGCCCAATGCACCATCCGTTCACCGCTCCAGCACCCGGTGAAGATCTGATCGCCGCCGACCCGGCCTCGTTGCGCGCGCAGCATTACGACGTCGTGCTCAACGGTTCCGAACTTGGCAGCGGCTCGATCCGCATTCACGATCCGCAGCTGCAGCGCAAGGTGTTCGAGCTGCTCGGATACAGCGAGGAGCAGGTGCAGCACCGTTTCGGTTTCTTGCTCGAGGCGTTCTCGTACGGCGCTCCGCCACACGGCGGCATGGCGCTCGGCATCGATCGCATCATCGCGATCATGGTCGGCGCGGAGTCGATCCGCGAGGTCATCGCGTTCCCCAAGAACCAGAAATTCCAGGACCTCATGATCGAAGCGCCGGCGGCAGTCGACCCGCCGTCGCTGCGCGAGCTGCACGTGCGAGTCGAACAACCGAACCCGCCGAGGAATCAGTCGTGAGCATCGTGCTCGTGCGCGAGCCCGATGCAGTCGACGAACGCGTCCGCGAGGCGTATCGCGACATCAAGGCGAGCCTGCGCGTTCCCGTCGTCTCAAGCTTGTTCCAAGCGTACGCCGCCGTGCCGCGCTTCCTCGATTACACGTGGCGGCGGTTACGCCCCAACGTGTTGGCCAAGCCGTTCGTCGACCAGGCGCGCGCCCTTGGCGAACGAGCGGAGCGCGAGACGGCGACGTGGCCGCTGCACGATCACGCGGAGGCGTTGCGCGCGCGCAACGTCGGAGAGGGCGACATCGTGCGCGCTCGGGAGATCGCCGCGATGCTCGTCGACGTCGATCCGAAGCTGTTGGTCATCGCGCAGGCGGTCAGGCTCGCGATGGGCGGTGCGCGCATCGGCGGCGGCGGCGTGGGCGCCCATCAGTTCAGCGGCGATGAGGACCGGCTCGCGCACGATTACCGCGGCTTGAGCGTCGCGACTATCGAAGAGCGCGATGCACCGCTGCGCGTGCGCACCGTCTACGAAGAGATCAAAGCGCAAAGCGGCGCGCCGTTCGTGAGCGGCGACTACCGTGCGATGGGCGCGTTCCCTGAATGGCTCGAAGTGTGGTGGGCCGACATGAAGGCCGCGATGCAGACGGCGCGCTTCGAGACCGCGTGCCGTGCGCTTGATGACGCGGCGATCGAAGCAGCTCGGCGTTTCCCGTACACGCTCAACTTGCGCGAGGACTCGCTGACCCGCGTCGAGGTGAGCGCCGACGAACGCGCTCGCATCACGCGCGCGAACGAGACGTTCTGCCGTATGCTGCCCGGTATCGTCCTCGGCACGGCGCTGGCGAACCGCGCGTTGCACGCAGACCGCTCGTAAGTGCTCTCCCGCGCGATCACGCGCCATCCGCTCTCGGCGGTATGGATCGCCGTAGCGCTCGTCGCGCTCGCCCAGAGCGCACTGGCCTTTGATCGCTACATCACGTATGGCTACGGCGCCGACCTCGGGCTCTTCACGCAGACGATTTCGAACGCGTTCCATGGCTTTTCGAACCAGGTCGAGCACGGCAGCCATTTCCTGGTGCACTTCTCTCCGATATATTTCCTGATCGCTCCGCTACTGGCCGTCGCGCGCTCGCCCATGACGCTTGAGATCGTCCAGATCGTCGCGTGCGCGCTCACCGCCCCGCCGATCTATCTCTTGGCGCGCAAGCGCGTCGAGCCGTCGCTCGCCGCGCTGATCGCGTTCGTCGTGCTGCTATACCCGCCGCTGTTCTCGATGGCGCTGTCTGAGTTTCACGAGAATGGATTGGCGCCGGCGACGCTGGCGTGGCTGCTCTATGCGGTGGACGAGCGGCGTTGGGGGTGGGCCGCGCTGCTGGCCGCGCTGGCGCTCGGCATCAAAGAGGACGAAGCCGTCATTCTTTCAGTGCTCGGCGGCGGATACTTGATCGTCTCGATGCGCCGTAAGGATCGCGCCGGCGCGTGGTTCGGCGCCTGTGTGAGCGTTGCGTCGCTTGCGATTCTCGCGCTCTATTTCTATAACATCCAGCCGCACTCAGGCGGGCGTTACTTCATCGCCGACTTCTTCCTCGCGCACGACGCAGATCTTCCGCACGGCATCGCCGTCGTGAGCCAACGCGTCGCGTTCTTATTGGAAGTGTTCGTGCCACTGCTCTTCTTGCCGTTCTGCTCGCGTTGGCTGTGGTTAGCGGTGCCAGGCTTCATCGAAGTGCTGGCGTCACGCTGGCCTGTCACCTACACGATGGGCAATCATTATGCGGGGGTGTGGCTCCCATACGTGCTCGCCGCCTTCGCGCTCGGCGTCGCGAATATCGCCGCACGGGATGCGCGGCTCGCGCGCAGGCTCGTCACGATCTGCCTTGTCATCTGCGTTGCGGATCTGGTAGTCGCGAGTCCGACGCATTGGGCACACTACTATCGATTGCGCACCGCGCGCGACGCAGCGCTCGACCGCATCATCGCGCAAGTCCCATCCGATGCTTTTGTCGCTTCATTCGACGAGGCGTACACGCACATGTCGCTCGATCCAAACGCGCGCATCGGGATGTACGTGACGCCGGACTATTTCGTCTACGACACGCATTATCGCGGTGCGACGTGGTTCGCATCGATCGTGCCGAGACTTGCCGCGGCGGTTTGCCCCGGGTACATGGTGCCGATCGCTTCGGACGATGGCGTCACGCTCTACAAACGCATCAAGGAAGTGCCTGAGGAAGCGTACCCGCACGCGGTCCGCTTTCCGCCTCGATGCTTACCTCCGCCGAACTGATCCTTGAACCAGCTCAATCAAGCTGCACGCATCGATCACTCTTGCACCGCTTGACTTGAACGGCTCTCCAAGAACACAAGATCCGAAACCGTCTTTGGGTATTCGAAGCTCGAAAACTCGTAGCTGATGCCGTCGTATCGCGTCGAGCCCGGCAAAGGAACGTAGCTGTTGACCGGCGGCGCGTAGCCGCCGAGCACGAGCGACGCCGTCGTCGACTCGTTCACGATCAGCCAATGGCCTTGGTCGATGGCGTAGTTGACCGTCCACGCGACGGTCGTGCCCGGTCCTGAGCGAAACGCGCCTTGCGTGACCACACGCAAGGGAGCAAACGTCTTTGCATCGATCCACATCTCTCGCAGGCGGGCATTTGCCGGATCGAGCAGCGGCGTGAGCTCGAGGACGTAGACGTCTCTTCCGTGGAGCACCGCGGTCTCAAGCAGCGCCACGCCGTACGCGGCCGACTCCGACGTCGCCGGCGGCAGTTTCGCGAGTCCGAAGTCGTAGATCGGAGAGATCTCCGGCAGGCCGAGGGGCTCGTCGATGTTCGAACCGTTGTGCACGGCAAGCCCCTTGAGTTTCAACGTGAACCCGTATGGGTTGACCGTCTGATTGGTCGTCGACAGCGGTGTCGAGGCGGTGCTGACGCGATCGTCGCGCGTACGGCATACCGATGAGAACTGCTCGATCAGCCAGCGGCCGCCTTTGATCTGCGTGTCGACCGTGATGACCGACGAGACGTACGGCGGATACGTCTGCACGCGCGCGAACGCAAGCGCGCGGTCGAAGATCTCATTGGCGTCCAGCGCAGGGTCCGAAGCACGCGCGAACAGTTCGTGCGGAACGGCAAGCGCGCACAGCGCCGCGAAGACGCCCGCACACACTGCCGCTCTGCTGCTCATCGTCCTTAGCGCAATGTCTTGATCATATCGGGTGGCGCGATGATGTACACGGTGCCGTTTGAGCCGGCCTGCCAGACGTGCGCGAACTGTGCGCGCGCGTACACGCGCCGCACCGTACCAGGCTCGCCATACGGATCGTTGACGATGACGTCGCCCGCATCGGTGAAGCCGCGGATGACGAGCAGGTGACCGTCCGTTTTCTTGTACGGCGCACCGTCAAGCTCGCCCGGCTTCGTGGCGATGCTGGCGATCACCGGCACGCCGCGCTTCACGACTAGCTCCACCGCTGCAAGCGACGGCAGCTGACGCACGTACCCTGCTAATCCGTGTTCCGATGCGAATGCGACGTTGAACGGCCAATTGCCGCACCCATCGTAGACCGGATCGTAGACGCCATCGGCGACGGTCGCGACGTCGACATCCCATTGCGGGTGGCTGGTTGCGTTCGCCCAGTAGGCCATGACCATCGACACGCTTGCCGGGCTGCACCACGAATCGCCGCCACCGCCTTTCGCGTCGGGTGAACTCGCGATGCGCTGCGATCGCTCGGGCACGGGTAACTCCGCGACCGCACCGTCGGATGGATCGGGGTCTATTCGAGATTCGGGCGCAAGCGATGTCGCGACCGCGATCGAGCTCATCACCGGCGCGTCGCCGGCTGGGCTGTCCTGCGGCCGCGCAACAACTTCAAATGCGCTGGCCGGTGCATTGAGCACGAGTGTGTCGGTTTCGACTCGCCCGTCGGCATCGTGCTGGCGGGCAACCGAGTGACGCTGACCCTCGCGCAGATCCGAGCTCCAGCTTCCCATCTCGTACCAGCGCGTCCATCGGTTGCCGACGCGCGCCCGCAGTCGCACCTCTATGCTCGAGCCGCTCGGCGTCTGAACGTTGTACGAGACGACCGCGGTTTTGAATCCGCCCGGGACATCGGCGCTTGCATGAGCCACTGCGCCCGGCGGCTGGACATCGAGAAACCAGATGCGGTCGTTGGGATCGCCGCCGGATGCCGCGTTCACTATCGCCGTGCCGGCCGCCGTCGACGCGATGAGCAGGAGCGCGGCACGGATCAGATCTCCCATTCCCAACAGTTCCAGAAGTCAGTGACAACCGGTGACAATGAGTAGTTACGTAGATCCGAGTTCGCCACCACCACGCTCTTATCCCAATAGACGATGATCGCGGGGACCTCGTCGAGCATGATGGCCCACGCCTGCTCGTAATCCCGGCGCCGGGCGGCCTGGTCCGAGCGGCGTTGGGCATCGCGTAGGTACGCGTCGACGCGCTGGTCGCAGAAGAAATCCGTGTTTATTCCCTGGCGCGGGAAGTAGTCGCAGCCCCAGGCCGCGAGGTCGTCGGGATCGACGCCCTCCGTGTTTTCGATCCACGCCATGTCGTAGGTGCCGCCGAATAGTGGCCCGTGCTCATTGAAGAGCACCGCGCCGGCGTAGTTCTTGATCGAAAGCTCGACGCCGATCGCGTGTAGCTGTTGTTGGATCAACGCCTCCGCCGATTCTGCGGCGCGGTTACCTGCCGCGCTCGAGAGCGTCAATGCAAGGCGGACCCCGTCTTTGGCCCGGATGCCGTCGGCGCCGGTAACCCAACCGGCTTGGTCAAGAATGCGCCGCGCTTCAGCTTGATCGTATGGGATCGGCGCAAGGCCGTTTGCAGCCCACGAGAACGGTGGAATGTCGCTCGCGGCGCGTTCGCCATACCCCGCGTACACCGTGTCGATGATGCGCTGGTAATCGATGCCGCGTGCGATCGCGCGGCGTACTGCAACGTCTGCGAGGATCGGATTCTTGAGATTGAAATCGAGATGGCGATAGGCGGCGATGAGATGCGCGTAGATGCGGATGCCGGCGATGCCGCTGAGCTCGCGCACCTGCGCTTTGGGCACGCCGTCGATGACGTCGATCTCGTGCGAACGCAGCAGCTGTAACGCAGTCGTCGAGCTCGGGATGATGCGGATGCGCACTTGGTCAAGCCGCGGCCGGCCGCGCCAATAGCGCGGGTTGGCGGCGAACACCAATTCGGAGCCGCGATCCCAGCGCGAGAGAACGAACGGACCGTCGCCGATCGGCGCAGTGTCGTAGGGAATATTGTTGAGCGATGCGTGGCCCGCGAGCAAATGAGCGGGGAGCGGCGGAAAGTCGCCCTCTGAGAACAGGTATACCGCCGGCGCGAACGGCTCGCGCATGACGAACGTGACTTGGTGCAGACCCTTGGCGACGATCGTCTTGATTTTGTCGTAGCCGGCGGTGTGCGTCACGGGATTGTTTGGGTTCATGATCGCGTGCCAGGTGAACAGCACGTCATCTGAAGTCACGGGCGCTCCGTCGGACCAGCGCGCGTCGGGCCGCAGTTTAAACGTGATGCGCAGGCCATCCGCGCTGACCAGCCCATTGGCGGTAGTCGGAAAGACAGTCGCAAGCGCCGGAACGGGCCGGCCGCGGTCGTCGAAACGGAAGAACGGCTCGAACAGCAAGGCAGTGACGTCGTCGGCAAACTCCTGATTCGAGAACATCTTAAGGAGCGTGTTCGGCTCCTCTTGTTCCGAGAAACGCAACACGCCATGGATCGTCCACGGATTGCCGCCTCGCACAGGTTGTGTCGACGAGGTCGGGCCGCTGGCTCGGCTGCACGCGATCAGTAAGGTTGCAAGCAGCGTCAGCGCTGCCGTAGACGCGATGCACGAACGGATCCTAAGGCCGTGACGAAAGCCGTTCAACGCGCCGCAGGAACGCGAGCGCGCCACTTGTCGGTGCGCTCGGCCGCTTCTCGGACCGCTCGCCACAAGCGATCGCCGCCGAAACGCACGACGTCGTCAGCAGGCAATCCCGACGAGGTCTGAGCGCGCGCGATCGCATCGCGAGCTTCAGCGTCGGAAAGGGTTGCGGTGTTCACTGCAACGGCTGCGACGCGCGCAGGCTTGATCGGCTGGACCAGCGCTTCGTGTGCGCGGATCATGTCGAGCAGCGGCGGTAGCTTCACGCCGTATTCTTCCACTTCTTCGCGCGTCGTATCAATGCACATGATCAGCAGATCGGGCGCGCAGCCGAAGAGCAAGCCAAGGGTAACGGGCGCGTACGCAGGATGCCAGAGGCTGCCTTGGCCCTCGACAAGAGCGACATCGACGTCCGGCGCGACTCCGAGCACGAGCCGTTCTGCGGCGCCGGTGATGAAGTCCGAAATCACGCGATCGACGACGATGCCTTTCCCGGCGATGAGCGTGCCGGTTTGGCCCGTCGCGACGAACTCCGTGGCGTCGCCGCCGGCACGAGCCGCACGATCGAGCTCGATCATCACCGATTTCTTACCGACCGCGCAGTCGCTGCCGACTGCGAGCGCGATCACGTGAGGCGCACGATATGCGTCGCCCGAGAACAACGGAATGCCGGCGGGCGGCACGCGCACATCCCAGAGCGTCGAGCCTGACGCTTGCGCGCGCGCCACGAACTCGGAATCATCTCGCAGCAGCTGGTGCAGGCCGCTGACGATTTCAAGGCCGGCATCAATCGCGTCGAGGATCTGCGGCCGAAAACCCTCCGGAATGAAGCCGCCCTGGTTGGCGACGCCGAGCAGCAACGAGGTAGGCTCGTACGCGAGCGCGTCTCGAAGCGACGCCACGATCGGGCCCGATCGTCCGAGGCGCGGCAGCACATCGCGGACGTCTTGGCCGGCGAACGCCGAATCGATGACGGCAGCGATCTCATCGCGCCCGTACTGGATCACGCCATGCGCGGTCTTCGCGCGCCGGTCGAGCAGATGGCCTTCAGTGAGGATCGCATAGCGGCGAGCCATGTTCGCCGATTACGCCGTGGTGCGCGCCCGCACCCCTAGTCCGGGAGCGTTCGGGAGGCGCAATTGCGCGCCGTCGTAGGTAACGCCCTCGAACGGATCGTCAGCGATCAGCAATGGGCCGTCGATGTCAGCGTAGTCGGCAAGCGGCGTCAGGTGCGCAGCTGCTGTCGAGAGCACCGACGACTCGATCATGCAGCCGATCATCACCTTGAGGCCAAGCGAGCGAGCATCGCGGATCATGCGCACCGCTTCGCGCATACCGCCGCATTTGACCAGCTTCACGTTGATCCCATCGACGCAGCCGGCGAGCCGCGGCAGATCATCGGCGGTCACGGAGTCCTCATCCGTGAAAATCGGGATCGGACTGCGCTCGCGTACGTAGCGCAGCTGCTCGGGATGGCCTGCCGGCACGGGCTGCTCGCAGAACTCGAGGTCAAAACGCTCCAGCGACGTCAGTTGGCGCACTGCGTCTTCCGCACTCCAGCCTTCGTTCGCGTCGACCCGGATCGTGCCGCGATAGATGGAGCGGATGGCCTCGAGCGTCTCGCTCTCACGCCCGGCACCGAGTTTGACCTTGAGGATCGGCATGTGCTCGGCCTCGCGCACCTTCGCGATCGTCTCGTCGATGCCGGCGATGCCGATCGTGAATGACGTCTGCTTCGCCTGGCCCGGGTCGAGATGAAACATTTCGTAGGCAGGCACGCCGAGGAGCTTGCCGGCGTAATCGTGCAGCGCGAGATCGAGCGCGCACAGCGCGCCGTGCTGCGACGACGGCAAGAGCGCCAGCGCGCGCGGCACGTCGAGCAGCTCGCCGGGTGCCAATGAGAATGCGGCAAGCTGCGACTCGATAAGCTCGACCGTCTCATCATAGCGCTGCGAGGGCGTGACTTCACCGAGGGCGTCGATGCCGCTCGCCAACAGATGCAGTATCAGCGTGCGCGACACGTCCTCCGAGCCGCGCGCGATCGTGAAGCGATGCCGCAGCCGCAGATCGAGCGGCTGCAGGCGCAGTTCTACGGATGACACAGTCATCGCGCCCTCGCGCCGGCATCGGTGTCGAGACCGCGCGGGATAAGGTAGAAGATCGTGATCGCCACATAGAGCGCAAAGCTGACCAGCGGGGCGAGGAGTGACACCAGCATCGCGACGGCATACGTCACCCAGCCGACCCGGTAGGCGAAGATCGTGCCGCGTATCGTCGCCTCGCCGACCTCGGGCGCGAACGCGCGACTGCTCACCAGGTGATTGAGCATCACGTTGTATGCCGTCGAAGCCGCCGTGAGCGTAAGTCCGTAAAGGAACGTGGTCGGACGCATCGTCGGGTACGCGCCGAGCAGCGACGTGGCGAACGGAATGAACGCCGTCACGGCAAGCAACATCAAGTTATAGAACACTGTGCGCCGGTCAATGCGTTCAACCATGTGGTAGAGCGCATGATGGTTGTGCCACATGATGCCGATCACCGAGAAGCTTAGGAAATAGGCGATGAGATTGGGCCACATGTGCAAGAGCACCGACCGCATGATTGATTCGCTCGGTGGAACGCTGAACACCGGCAGCACGAAGCCGAGCACGAGCAGCGTCGCCGCAAAAGCGAAGACGCCGTCGGAGAAGCTCTCGAAGCGGGTCTTGTTCAGAAGACCGCGGTCGGGTTCGCGCCCGTGACAGCGTGCACGCTCATGCCTTCGCGGCGCGCGGCAGCGCCAGCGAGCAGATCCATAGCGGACCGACGAGCAGATGGACGAGGTTGGTGAAAAACGCGGGTTTCTTGCCTTCGTACCCGTGTCCGACGAATTGGAAGATCCAACCGACGATGAACGCGCCGACGGCGAGCGGCCACGGCGTGTAGCGGCCGGCGATATAGAGCACCGCGAACGCGAGCAGCGCCACGAACGCGAGACGTATGTTGAGGGTGAAATAGAAGATGATGATGAGCGCGCCGACGATCAAGCCTAGGTCGATGGGGCCGATCTTCACGAGTTCGAGCAGTGAGAAAATCGCCCAGACGATAAGCGGAATGCCGATCTCGTGGCAGATCAGATTGCGGCGATCGGTGTGGTAGGCGGCGTACTCGCTGAAATAGCGGTCCAGCATGGGTGCAGGTGCGCTCCTCTGCGCGTTCTTCGCAAGCCCGCGCAGCCGCACCTCGGATGGCGGAACAGGTGCGCTGCGAAAGTCAAGACTTGTAATGCGCGTGCTGAGGTGCTACCGTATGGCCACGCGTGAGCGATTGCGCGAGATCTCCCTGCGGTGTGCGTCAGCGTGCTTTGTGATTGAGCCAACGCAATCACAACGGGAGCCGATCTCCGGCCGCCTTGAGCAAGCCCTCCGCTGAGAGGGAAGCCTGCGTCCGGCCGGGTGAGCACCCACCTGCAAGTGCAGGTTCAAGTCCCTTGTACGCAACGGCACTTTGGGGCAGAGCGAAAGAACGGCCCGCCGTAAATGGCGGGCCGTCTGTCATTCGGCCGGTGCGTAAAACGTCTCGGCCCAGCGTTGCAGCCGTGCCGCGTCGAGTGAGCCGCTCTCATCTTCTAGGCTGACGAAGCCGCGGAAGCGCAGCGCAGCCGCAAGATCATCGCCGCGCGGCCCCGCGGTCATGATGACCGAATCGCGCGCGCACGTCTCCCACCTGACTTCTGCCGGCACCGCCAGACGCAGCCACGCGGAATCGCACTCCTTGAGCGCGCGTTTCACGCTCGCCTCGTCGTAGACAAGCGATCCCTCGCGCGGCGCCAGCGCGAGCGTCACGTTCACGCGTTTCGCGTGGTCGCTGATCATCTTCAAACCGCGCACGAACTCGCCCCAGGCGACGCCGGCCGGTCCTTCGGCAGGCGCGCACCGAAAACGCATAAGGGGCGCGCCGAGCAGCGACGATTCGTCGAGCATTCGTCGCATCGCGCCCGTTTGGGCATCGACGTCGCCGCCGCCAAACGGCGCTGCGGTATTCATGCCCGCGATGCTCACGCGCCGATCGACGCACAGCTTTTTGATCTGGGCGAGATACTCGTCATCGTGGCGGGGAAAATGTTCGTATGCAAGATCCGCGCCGTCCACAGCGGGCTCAGCGCAGCACACGTCGATCCACTCCAGCTGCGTGAGCGATCCGCGCTCGAGCGCCAGCGCGAAGCTGCGGGAGCTTAGCGCAAGTCTCATCGGGCCGCCGTTCTTCGCAACGGGGTCCCGACCTTTGTGGGCGAAAGAACCGGCGGTATGAACTCAGCGACGCGTGCGCCCGACAAGCCTCCCCTCGTCGTGTTCGTCTGCTCGGGCAACATCTGCCGCAGCCCAATGGCAGCTGCACTGGCTGCCGATCTGGCACGTCACGGAGGCCTCGCGATCCGGGTCGCGAGCGCCGGTACATCGGCGCTCGTCGGCTTACCCGCCGAGATCCCGGCGCGACAAGCGGTCGGCGAAGTCGGCGTCGCATTGGATGCACACATCGCGTGTCAGATCTCGCCCGGGCACCTGCGCGACGCCGCGCTCGTCGTCGCGTTGACGCGTGCGCATCACGGATGGCTTCGTCGTCGCTATCCCGCCGCGACGAACATTGCCAGCTTTGACGAGCTGAGCTCGCTCGGCGACGTGCCCGATCCATATGGCGGCACTCTCGAGGATTATCGTCGCGTGCGCGACCTCCTCATCGCTGGCATGCCACGAGTGCTCAGCACGCTCGTGCTCAAGGCGGGCGAGCGCGCGAGCCCGAAGAACGACTAGGCACGTATGAACGCAATAAACGGTCATGTCTTCCGCATCGCAGTGGGAGCCGATCATGCCGGCTTCCCCTATAAGCAGCGCTTGGCAGACCTGCTGCGCGAATGGGGCCATGAAGTGTCGGATTTCGGCACATACTCGACTGACCCGGTAGACTATCCGCTGATCGGCTTCAAAGTCGGCGAGGCCGTCGCAAGCGGCGAATTCGATCGTGGCGTGCTGGTTTGCGGGTCGAGCATCGGAATCGCCATCGCGGCGAACAAGGTGCGAGGCGTTCGCGCGGCACCGGTCGCCGAACCCTACTCGGCCCAGCTGTCGCGCCAGCACAACCACGCGAACATCATCTGCTTCGCCGAACGCTTGGTCGGCTGGGAGATGATCGTCGAGTGTCTAGACGTGTGGCTGCACACCGAGGGCGAAGGCGGACGTCACGCCCGCCGCGTCGCCGAGCTCGATGAATACGACCCGCAAGGCAAGGAGCACGTCTAAACGGTGAACGCGCGCCTTCTCGAACAATCAGTTCTCTCCGCCGAAGACCCGCAGATCTACGAGGCGATTCTCAAAGAAGAAGAGCGCCAGCGAAAAAATCTGGAGCTCATCGCGTCGGAGAACTACGTGAGTCCCGCCGTGCGCGAAGCCGCAGCGAGCGTGATGACCAACAAGTACGCTGAAGGCTATCCCGGGAAGCGCTATTACGGTGGTTGCCAGTTCGTCGACGTCGCAGAAACGCTCGCGATCGAGCGCCTCAAGCAGCTGTTCGGCGTCGAGTATGCCAACGTGCAGCCGCACTCCGGCGCGCAAGCGAACATGGCGGTGTACTTCGCCGCGGTCAAACCCGGCGACACCGTGATGGGCGCAGCGCTGGATCACGGCGGGCATCTCACGCACGGCAGCAAGGTCAACTTCAGCGGCACGCTTTACAACGCCGTCGGCTACACCGTCAACCGCGAGACCGAGCGCTTCGATTACGACGAGATCCGCGCGCTCGCATTAGAGCATAAGCCGAAGCTGCTGGTCACCGGCTGGAGCGCCTATTCGCGCATTCCCGATTGGCGAGCGTTCGCGCAGATCGCGCACGAAGTCGGCGCCGTCATGATGGCCGACATCGCGCATGTAGCGGGCCTGGTCGCGGCCGGACTGCATCCATCGCCAGTCGGCATCGCGGAATACGTCACAACCACGACGCACAAGACGCTGCGCGGCCCGCGCGGCGGCGTCGTGATGTGCGATGCGGAGCGCGGCAAGACGATCGCCAAGAAAGTGTTTCCCAACATCCAGGGCGGCCCGCTCATGCACATCATCGCCGCGAAGGCGGTCGCGTTCCGCGAAGCTCAGACGCCGGCGTTCGCCGACTACGCCGGCCAAGTCATCGCCAACGCGAAGGCGCTTGCCGGCGCATTGCAGTCGCATGGTCTGCGCATCGTCACCGGCGGTACGGATAACCATCTCATGCTCGTCGACGTCTCCGTGCGCGGCCAGACCGGCAAAGACGTCGAGGCATACCTCGACGAGATCGGGATCACCGTCAATAAGAACACGATACCGTTCGACAAAAATCCGCCGACCGTCGCCAGCGGCGTGCGCATCGGCACGCCTGCCATCACGACCCGCGGCATGAAGGAAGAGCAGATGCGCGAGATCGCTGATATCATCGGCGCGGCGATGGACGACATCGGCTCGCGCACGCAGATCGACAAGCTACGCACGCGCGTGTACGAATTGACGGCTCAGTTCGACGTGCCCTGACGCCGTGAACGAGACGCTGCCACAGATCCCGGAGCCGCAGACGCACGATCGCCCCTCGTGGGACGAGTACTTCATGGCGATCACGCGTGCGGTCGCGACCCGAGCGACCTGCTCGCGCCGCTCGGTCGGCGCGGTGATCGTCAAGGACAAGCGCATTCTCGCGACCGGATATAACGGTGCGCCCATCGGCATGCGTCACTGCGACCACACGGATGGTGGCGACATGCGCGATGGGCACTGCGCGCGCTCCACGCATGCCGAACAAAACGCGTTAGTGCAGGCCGCGCGGTACGGTACGCCGATCGCCGGCAGTACGATCTATTGCACCGATCACCCGTGCCTGACTTGCGCGAAGCTGCTCATCAACGCCGGCATCGTGCGCGTGGTCTACGAGTCCGCCTATCCCGACGAGCTCGCCGCTGCGCTGCTGGCGGAGGCCGGAACGCAGCTCGACCGGGCACCGGCCCCTCGCCCAGCCTCCGGACGCCGCCAAAGCGAGCAGTCGCGGTGACAGCGCTGGTCACGCTGCCGCCTGGCGCGGTGCGTTTCGATATCAACATCTACGCGCTGTGCACGGCGACATTCGTGCTCGCCTTCGTGGCGTGCGCGCTGCTCACGCCGCTGGTCATACGAGCCGCGGTGAGGCTCGGCCATTTCGACGAGCCCGACGGCGAACGGCGCATTCATAGCGCGCCGACGCCGCGCATCGGGGGCATTGCGATCTATCTCGGCTTCGCGCTGGCGCTGTTCGTCACGCTCAACGTCGCGCTCTCGAACAACAGCGTGATCGTCCAGTTCCTCGACACGCCCGACCTCGCCAAGCTTATCGGCCTGCTCTTCGGCGGTACGCTGATGATGGGCGTCGGTTTATGGGATGACGTCATGGGGCTGCGTGCGCGCGATAAGTTCATCGCCCAGCTCGCGGTGTCGCTGATCGCGGTGCTGTTCTACGGCTTCACGATCTATCACCTGAACCTGCCGCACTTCGGAATGGTCGAGCTGGGCTGGTTCGGCATCCCGTTCTCGCTGTTCTGGTTCCTGGGCATGGTCAACGCGATCAATTTCCTGGACGGTCTCGACGGGTTGGTCGCGGGCTACACGCTCATCGCGTGCATCGCGCTGACGATCATCTCGCTCATGAAGGGGCAGTACTTGGTCGCGATCACGACCTGTGCGATCGCCGGCGCCGCCGGCGGCTTTCTTCCATATAACTACAGTCCGGCGCGCATCTTCATGGGTGACGGCGGTTCGCTGTTCCTCGGCTTCGTGCTCGCGACCGTGGGCGTGATGGGGACAGAAAAGCAAGCGGTCGCGATCTCGCTTGTCGTGCCGCTGCTCATCCTTGCGCTGCCGATCCTCGACACCGCCAAAGTGATCGCCCGCCGCTTGCACAAAGGCGCTCCGATCTCCGCAGCGGATCGCGAGCACGTGCACCATCAGCTGCTCGACCTCGGGCTTTCTCAGCGGCAGGCCGTGCTGCTCATCTACGCGGTGTGCGGCATCCTCGGCGTCGTCGCGATCGTGCTCTCGCTGCCGCACGGACCACACGTTCTGTGATGTGCCCGCTGCGGGTCGCCGTCGTGTTCGGCACGCGCCCGGACGCGGTGAAAATGGCGCCCGTCATCCACCAATTGATGCGCGACTCGCGCTTCGAGTGCGTCGCAGTCGCGACCGGGCAGCACCGCGAGATGATGGACGAGGTGCTCGCGCTGTTCGGCATCACGCCGCAGTACGACCTCGGCGTGATGACCGAAGGACAGACGCTCACCGACGTGACCACGCGCGTGCTCGAGCGCCTCGGCCCCGTGTTCGAGGATGTCAAGCCCGACGTCGTGCTCGTGCATGGCGACACGTCAACGTCGACAGCCGCCGCGCTCGCTTCCTATTATAAGAAGGTTCCCGTCGGCCATGTCGAGGCGGGCCTGCGCACCGACACGATCTACGAGCCGTTCCCCGAGGAGATGAACCGCCGACTCACCGGCACGATCGCGACCTACCATTTCGCTCCGACCCCCACCTCGCGTGATCACCTGCTGCGCGAGGGCAAGGATGCGCGCTCGATCGTGGTCACCGGCAACACGGTGATCGATGCGTTCTTGTGGGTTCACGAACGCGCGACGCGCGACGATGCGCCGACAGTCTCAACGCCGCGGCTGCTCTTCGTCGAAGCACACCGGCGCGAAAATCTGGGCGCGCCGCTGGAATCCGCGTGTCGCGCCCTGCGCGCGGTGATCGACCGCCACGATGACGTCAGCATCCTGTGGCCGGTGCACCCGAATCCCGCCGTCGTGGAACCGGTGCGGCGCATTCTTGGAGCGCACGAACGCGTCGCGCTGGTCGCGCCGCTCACATATCGAAAACTTGTGGGCGCGATCGGCCGCTGCACGCTGGTCGCGACAGACTCAGGCGGTCTTCAAGAAGAGGCGCCGTGTCTCGGCAAACCCGTGCTCGTGCTGCGTCGCGTCACCGAACGTCCCGAAGGCGTTGCTGCCGGCACCTTGCGGCTCATCGGAACCGATGAGCAAACCGTCGCGCGCGCGATCGACGAGCTGCTCGACGACTCGGCGCAGTATCAGGCGATGGCGCGCGCTGCAAATCCGTACGGCGACGGACAGGCTGCACGTCGCATCGCTGACGCGCTCTGGGCGTTCGCGCGTGACGGCGCGATGCCGGACGAATTCGATCCGTCGCGTCCACCGACACTGCCCGCCGCGGCGCGATGAAACAACAGACGCCGCTCTCGCTCGCGCGCTTGGGCGCGATCGGCTTTTCGCTGATCGCGAACGTAGTCGTTGGCGGCCTGCTGGGCTACGTCGCGTATCGTTTCTTGAACTGGGGATGGGCGGTGCCGGTGGGTATTCTGCTCGGGTTCGTGTCCGGTTTTATCTCGATGTTCCGCCAGCTCTCGCAGCTCTAGCTCAGCGCGACCCTTCGCAGGGGAGGGCGGGTTTCTGGCCCGCACGAAAACCAGCAGTCCCATGGAAGGCTTCCGCCCGTATCAGGCTGCGGTGGCGTTACGCAGCCTGGCGGTCGCGGCTATTGCGGCCGCCGCGCTCGCCGTCGTCCACCAGTACCTCTCCGCAGTCGCGTTGATCGCCGGCACGCTCATCGGGCTCGCCTACCTTTTCCACATCGCTACAGGTTTCGACCGGCTCGTGAAAGCCGGAAAACGGTACATGCCGTTTCTCATCGGCGAGTCGGTTCTGCGCGTGCTGCTCGCTGGCGCAGCGCCATTTCTCATCGTCGGCCGAGGGCCGTGGCTCGGCTACTTCACCTACCTTGCTGGATTTGTCGCACCATTGGCAGTGGCGATCCTCGAGTACAAGAATAGAATCGATGCGCAGTCCGCCCAAACGGCAGATGGCGGCGGCGCGCGAACCTCGGCGGGCTAAAAGGAAGCGATGCAGGAGACGATCGGGGAGCATCCGCTGTGGCGCATCCCCTACTTGCCTGGTCCGTTCAACACCGTCCACTCGGACACGGTGTTGATCACCTGGCTCGCCATGGCGATCGTGCTGGTTTCGCTTGGCCTCCTGGCGCGCGTCTATCCGGTGACGCGGCTGTCAAAGCGCTACACGCTGCTCGAGCTCGTCGTCTCGTGGCTGAGCACTCAGGTCGAGACGATTCTCGGCAAGAACGGCGTGCCGTTCGTGCCGTTCATCATCTCGCTGTTCCTGTTCATCTTCGTCCTCAACGAGATCGGCGTCGTGCCGTTCGTCGGCAAGTCGCCGACCGCCGATCTTAACACCACTGCCGCGCTCGCGCTCTTCGCGATCGGTCTCGTGCAGGGCGTCGGTGTCTACCGCAAAGGTTTAGGATATTTCGGTCACCTGGTGATCAAGCCGTACGCGTTGGGCATTCCGATGCTTCCGATCATGATCATCGATGAGTTGGCACGGCCGGTCACGCTTGCCATGCGGTTGTTCGGCAACATCTTCGCGGGAGAGGTGCTGCTGCTGGTCGTGGCTGCGGTCATCGCGGCGCACCTCGGCGCGCTATCGCTCGCGGCCAATGTCGCGCCGATCTTCGTCTTCGCGTTCAACATCTTCATCGGTTTCCTACAAGCGCTGGTGTTCACGCTACTTACCATCGCGTACCTTATCGCACCGACCTCTGACGAGCACTAAGGAGTCAATAGATGGAAAATACGATCCTCGTCGCCACCGTCATCATGGCGTTCGCGTTGATGGTCGGCTTCGCCGCGTTCGGCTCGGCGATCGGCGACGGCATCATCGGCAGCAAGGCGGTTGAATCGATCGCCCGCCAGCCCGAAGCGCGCGGAAACATCTTCTTCTTCTACTTCCTCGGCTTCGGCATTCTGGAGGCGTTCCCGATCATCGCGATCGCGCTCGCGTTCTTCCTCGTCATCGGCGGTGGCGGTTTCGGCATCTTCTCGCAGCTGAAGTCGCTGTTGCCGCACTAGCGTTAGGCTAACTCAAAGCATGCTGCTTTCGTTCGACGGCACGCTGTTGGTCCAGATCCTGAACTTCGTCTTGTTCTGGATCGTGCTCAACTACGTGTTCATCGGGCCGACGCGGCGCGCGATCGAGGCGCGCCAGCGCTACATCTCGACGCAGCATCGCGAAGCCGATGAGCTCAACGCGCAGGCGAAGGCGCTGCGCGGCCAGGCCGATGGCATCCTTGACGAAGCGCGGCGCGCGACCGACGAGTCGTTGCGCGCGGCGGGTTCGCAAGCCGCGGATCAGGCGCGAGCGATCGAACGCAAAGCCTCTGAGGAAGCTGCCGCGATCGCTGCGCTCGCGGATGCGACTGTCGCCGGCGAGCGCACGCAGGCGATCGCAAAGCAAGCGCCGTTCGTCGAAGAGCTCGCGCGCACGATGGCGTCGCGCGCGCTCGACCGCGAGGCCGTGGGTTAGGTCGTGCAAGTCGCTGCGATCGCCGATCCGATCTTCATCGCGAAAGTCATCGACTTCGCGCTGTTGATCGTCGTCATCGCCTTCGTCTACCAGCGTGTCGGCAAGGCGGTGCTCGTCGCGCAGCAGGACGCGCAGAACAAGGCCGTCGCCGACGCGCTCGCGCAGCGCGAAGCGGCAGCGCGCGCGGTCGATGAAGCGAAGCAAACAGTCGAACAGGCCAAAGTCGACGCCGCCCGCATGATCGAGGTCGGCCATGCGCAGGGCCAACATCTCATCGCCGGCGCGAACAGCGAGGCCTCCGAGCACGCGGCGCGCATCGTCGCCCACGCGAACGGTGAGCTCGAGCGCGAGCGCTATCGCGTTCGCATTGAACTGCTGGAAGATACCGTCGAGCGCGCGACGTCGCGCGCACGCGAGATCGTCACCTCGGAGTTGACGCCCGAGCGGCAGCAGCAGCTCATCGAAGGCCTCCTCGAGAAGCTGGAGACTCCCGGTGCTTAAGGATAGCATCGCGCAACGCTACTCGGCCGCCCTGTTCGCGCTGGCGAGCGAAGCCGACGCTGTCGAAGAAACTGTCGCGCAGCTTGATGCCTTCGTGGCGGCACTGGATCGCGATTCAGAGCTCGCCCAGTTCTTCGAGTCGCCGGTCATCGAACGATCGCGCAAAGAGCAGATGCTCGCCGCCGCCCTGGCCGGTGCAAGCGAGCTCGTCAGAAATTTCGTCGTGCTGCTGGTGCGTAAGCGCCGCGAGAACATCGTGCGCCTGGTCGCCCGCCAAATGCACGACCTGTACGATCGCCAGATAGGGCGCGAGCGGGCGACGATCGACACGCCCTCGGCGCTTCCGCCGCAAGAGCTTGCCGCGCTGGCGCGCCGGCTCTCAGGCGTGTATCAGCGGACGATCGTGCCGGACGTGAAGGTCCAGCCGGATCTTTTGGGCGGCATCATCGTGCAAGTGGGCGATCGCTACATCGACGCGAGCGCGGCAGGCAAGATCGAAGAGATGCGCCGTCATCTGCTCGCAAGCGCGGACACATGGCCCGCAGCCTCGAGCAACGGCCACACAAATTCGAAAGTCACAGGGGATTAGAAGATGATCAACGCAGACGAAATCGCCGGCATACTCAAACAGCAGATCAAGAGCGCGCAGACGCAGGTGCGCGAAGACGAGGTCGGCACCGTTATCGAAGTCGGCGACTCGATCGCACGCGTCTACGGTCTGTCGGCTGTTGAGGCGAGTGAACTCGTGCAGTTCCCGAACGGCCTATTCGGCATCGTCTTCAACTTGGAAGAGGACAATGTCGGCGTCGTCATCATGGGTGACGACAGCGAGATCAAAGAGGGCGACACCGTGCGGCGCACGCGGCGCATCGTGTCAGTGCCCGTCGGCGAAGCGGTGATCGGCCGCGTCGTCAACCCGCTCGGACAACCGCTCGACGACAAGGGTCCGGTGAACACGACGCGCACGCGTCCGATCGAGACGCAGGCGCCCAACGTGGTGCAGCGCCAGGGCGTGCACGAGCCGCTGCAGACCGGCATCAAGGCAATCGACGGCCTCATCCCCATCGGCAAGGGCCAGCGCGAGCTGATCATCGGCGATCGGCAGACCGGCAAGACCGCGATCGCGATCGACACGATCCTCAACCAAAAAGGCAAAGACGTTATCTGCATCTACGTCGCGATCGGCCAAAAGACGTCGACCGTCGCGCAGCTCTACAAGATCCTCAACGACGCGGGTGCGATGGAATATACGACCATCGTCGCGGCCAACGCGTCGGATCCCGCGAGTTTGCGCTACATCGCGCCTTACGCCGGCTGCGCGATGGGCCAAGAGCTCATGTACGCCGGCAAGCACGTGCTCATCATCTACGACGATCTGTCCAAACACGCGCAGGCGTATCGCGAGATCTCGCTCGTTCTGCGCAGGCCGCCGGGGCGCGAGGCGTACCCGGGCGACATCTTCTATCTGCACTCGCGCTTGCTCGAGCGTGCCGCGAAGCTGTCGGACGAGCTGGGCGGCGGTTCGATGACGGCCCTGCCGGTCATCGAGACGCAGCAAGGTGACGTGTCAGCATACATCCCGACGAACCTGATCTCGATCACTGACGGTCAGATCTATCTCGACACCAACCTCTTCTACCAAGGCATCCGGCCGGCGATCGACGTCGGACTTTCCGTCTCGCGCGTCGGCGGCAACGCGCAGACCAAGGCGATGAAGTCCGTCGCCGGGCAGCTGCGCTTGGAGCTCTCGCAGTACCGCGATCTCGCAGCGTTCGCCAAACTCGCCTCCGATCTCGATAAGGCGACGCAGGCGCAGCTCTCGCGCGGCGAGCGCGTGACCGAGACGCTCAAACAGCCGCAATTCGAGCCGCTCGATCTCGACAAGGAGGTCATCGAGATCTACGTGGCCGTCAAAGACTACCTCGCGGACATCCCGGTCAGCAAAGTGCGCGAATTCCAAAAGCACTTCTATGAGTTCTTGCAGACCGCGCATCCCGACATTCCCAAGGCGATCGCCGAAACGAAAGAGCTGTCCGACGACACGCGCGGGAAGCTCGACAGCGCGATCGGCGAGTTCAAGAAGCGGTTCAAGGCGGCCGCATAGCACATGCCGACGCTCCGCCAGCTGCGCGACCGAGTCCGGTCGCTCAAGAACACTCAGCAGATCACGCGCGCGATGAAGATGGTCGCGGGCGCGAAGATCCGCCGGGCGGAGCTTGAGATGCGCGCGGCGCGGCCGTATGCCGCAGCGATCGGCGAGATGCTCCAGCAGCTGGTCTCAGCGGCCGGCGCGGGCCTCAACCACCCGCTGATGCAGGCGCGCGACGCACGCAAGCGCGCGATCCTGCTTATGACTGCTGACAAGGGATTGGCCGGAGCGTTCAACTCGAACCTGGTGCGCGCGGCGATAAACGAAATGGGCGGCGACAGTGCGGTGTCGGTCTATTTGGTCGGGAACAAGGGGCGCGTGCAACTGCGCCGCCAGCCGAATCCGGTGCTTGCGGCATGGCCGCTGAGCGGAGACCCGTTCAAACACCGCGCGCGCCAGATCGCCGCTAAACTTTCCGAAGATTTCATCGCGGGCTCGGTCGACGCCGTGACGCTGGTTTCGAGCCGCTTCGTCTCGACGCTCGTGCAGCGGCCAACGCCGGTGAAGCTCTTACCGATCGCGGCACAAGGCAATGCGGCGCGCGACCCGTCCAAGAACTCATTCGAGTTCGAGCCGGATGTCGGCGCGGTCCTCACCGCGCTGCTGCCCAAGTATCTCGAGTTCACGATCTTCCAAGCATTGCTGGAAACGCAAGCATCGGAGTTCGCCGCGCGCTTGATCGCGATGACCAACGCGACCGACAACGCCGGCAAGCTCATCGATGAGATCACATTGCAGATGAACAAGACGCGCCAAGCATCGATCACCAAAGAGATCCTCGAGATCGTTGCGGGCGCAGAAGCCTTGAAGGGATAGAGAAACTCATGCCAGGGACTGGAAAAGTCGTGCAAGTGCTGGGCAACGTCGTCGACGTCGAATTCGCCCAAGACGAATTGCCCGATATCTACACCGCGCTGACGACGACGCTGACCGGCGCGGACGGCAAAACGCAGGACTTGACGCTCGAAGTGCAGAGCGAGCTTGGCAACAACCAGGTGCGCACGCTCGCGATGGGCGGCACGGATGGCATGGTGCGCGGCCAGCCGGTTGTCAACACCGGCGCGCCGATCACAGTGCCTGTGGGCGAAGCGACGCTCGGGCGCATTCTCAACGTGCTCGGCAAGGCGATCGATTCCGACAAACCGGTCGATGCACAAACGCGGCTCCCGATCCACCGCCCTGCACCGAAGGTCGACGAGCAAGACCCGACGACCGTCATGTTCGAGACCGGCATCAAAGTCATCGACCTGCTGGCACCGTACGTGCGCGGCGGCAAAGTCGGACTCTTCGGCGGCGCCGGCGTCGGCAAGACCGTCCTCATCCAAGAGCTCATCCGCAACATCGCCGCCGAGCACGGCGGGTTCTCGGTGTTCACCGGCATCGGCGAGCGTACGCGTGAGGGCAACGACCTCTGGATGGAGATGAAGCATTCGGGCGTCATCGACAAGACCGCGCTCGTCTTCGGTCAGATGGACGAACCGCCGGGCGTGCGCCTGCGCGTCGGCCTCACGGGCGTGACGATGGCCGAATACTTCCGCGACGAGGCCGGCAAAGACGTGCTGCTCTTCATCGACAACATCTTCCGCTTCATGCAGGCCGGTTCGGAAGTGTCGGCGCTGCTCGGACGCATGCCATCCGCGGTCGGCTACCAACCGACGCTCGCCTCGGAGATGGGCGCGCTCGAAGAACGCATCACCTCGACGCGCAAGGGCTCGATCACCTCGGTGCAAGCCGTGTACGTGCCGGCGGATGACCTGACTGATCCTGCCGTCGCGACGACGTTCTCGCATCTGGACGCGACGACCGTGCTTTCGCGCTCGATCTCTGACAAGGGGATCTATCCAGCCGTCGATCCGCTCGCGTCGACATCGCGTCTGCTCGAGCCGCGCTTCGTCGGTGAAGAACATTACAGCGTCGCGCGCCGCGTGCAAGAAACGCTG
>DASRXC010000003.1:0-29008 GCA_035654355.1 Binatus sp. (SeqCode)
GTCGGTGAGCGCCCGCAGATCGGCGCGCTCGTTTGATGTCAGCTCAGTTGCGTCGAGTGCCGCAAAGCGTGCGCGCCACGCGCGTTCCCATGCGTACGAAGCCTCGCGTGCGTTGGGCGAGAGGTCCGGTAGCCGGTCATCGTAGGTATGGATGCCGATGCTGTCCGCAAAAAGCGGGTCGCGCGATTCTGATTCGGCCAGATATTGGCGGACGAGCTGCGCAAACGTCGATGTCTGTGGAGCCGGCGCGGCGCCAGCAAGAATAAGCGCCATTGCGATGACGACCGCAACTCGTACTGTCACGCGCGTGCGGTTCGGCGTTACGCCGCGCAGCCCTGTGCGCCTGCAGATGACCTATTTACGGCAGCAAACTATGGCACGTCATCTCCGCTGGTTGCGGCAAATGCATGAGCGCCAAGATGGTCGGCGCGACGTCGCATAAGCGGCCACCGGCGCGCAATGGTCCCGGCCCATTGCCGATCATGACGAATGGAACTGGATTGGCAGTGTGCGCCGTGAGCTCTTTGCCGGTCTTGAGATCGATCTTCTCTTCAGCGTTGCCGTGATCGGCTGTGACCAATAAGACACAGCCCGCATCGAGCGCCGCTTTTTCGACCTTGCCCAAACAGTCGTCCACGACGTCGAGCGCGGTGATGATCGCATCCCACTTACCGGTGTGCCCGACCATATCAGGATTCGCGTAGTTCATCACGATGAGCGCGTACGACTTCGAGCGCAGCGCCTCAACCGCAGCCGCCGTGATCTCAGGCGCGCGCATCTCCGGCTTGTGGTCGTACGTGCCGACGTCGCGCGCCGACGGGATCAGCGTGCGCTCCTCACCCGGGAACGGCTCCTCGCGCCCACCCGAGAAGAAGTAGGTCACATGCGCGTACTTCTCGGTCTCTGCCAAGCGCAATTGTTTGAGGCCGGCATCGGCGACGATCTCACCCAGCGTCCGCTCCTCGAAGATACGCCCGAACATGACCGGATTGCGGAACTCGTCGTCGTACAGCGTCATCAGCGCGAAGATGAAATCGCTGAAACGATGCACGGAGAACTCACTGAACGATGGATCGGAGAACGCGCGAGTGAGCTGACGTGCGCGGTCCGGCCGAAAGTTGAAGAAGAGACAGGCATCTCCGTCGCGCACGATCGGCTCCGCTTCGCCGACGAGCGTTGGCTTCACGAACTCGTCCGTCTCGCCACGAGCGTACGCAGCGGCCAGCGCATCCTCGACGTTGTTCGCGGTAAAGCCGACGCCGCGGACGAGCGCGTCGTAAGCGACCTGCGTGCGATCCCAGCGTTTGTCGCGATCCATCGCATAGTAACGGCCGCAGATCATCGAGATCGCCGCATCCGGCAGCTGGGCGCACTTCCTTTGCAGCTCTTCTAAATAAGCGCCGGCACTCTTGGGCGGCGTGTCGCGTCCGTCGAGGAAGGCAGCGACCCGCGTTCGCACCTTCGCGTCGCCCGCCGCGTCGAGCAACGCCCAAAGATGTTTCATCGACGAATGGACGCCGCCCGGCGAGACAAGCCCCAACAAGTGGAACGTGCCGCCCGTGCGCTTCACATGGTCAAGGCATAACGCGAGCACGGGATTACGGAAGAAACTGCCGTTGTCGATCGCGCGATCGATGCGCGTGATGCTCTGATAGACGACCCGGCCTGCTCCAAGATTGAGATGCCCGACTTCGCTGTTGCCCTGCTGGCCGGCCGGCAGACCAACGGCCTCACCGCCCGCGCCGAGTTCCGTGTGTGGATAGTGCTCGAGCATCGCGCGGTAGTTCGGCATCTTCGCGGCGGCGATCGCATTGCCGCGCGTTTCGCTGGAGATCCCGAAGCCGTCGAGGATGCACAGGATGACGCGCTGTCCGCCCTCAGGCGCTTGCGCCATCGGTACCCCGCATTGCGTTTCCGATGAGCGTCGCGAAGCCTGCGGGATCCAAACTCGCCGAGCCGACCAAGCCGCCGTCGACGTTGGCTTGCTCGCACAACGACATTGCGTTGTCCGGCTTCATGGAACCCCCGTAAAGGATCGTCGCGTCTGACAGCCCGCCGGCCAGCGCCCGGATGAACCCGATCGTCTCGTCGGCGCCTTGCGGCGTGTCGCACATGCCGGTGCCGATCGCCCAGATCGGCTCATACGCGATGACGATTCCCGCGCGCTGGTCATCGGTCAGGTGCCCGAGACACGCGCGGACTTGACTCGCAACGACATCAAGACGTTTGCCCGTCTCATGTTCCTCGAACGTCTCGCCGACGCACACGATGGGGATGACGTCCGCCATGAGCAGCGCCGATACTTTGCGCGCAACCGCCTCGTCGGTATCGCCGAACATGCGGCGCCGTTCGGAGTGACCGACGATGCAATAGTCCACCGACTCTCCGGCCAGCATCGTCGGGCTGATCTCGCCCGTATACGCGCCTTCGGATTCCCAATAGACGTCTTGCGCACCGGTGTCGATGAAGCCCGCGCGTTCATGGCGGAGCAGCTCTTCGCGCACAGGTACGAGATCGATGAACGGAACGCACAGCACGATCGCGGCGCGTTCGCGGTACGGATCCGCGAGCGGAATGAACGCGCGCACGTACTCGCGCGCCTGCTCAGGCGTCTTGTACATCTTCCAGTTCGCCGCGAAGAAGGGTTCTCTCACGCGCGCGCCGCGTCGCGTAGTGCGGCGACGCCCGGCAACTCCTTGCCTTCGATGTATTCGAGCGTCGCGCCGCCGCCGGTCGAGATGTAGGTCATCTTGTCGGCAAAACCGAGCTTGTGAGCGGCCGCCGCGCTGTCGCCTCCGCCGACGACCGACATCGCGCCGGACTCGGCGATCGCTTGACCGATCGCTTCGGTGCCGGCCGCGAACGCATCCATCTCAAACACGCCCATCGGACCGTTCCAAAGCACCGTTTTGGCATCGAGGATGACGCCGGTGAACTTCTCTGCACTGGTCGGTCCGATGTCCAGGATCATCTCATCGGGCTGTATCTCGTCAACGTCGGAGAAGCGTGTTTGCGCATCGGGCTTGAGCTCAGTGGCGACCACGGCATCGACCGGTAGGAGCGTCTCGACCCGGGTCGCCTTGCGATCGATCTCCTCGCGCACTTGCTTGGCGGGGCCGAGATCTTCATCGCGCAGGGATTTGCCGACATCGAATCCCTCGGCCGCCAGCAGCGTGTTCGCCATGCCGCCGCCGATCAGAATCGCATCGCAGATATCCAGCAAGCGCGAGATCACGCCGATCTTGTCGGCGACCTTGGCGCCGCCCAGCACTGCGACGAACGGCCGGCGCGGGCGTTCGAGCACCTCGTCGAGGACGTCGAGTTCGCGCTCGAGCAGCGGCCCCATATAAGAAGGAAGAAACGCGGTGACGCCCACCGTCGACGCGTGGGCGCGATGCGCGGTGCCGAAGGCATCGTCGACGTACAGGTCGCCGAGACTCGCCAGCTCGCGTGAGAACTGCGGATCGTTCGCCTCTTCCTCAGGGTGAAAGCGAAGGTTTTCGAGCAACAGGATGTCGCCGTCGGCGAGCGCGGCGACGGCAGCCTGCACCGCCGGACCGACGCAATCGGGCGCGGTCTTGACCTCCTTGCCGAGCGCGCGGCTGAGCGCCACGGCGACAGGCGCCATGCGCAGTGAATCGACGACCTTGCCGTCGGGACGGCCTAAATGCGACATCACGATGACCCGCGCGCCGCGCTCGCTCAGGTTGCGCAGCGTCGGCACGGCGGCTTGGATGCGGGTGTCGTCAGCAACGGCGCCCCCCGCGAGCGGCACGTTGAGATCCTCCCGCACCAGCACGCGCTTGCCGCGGACGTCAACCTCCGCGATACCTTTGGTCACCGCGCCGCGACCGGTTCCTTGGCGAGCACGTACGCGGTCAGATCAGCGATCCGGCACGAGTAGCCCCACTCGTTGTCGTACCAGCTCAAGATTTTGACAAACGTTCCGCCTAACACCAGCGTCGAGAGGCTGTCGACGATGGATGAACGCGAGTCGCCGCGGAAGTCGGTCGAGACGAGCGGCTCGTCGGTGACGCCGAGAATGTCTTTCATGCGTCCTGCTTCGTAACGGCGGAACAGCGCATTGACCGCGTCTTTGGACGTCGGCTTTTCGACCTGCACCGCAAGATCGACGACCGAGACGGTCGGTGTGGGCACGCGCAGCGAGATGCCGTCGAGTTTGCCCTTGGCCTCGGGGACGACGAGGTGGAGCGCTTTTGCCGCGCCCGTCGACGTCGGGATGATGTTGATCGCCGCCGCGCGCGCGCGGCGTAGATCCTTGTGCGGGAAATCGAGGATGACCTGATCGTTCGTGTACGAGTGAACGGTCGTCATCGTGCCGTTCACCAGACCGAGTTCATCGACGACGATTTTGACCAGCGGCGCGAGGCAATTCGTCGTGCACGACGCGTTCGAGATGATCTTGTCCGTGGCCGGATCGTATTTCTCTTCGTTGACGCCGAGCACGATGGTGATGTCTTCGTTGGTCGCGGGAGCCGAGATGATGACGCGCTTCGCGCCGGCGTCGAGATGCGCTTTGGCCTTGGTGCCGTCGGTAAAAATACCGGTCGATTCGATGACGAGATCGATGCCGAGATCCTTCCAGGGCAGCTTGCTCGGGTCGCGCTCGGCGAGGTAACGGATGGAATGGCCGTCAATCGTGATCGAGCCCTCGCCGTGCGTGACCGTGCCGGGGAAGCGCCCGTACGTCGAGTCATAGCGGAACAAATGGGCGGCGGTGTTGGTGTCGGTCAAGTCGTTGACGGCGACGACCTCGATATCCGAGTGGCGCTCCATGATGGCGCGCAGGCTCTGGCGGCCGATGCGCCCGAAGCCATTGATCGCAACGCGCTGGCTCACAAGCAAGTCCCTCCCTTGGAGCAGGCGGGATTCACTCGCTCCTGCCGCCCCGCCTTCAAGCTTCTGGTCCGGCTAGGCCGCTCCGCCTAGGCCTGTCGTTCGATTGTGCGCAGCCGGTATGCCATAGCGGCTTTTGTCACAGGCGGTCGCGCGCGCGCAGCCAGTTCGGCGATGGTGTACTCGGGATGCGCGAGGCGCAAGCGCGCCGCTTCGTGCAGTGCCGCGCTCACCGCGCGCGTGCGCGAACGCCGCATGAGTCTGGCGGCCGCCGCGTGTTGGCGAACGCTCGTGGCGGCTGCGCGCGCGGCATTGGCCGCTTCGCTGTTCACCCGCCGGCGTGTGACGTTCTTCGTGTAGCGGAGCGCGAGCAGATCGTCGAGCGCAAGGACGGCACGTGCCGCGCCCATGTGACCGAGCAGTTCGGCCACTGCGCTTGCACCCTTGACATAGACGAGTGGCCGGCCGCGCCGGGCAGAGCGTGTTGCGCGTACCCCAAAGCTGCGCAACCCGCGTTGGAGCGCGCGTGCACGCTGGTCGTCGGGCGGCACGAACTCCAAATGGTACGAGCGATGCGGATCTGCAACCGATCCGCATGCCAAAAACGCCGCGCGTAACCACGCGCGCCGGCAGCAGGCCCGTTGCGGCACCGCCGCCTGCGTTGCGAGCGGTTGGGCGACCGTCACTTCGGTGGCGCGACGGCCGAATCGCCGTCCTGCCGGGCGCGCTTGATCGACGCGCACGCCGGCCGTCTTTGCCGCGCGCAGTGCAGCGCGCACGACAGGGCCTCGATCGCTGAGCACAAGGCGCGCAGGGCCGTTTGAGAACGCAGCCAGGGTGCGGACGAACGCGCCCGGACAACACGTACGCGCGAAGGCGGCTGCGGCGATCTCGTCTTTCGCGTCTGTCGAGAACACAGTGCTGCCGCTTAGAGCGCGGCGGACGCCTTTGCGCACACTTCTGCGTAGTGGGCTTCAAGCGTATCGGTGAGCGCTTCGACTGAACACGGGCGGGCGACGTTCATCGCCGAGGCGACGCGGCGTGCGCGTTCGTCCTCGCCAGCGCGAACGAGCGCGACGATCGCATCTCCAAGTTCGGCTGCGCTCTCGCGCGCGAGAATTCCGGACTCACCGGAGACGACTTCGCGCGTGACTGCGCAATCGACCGCGGCGACTGGCACGCCGTGGGTCATCGCCTCGAGCAACACAAGGCCCTGTGTCTCAGTCGTCGACGCGAAGACGAACGCGTCGGCGGCAGCGTAATACGCGCCCAACTCCGCTTGCGGGAGCGCGCCGGTGAAACGGATGCGCGGCGACGAGGGCAGCTGGTTCGCGTGGCGGCGCAGCGCCTCTTCATGCGGACCCGAACCGACGACGATCAGTCTCAGATCGGGAATGCGTCGCGCAGCTGCGTCAAACGCATCGAGCACAAGGTCGACGTTTTTTTCTTTGCCGAGGCGGCCGACGAAGAGCGCGATCGGGCCGCCGCCGGCACGGATGCGAGGTCCTTGCGCCGCGCTGGTCGCGAAGAGCGAGACATCGACACCGCTGGGAAGCACGAGGATCGGCCGGTCGACGCCGTACGATGTGAGCAGGTCGCGGATGCCGTACGTCGGCGCGATCACGCATGACGCGCGATTGCAGAATTGGCGCGACACCCACACCGCTTGCGCGCGCGTGAAGCCGGGGTCGACCGGCACGTAGTGCGCGTACTCGGTCCACAACGTGTGGTAGGTGAGGAAGAGCGGCATCTTGCGGAACTGCGCCAAGTACGCGCCGAGGCAGCCGATGAAGAACATCGAGTGCGCGTGAATCACGTCGAAGGGCATGCGCGGCAGCGTCGCTAGCAGTTTCGCCGGAAGCGGAAACGCCATGCGGAACTGCGGATAGAACGGGAACGGCGACGAGCGCAGCCGGAACACGTCCGGATCGTCGTCGACCGCGCCTTCGTGCGAGGGCGCGATGACGATGACGCGATGGCCACGCCTGCGCAGCTCGCGCATCGTGCTGACGAGCGATGTGACGACGCCGTTGATCTCGGGGAGGTACGAATCGACGAACATGCCGATCGTCAGCGGCCGGCCCACCAAGTGGCGCCTCATGCGGTGCGGTGGTCCTCGAGCACCGCGTAGAGCGATTCGGGCTTGACCCGCGCGCCGGGGCGCTCCGGCAGCGAAAGCACGCGCACGCGCACGTCGCGCGACGCGTAATGGATGAGAAGTTCGTCGCCGACGTGGACCGCGTGTGACGGCTTGACGGCGCGTCCACCAACCTCGATGCGCCCGGCGTCGAGCGCCTCCTTCGCTTCCGTCCTGCGCTTGGCGAGACGCGAGACCTTAAGATACTTGTCCAGTCTCATGATCTTTCGCGCGCTTCCACAGCACGTCGAGGTCTTCAAGGCTGCGGCCGGCGAGCGCGGTCGAGCCTCCGCCGGCGAGCCGCTCCATCGCCGCGAATCGCTCGCGGAATTTCACGTTCGCCGAACGCAGCGCCGCTTCGGCGTCAACGCCGAGCCGCCGCGCGAGATTGACGAGCGTGAAGAAGACATCGCCCATTTCTTCGCGGATGTGCGCTCGTTCGCCGCTTTCCAGCGCCGTGCGCAGCTCGCGCATCTCCTCATCGACCTTCTCGATGACGCCGTCCGTGTTTGGCCAGTCGAAGTTGACGGTTGCGGCCTTCTCTTGTAGGCGCTGAGCGCCGAGCAGCGACGGCAAGCTCTTCGGGATGCCGTCGAGCAGCGACTCGCGGTGCTTGTGGCCGGCCTCTTGGGTCTTGATGATCTCCCACGATTTCATCTGCTCTTGCGACGTCGAGATGCTCGCATCGCCGAACACGTGCGGATGCCGGCGGATCATCTTATCAGCGAGTGCGTTGATGACGTCAGCGACGCTGAACTGGCCTTTCTCCGCCGCGATCTGCGAGTGAAAGATGATCTGCAGCAAGAGATCGCCGAGCTCGCCGCACAACTTTTTGGCATCGCCCTCGTCGACGGCCTCGACGACCTCGTGCGTCTCTTCGACGAGATAGGGCAGCAACGTTTGGTGCGTCTGCTCGCGATCCCACGGACAGCACGCGCGCAGCCGCGTCATGATCTCGACGAGCTCTTCCCAGGAATGATGGAGCGCGACCGGCGGCAGCGGCAACAGCGGCGCGGCCGTGGCGGCTTGCAACGACGCTCGCGGTACGCCGGGGATCAACTCGACGTCGACGTGAGATGATTCGAGCGCGCGTAGGAGGTTCGGCAGGCCGGGGAAGTCCAGCAGCGGGTGGCCGGGAACGCCGAGTGCGGCGTCGCCGTCGCGCGCGAAGATGACGACTCTCTCGATGGCCTCTGGCGTTCCGCGCAACAGCGCTGGGCCGTCGATCCCCGCATCCACGATTCGGACATCGTGCGACCGCAAGAAGTCAGTCACCGACGCAGGTACTGCGCACGCAGCGGTTCGGGGTGACCGCTGGAGCCGCTCGAGAGCGCCGAGTGTGAGCAATGAGCTATCGCTCGGCCCAAGACCGACGATAGCGAGCGTGGGCATGGGACCAAAACTTACGCGCGCGCCGAGCGCCGGCCTCTCGGGTACCGTCTGCGGCTGCACGGCAAGAAAAAGCGCCGGTCCAGTGGGACCGGCGCTATGCGTTCGTCCGACCGCGTGCGACTATTTCGTCGGCGCGGGCGCGGGGTTCGCCGGTGCCGGTGCCGGAGCGGCCGGCGGCGGCGACGGGAAGAGGTCTGAGAAACGCGGATCGTCGATCTCGATCTTCGCGCTCGTGCGCAGCTGGTTCATGAACGGTTGGATCTGAAGCGATTCTTGCTGCTTCTTGATCTGATCAATCGCTTCGTCTTTGGTTAGCGGCTTCGTCCCTTCGACTTGGATGACGTGCCAACCGAACGGCGTCTGCACCGGTGCGCTGATCTGGTTGGGCTTGAGCGCGAACGCAGCCTGTTGGAATGCCGGCACCATCTGGCCCGGTCCGAACCAGCCGAGCTCGCCGCCCTTGTCCTTGCTCGCCGGGTCGATCGAATACTGTTTGGCGAGCGCGGCGAAATCGCCGCCCTTCTTGAGCTGCGCCTCGATCATCAAGGCTTCCGGCTTCGTCTTGACGAGGATGTGCCGGGCCTGCACTTGCGCGGGCTGACCGATCTGAAGATGTTGTGCCTTGAGATAGTCGTTGACTTGCGCATCGGTGACGGTGATGTTCTGGTCGACCGCTTTCGTCGTCAAGATGTTCTGGCGCACGAGCGTGCGCGCATCATCCATCGTGATGCCCTGCTGCGCGAGCATCGCATCGAATTGGCCAGGCGGGAAGTGCGACTTGATCTCGTTGAGCTTGTCGTCCACTTCCTTGTCGCTGGCGGTGATGTTATGTTCCTTGGCATACTGGAAGATGAGATCTTGCTGAACCATTGACGCAAGCGCGCTCTTCCCGCTCTGCTGCTCGAGCTTGGCGTCGAGCTGGCCTTTGGTGATCTTTTGACCGTTGACCGTCGCGATGGTCTTCTGGTCGCCGCATCCCGTCATCAGCAGCACAGCGCACGCGGCTGCTGAGAGCGTTGCGAACGTCGCGAACCTGGACTTCATTCTTCCTCCTGCGCGGCCTCGAAAGGCCGCACCCTCGATAACATTTTTCATAATGCCGCTAGGATCTCGCGCACAGTCGTCAACTTACCGTCGCCGGCGGTCTCGTGCGGCGGCAGTTGAGCCACAATCGCGCCCTGAGTGAAACGAAAGTTTCCTCGAGTGAGTGACGTCAGAGCCGGAAGTGAGCTTTCAGACAGTGAAAAACGGCGCCCGACCTCGAGCGTCAAGCGGCGGCCTTCGAGCGCGAGTTTTTCGACTCCTTTGCCCGCTGCGAGCAAACGCAGGCGAGCAAGCTCGAGCAGCGCGTCGACTTCCTTCGGACGCGGTCCATAACGATCGCGCATCTCATCGGCGATGTTCGCAACGGCATCGAGCGTGCGTGCCGCGGCGATGCGCTGATAGAACGCGATTTTCTGACTTGCGCCGCGCACGTACTCGTTCGGGATGTACGCGCTCACCCGCACGTCGAGCACCGGCGGCGCTTCGTCGGCGGCGCGCTCCTCGCCGCGCAACTGCGCGATCGCATCCTCGAGGATCTGGCAATAGGCGTCAAAGCCGACCGCGGCGATGAAGCCGGACTGCGCGTGGCCGAGCAGATTGCCGGCGCCGCGGATCTCGAGATCGCGCATCGCCAGGCGCAATCCGGAGCCCAAGTGCGAGAACTCGCGGATCGCTTCGAGCCGTCCTTGCGCGGCTTCGGACAGCGCGCGATGCGGCTGGAACAAGCAATACGCATACGCTTGGTGCGCGCTTCGGCCGACGCGCCCGCGCAACTGATACAACTGCGCCAACCCGAAGTGGTCCGCGTTGTTGACGACGATCGTGTTGACATTGGGGATATCAAGCCCATTTTCTATGATCGTCGTCGACACGAGCACGTCGAAATCGCCGTTGACGAATCCGATCATGACGTCTTCGAGCTCGCGCTCGTGCATCTGGCCGTGTCCGATGGCGATGCGCGCACGCGGCACGAGCTTCTGCAACGCGTCGCGAATGCCGTATATCGACTCGATCCGGTTGTGCACGAAGTAGACCTGACCGTTGCGATCGAGCTCCTGTTGGATGGACGTAGCGATCAGCGCGTCGCTGGTCGGCGTCACCACGGTCTTGACCGCCATGCGGTTGCTCGGCGCGGTTTGTATGAGCGATAGGTCGCGCACGCCGACCAGCGACATGTGCAGCGTGCGCGGGATCGGCGTCGCGGACAGCGTCAACACATCGACCGAACGGCGCATCTCCTTGAGGCGTTCCTTGTGCGCGACGCCGAAGCGCTGCTCCTCGTCGACGATCACAAGCCCAAGGTTCTTGAATCCCACATCGCGCTGCAAGATGCGATGTGTGCCGATGACCAGATCGAGTCCGCCGTGGGCGAGGTCCGCGAGCGTCTGCTTTTGCTCGGCCTTCGAACGTAAGCGCGACAGAAGGCCGATGTTGACTGGAAACGCCGCGAAGCGTTCGGTGAACGTGCGGTAATGTTGCGCGGCGAGCACCGTCGTTGGCACGAGCACGGCGACCTGTTTGCGGTCCATGATCGCTTTGAAGGCGGCGCGGATCGCGACTTCGGTCTTGCCGTAACCGACGTCGCCGCAGATGAGGCGATCCATCGGCTTGGCCCGTTCCATGTCCGCTTTGACGGCTTCGATCGCCGCGCGCTGATCGGGTGTCTCGTCATAGGGGAACGACTCTTCAAGCTCGCCTTGCCACGGCGTGTCCGGCGCGAATGCGTGTCCTTGCGCCGCCTCGCGCTCCGCGTACAAGCGCACGAGCCCTTCGGCGATCTTCTCGACCGCTTCGCGCACGCGCGAGCGAGTGCGCGCCCAATCGCTGCCGCCCATCTTCGAGAGCGCCGGCGGCGCGCCGTCGCCCGCGACGTAGCGGCGCACGAGATGCATCATCTCGACGGGCACGTACAGCCGGTCTGCGCCCGCGTACTTGAGCGCCATGAAGTCGCGCCCGACTTCATTGACGACGATGTGCTCGAGTCCGAGATATTGTCCGATGCCGTGATGCGCGTGGACGAAGTACTCGCCGACTTTGAGGTCGGCTTCGGTGATGGGTACGCCTTCTTTGACGGCTTTGAGCTTTTGGCGGCGCGCGGGATGGCCGAACAGCTCGGCATCGCCCAGCAAGACAACGCCCGCTGCCGTCAACTCGAATCCGGCGTCGATCGCACCGTCGGCGACGACGACGCGGCCGCCGTCTCCGCGCTTCCACGTTCGCGGCGCCGGCGAAACGGCGACGTCATGCTCGTCGAGCACTTCGCGGATGCGCCGATGGCCGACCGACGCGATGGCGATCAGTTCACCGGCGGCGACACGCGCGCGCACGTCGGTGACGAATCGCTCCATGCTGCGGTTGAAGACCGGTGCGGGCACCGACGGAAACGCAACGCTCAGATCTGCGTCGCGCGCGATGCGCGGCCCGGATGTCGCGAACGTGAGAGTCGGTCGTGTTTCGATGCGTTGACGGATGTCGTCGAGCGTGAACGGCTCCGGCTCCGCGCGAGCAGCATCGTCGGTAGCGGGGGCGTTGGAGGAGGCGACAGCCGACTCCACCGAGGCGGGAAGGGTGACTGTCCGTTGATTTCCCGCGGTCCCCCGCGCAGACGATGCTGTCGTTGCGGAGCCGGAGTCGTCGGCGCCGGCGACCGTTCCGTCATCATGCTCGGTCGCTAGACCGTGATCGATCGCGATTGTTAGCTCGGCGTCTTCGACGACGATCGCTGCACGCGGGGCGTAATCGGCGACGAACGCGCCGTCGACAGCGAGAGCGGCTTCATCCCAGGGTGCGATGTGCAGCGAGTCGATCGAGTCGATCGAGCGTTGATCGGCGAGAGAGAACTCGCGGATGCTCTCGACGCTCTCGCCGAAGAATTCGATGCGCGCCGGACGCTCGGCCGTCGCGGCGAACACGTCGATCAATCCGCCTCGCACGCTGAACTCGCCGACCGCGCTGACGACGTCGGCGCGTTCGTAGCCGAGTTCGATAAGCCGCGCCAGCAACCGCTCCCAATCGTACTCGTCGCCGACCCGAATGTCGAACGACGACGCTAGCCAGCGCTCAGGCGAGGGTAACGGCTGACGTAGGCTGGCGTGCGATAAACAATACACGCCAGGCGTACCGGCAGCCAGGGCAGCAATTGTTTCAATGCGCGCGCTGCGTTCGGTCGGATTGATCAATCCATTCACCGCGCGATCGCGCGGCCGCAGCACGTGCACGACGTCGCCGGCATCCTCTAGACAGAACGCGGCGTCGTTCGCGAAGCGATCGGCTGCATCGGGCGTTGCACACCACACGATCGCACAGCCACCTACTTTCTGCCACATCGCGGCGGTGACCGCCGGTCGCGCAGCATCGGACGTTTCGGTGACGTCAACTGACGCACGCGACTGCAGTGCCGACGCGATACGCGCGGGTATATCTGAAGAAGCAGCGAGGATTCGTGTGATGAGGGGACCGAGCGAGCCGGGCACCAAATATCTCCAATGCCGTGTGGCCGGATCGCGCGCGACCCGGCCTATTTCATGAACCGCAGTGCTCCATTATACGTGAAAACAAACGAGAACGCCAGGACTGTATCCATGCTGATCGCGCGAACGCTCGCGGCGGCCATGCTTGTGGCATCGCCGATGCTCGCTCGCGCTGATGCGCTGCCACCCGGCGTGGTCTACGCGTCCGACACCGACCCGGTCCGCATCACCTCGGTAGTCCTCGATCCGTCGAACCCCGCCGCGGGCGATACGGTCAGCGCACAAATCATCTGCACGAGCAACGCCGCCGCCGTGACCGCGAAGGTCGGCACGATCGTCGTCAACGTTCCCAAGCGCGCGCCCGGCATCTTCAGCACCACGCTGCGCGTGCCAGTGCTTCCTTTATACTCTGCGCATCAGACGGTGATCATCACCGCGATCCGCACCGACGGAGCGAAGACGCAGCGCAGCATCTCCGTGGACTTCCGCTAGCGCAGTGCCGGGGCCAGCGGTCGTCGTGCTCGTCATCGATTCGGGCGGGATCGGCGCCGCACCCGACGTCCGCGCGTTTGACGATGGGCCAACAGTCAACACGATTGCGAACACTGCGCAAGCTGCCGGTGGCGTGAAGCTGCCGACGCTCGAGCGGCTTGGTCTTGGCAATCTCGCCGACATCGAGGGAGTTGCTCGCAGCGCGTCACCGGCCGCCGCAGTCGCTCGGTTGCGCGAAGTGAGCGCCGGCAAAGACACCATCACCGGCCATTGGGAGATGATGAACATCATCGTCCGGCATGCATTCCCGACCTACCCGCACGGTTTTCCGGAAGATGTCATCGCACGCTTCGAGGCGATCGCCGGCGCACGAGTCCTCGGCAATAAAACTGCGTCTGGCACGCAGATCATCGAAGAGCTGGGGCCGGAGCACATGCGCACCGGCCGCCCGATCGTGTACACGTCCGCGGATTCGGTGTTCCAAGTCGCAGCGCATGAAGAAGTCGTGCCGCTCCAGACGTTGTGGAACTGGTGCGAAGCAGCGCGCGCAATGCTCGTCGAACCCAACCGCGTCAACCGCGTGATCGCCCGGCCGTTTCAGGGCGAGCCAGGCCATTTCGTTCGGACCGCCGGGCGTCGCGACTACGCAGTACCGCCTCCACAGCCCAGCGTTTTGGACGCGCTCACGGCCGCAGGTGTGCCGACCTGCGGACTTGGGAAGATAAGCGACATATACTGCTGCCAGGGTATTGCTGCGGGGAGCAGAACGGGCGACAACGCAGAAGGGCTGGCCCGAACCCTCGAGTGGTTGGATGCGGGACAAGGTGGTTTCTGCTTCACCAACCTTAACGACTTCGACTCGAAATACGGCCATCGCCGTGACCCTGACGGCTACGCACGAGCGCTGGTGGCGCTGGACCGGAGTTTGCCAGACATTCTCAATCGTCTGAAGACCGCAGATCGACTGATAATCACGGCTGACCACGGATGCGACCCGACCGCGCCCGGCACAGACCACACGCGCGAGTTCGCTCCCCTGATCGATTTTAGACCCGGGCAGGCCGGTGCATTGCTCGGCGACCTCGAGTCATTCGCCCAAGTCGGCATGCGCGTCATGCAGTCATTCGATCTGCCGGCTCCGCAGGCGCTCATCGTATGATCGCGACGACCGCGGCTGCCACTGCCCCGCGTCTGCTCGAACGTCCGGCGCCGGAGATCGCGCGCCGTTCCCGTTGGCTCAGCGTCGATCGAGAAGTGCCGGCACTGTGGCTCGTGGCGAAGCGTGGTCTCGACGTCGTGCTTTCCCTTATCATGCTCGCCGTGCTCGCTCCGCTGTTCGCGTTGATCGCCATCGGCATCAAGCTGAGTTCGCCTGGTCCTGTGTTCTTTTCACAAATGCGAGTCGGCAAAGGCGGTCGCGAATTCCGTTTCTATAAATTCCGCACGATGGTCGACGGCGCGCACCTAATGCACGAGGACGTCTTGCATCTCAACGAGCTCGACGGTCCCGCGCTTAAAATCGCCGACGATCCGCGCGTCCATGATTTCGGCACGCTGCTGAGGCGCACAAGCCTCGATGAACTGCCGCAGCTCTACAATGTGCTGCGCGGCGAGATGAGCCTGGTGGGACCGCGGCCGGCGTTGCCGCGTGAAGTCCACGACTACGAACCACACTATTTGCAGCGCTTCGCGGTGCTGCCCGGCATCACCGGACTGTGGCAGGTGAGCGGTCGCGCGAACGTTCCCTTCCGCCGTTGGATGGCGATGGATATCTGGTACGCGCGACGTTGGACGCCGTTGCTCGACCTGTGGATCTTAGCACGCACGGTGCCGGCGGTGTTTCGCGGGGAAGGCGCGTGGTAACGGCTTCGTTCCCGTTGCTGCCCCCAGTCGTCGATCAAAGCATCCATCAAACGCCGCTGACCGCGATCTCCGCGATTGTGTTCGCGCTCATCGGCGTGTGCGCGCTGTGGCTCGGCGCTCGCCGTCCGCAGTGGGCGGCGGCGCTCATCGCGTTCGCGATCCCCTTCGCGTTCTATCGCGACTTTATGGGCACCACGATCACGCTCGAGAAAGTCGTCATCATCGGCGTCGCGATCGGGCTGGTCGTACGCGGCGCACCGCTCGTACCGGCTGGCGCGGGTGCGCGCCGCATCATGATCGCCGCGCTCGCGGTGCTGGGAGCTATCGCCGTCTCCGGCATCGGCGCGACCTACGGCGGGCCGGTGGTGCGCGAGGCGCTCAAACAGGTCGAATACATCGTGATGTTCTGGTGCGCGGCAAGCCTCATCGTCGAGCAGCGCGACGACTCGCGTTGGCTTGAAGCCGGCTTGATCTCGTCGGTGTTCGTCGTCGCGGTCGATGCGATCGCACAGGGTTTGGTCGGCGGGGCGCCTTCGGGCGTATGGATCAACGGTCACCGTCTTCCTCGCGTGGCCGGCCCGCTCGAAGGGCCCAACCAGCTCGCTGGATTCTTGGAGATCTCGCTGCCGGTGCTCTTCATGTCGCCGCTGCTGCTCGGCGACCGGCTGCGCGTGATGCGCTGGATCGCGCTGTTCGCCGTGGCGTTGGCGATTCCGATGACTTTGTCGCGTTCGGGCGTCGCGTTCGCGCTCGTAGCCTTTGTCCTGATCTGGTTCGTCGACCGCAAAGCCGCGCGCGCATCGTGGCTGCCGTTCGCCGCCGGTACGGTGGCGGGTTTCGCGATCGCCTTCCAGTGGTATTGGGGCGCGACCCACAGCTTCGCGCTGCTCGGCGACATCTTCCGGCTTTCCGAAGTGCCGCTGCAAGATCCGGGCGGCGTGGGCACGCGCAACGAGTTGTGGAACGCGGCGCTGACGATGTTCGCCGCACACCCGCTGTTCGGCGTCGGGGCCGGTAATTTCGAACATCTTCTCGGCACGGTCGGGCTTGCGACCGTGCAGACGCATGCGAACAGCCTCTGGCTGCAGACGCTTGCGGAACAAGGTCTCATCGGTTTCGTCGCGCTGCTTGCGCTGTACATCGTTGTGCTGCGCGAATGCAGCATCGGCCTCGCATCGTCGTGGCTCGCGCGTGCAGCGCTGCTCGCGACGGTCTGCATGCTGCTCCACCAAGTCGTCGACGATCTGTTCTTTTTCCCGAAGGTCGGATTGCTTTGGTGGTTGCTAGTCGGAGCGGCTGCGGGCGATCTCGCGGGCGCTCGCGCGCCGGCGCCGGCGCCGGCGGCGGCATCGCCTTCAGCCGAACTGCGCGAGACGGCGACGCCGATCGCGTAATGCGTGCGCGCGCCGCGCTCGCGCTCGTCTCCAGCTTCGCATTCGTCTTCGTCGCGCTTGCGCCGTCAGTAGCTGTCGCGGTTGGACCGCCATCCGATCAGCATGCCGGTCCGCCGACCGCGGCGAGCGCGTCGCTACCCGCGCCGATCCGCGTCAGCGCGAATCGAGTCGCGTACTACGGCGATCAAGCGCTGATCGTGGCACGTGGCGACGTGCGCGTCATCGAACCGGACGGTTCGATCATTCAGGGTGACGTCTTCGTCATGAATATGGCGCTGCGCCGCCTGCTGGTCGCAGGTCACGTAAGGCTGCAGACGCACGCGGGCGAGTTCGTCGGTGCAGCGTTTGCCGATTTTCTCGTCTTCCGCCGGCAATATTTCGTGCCGCTCGAACCCGAGGCGGATCGCTGGACGTTTTTTGATTACGATTTCGCGCAGCCGAAAAAGGGACGGGAGATGCCGGGCGACGCGTTTTTCATCCCCGACGTGTCTGCGTCCAAGCCATACATCGTTGGCAAGGCGGTCACGATCAACGCATCGACATACTTGCGCATGACGCCGGCGACATTCGTCCTGCTCGATGGCGCGTTGTGGACGATGCCGCTGCCGCCGTACACGTATAACTTCTCGTCCAACCAGCACTTCGGCGTCAACGCGCTTCCGGGTGCGAGCTTCGACGTGCCGTACAACGTCGCGGGGTCACCCGTCTCGCTCGATGCGATCCACTTCCGCTACGATCAGACATTGCCGGTATCGACGTACTGGGCGCTCGAACACCATACGGTCATCGGGCAAGGATACATCGTCGCAAGTCTCAGTCCGGCAAGCGAGCCGCCCAAGCAGTGGAACCTGATGGGGTACGATCGCATGTCGCCCGTCAGCGCGGTCCGTCTCAATACGCAGCTCTTCACGTATCAGTACGGGTTATCGCAGCCGCTCTCGGCGAGCGGTTATGTAGATCTGCAATACAACCAAGGCATCAGGCAGTCAGCGCTGTTGGTGGACCTGACGCAATCGTACTCGAGCCTGCTCGCCCAGCCTGCGCTCGGATTCTATGGGAACCCGTCGCATCCGTGGATCCCGAACCATCCGTTCGATGGCGGCGTGCAGTGGCAAGGGTATGATCAGCGGATCGCTCACACCGGGCTGACATACCGGTTGGTGACGGGGTATGGCTCGTCGCAAGACGGCTACGGCATCGGCGCAAGCGGACAGCAGCAAGTGTCGACCTATTACGGCGCCGCCTCGCTGTTCACGCCGACGATTCCAGGCCCGCTCAAGACGGGCATCAACGCGGCGTACACGATCACACAGACATATCTGAGCTTCCCGAACATCGTGCAGCAACAGACGACGACGGCGACGATCAGCCGCCGTTTGACGCGCACGATCGTGCTCATCGGATCAGACGTCGTGACCAGCGCTACGTCGCGCAACGACTTTTCGATCGTCTCGCCGAATCAAGCCCTTGGTGTCGTGCCGCTTCCGAACTCGATCAATGGGCTGCCCATCGTGCTGGGGCCGTTCTTGCGCGCGACCGATCGCGCGTACGGGTTGTCCAGCGTGTGGACGCCATCGCCGGAGTTCCAATTCTCTCTCGCGGCCACGCAATCGAATTATTCGCCGCAGCAAATTCCGGGTTTCGCGGGACCGCCGCGCTACCAGCTCAGCGGAGATGTCCGCATGCGGCTGACGCGCGTGCTCTTCCTCGACGCCCAACGTGCGTATCTGTTCAACTGGGGCGGCCAGACCTGGTCGCCGCACTTCCAGATCCTGATCACGTCGCAATGATGACGCCGCGATCGACATTGTTAGCGTTTGCACTGCTCGTGCTGCTCGCAGCCGCGCCGCTTCCATCGTTCGCGCTGCCGACGCCGATACCCCAAGCGTCGCAAACGCCGCCACCGGATCTCGCCGCGCCTTCGCCGACACCTTTACCGCTGCTCGTCAACGGCCAGGTGATCGATGTCGAACGCGGCTTCATCGTCTTCACCAGCGGCGACGCGTTGCGCCTTGCCCCCGACGTGCAGCTGCTCGATGATGCGAGCGGCAAACCATACTCTGGCACGCCGTTTCCCGGCATCTTCGCCGCTGCGACCCTCGACGCCACGAGTGGTCTGGTCACGGAAGTCCGCTTTTCGCGCGCGCCGATCGCTCGCGGCACGGCGATCGCACAGCTGCCTCGGCAATACGTCGTGCAAGCGTCGACGCCCGAGCCGAATCCCGAGCTGATTCCGCCGCCAGCGAAATACCATAGCCTCAGCGGCGAGACACTCGTGCGCATCGTCGTCCAGGTGCCCCCCAATACGCCGTTCACCGACGATGTGTTCATGACGACCGACACCGGCGGGTGGAACCCGCAAGCGGTGAAGATGCAGCGCCAAGATGCGTTGCACTTTTTCATCGAGCTGCGCTTGCGGACCGGCAGCGAGTTCCACTACCTCTTCACGCGCGGGTCTTGGAATAGCTCCGAACGCGACCGCAACGGTCTGGAACGCACGCCGCGCGACTTGCTCATCGAGGGCAGCGACCTGCTTAGCGTCGACACGACCGTGTATCGCTGGGCCGACTTGCCCTAGCGATCCGCGTAGAGGTAGTTGCGGCCTTCGAGCCGCACTGCGAACCCGCAGCGGCGCAGTTTGGCGATCAGCGGGTCCGCCGATGCGTGATACTCGAGCAGCAGATGTTCGACGCCGGCGAGCGCGTCGTCTGTAACCGATGCGAGCGCATAATACTCGCAGCCCTGGCAATCGAACTTCACCAGACGCAGCGCGCCCAGCTCGGTGAGCACGTCAGCGAAGGGGACGACGGGCACGTCCGTCGTTTCAGAGTGCAGCTTGTTCGACGACGTGTTGCCGACAAAGAGCACTGCAGACATCGGATCGGCGCCATCCGGTGCTCTGGTCAGCGGCAGCGTCATACACGCGTCGCCGATGGCGGCGCTGCGGATGTCGGCAACGACGCCGTTCAGGGCGGCATTGCTGCGCGCGATCGCTGAAAGCTCGGGGTCGGGTTCGAACGCCACGACGCGCGCGCCGCGCCTTCCGAAATAGACAGCGGTGTCGCCGATGTTCGCGCCGATGTCGAGCACCGTCCCGCCACGCAGCGAGGGGTGCACGCGATAGATCTCGCGGACAAACGAATCGTTGACGACGTGCGCGTCTTGCCAGGCACACGACTTGCGGATGAAGAGGCGTTCGCCTGAAGGCACGGACGCCACGAAGAGCGCGGGATCGTCGCTCGCCTCAAACCGGATGTCTGGAAAGCATTCGTGCAACGCAGAAACTGATGCGGGCGAGGAGCGGAAGCGCGCGAACCGCGCCATGTCGGCAACGCGCTCCGGCGGTTCGCCGAACGCGATGCGCGCGATATTGGTCACGCTGCGCGCGCGCAACGCGAACCACGCGGCGCGCGGATGCACGACCGCCTCAGAGATCAGCACAGCCGCGGACTTAAGCCTATCGAGCGTCTACCCGCCCTCCCTGAAGTAGCCGATCGTCGTACGCAGGCCTTCGTCGAGCGATACTGACGGCTGCCAGCCGAGCAGCTGACGTGCACGCGAGATATCGGGGCGACGTCGACCGGGATCGTCCGCCGGCATGGGTTGCAGCTGTGTCGCGACCGGCACGCCGACCAGTTCGCCGATCTTCACCGCGAGCTGGGCGATCGTGATCTCATCGGGGTTACCGAGATTGATGACTGCGCCCCGCGCGGCGTCGAGTGTTGCAGTGCGCACGATGCCGTCGACGAGGTCCGAGACGAAACAGAACGAGCGGGTTTGCGCGCCCTCACCGTACACGGTCAAAGGCTTGCCAGCCAGCGCTTGCGTGATGAAGTTCGGAATGACGCGGCCGTCATCGCGGCGCATCCGTGGGCCGTACGTGTTGAAGATGCGCACGATGCGCGCGTCAAGCCCGTTGACGCGCACGTGCGAGCTCACCAGCGCCTCGCCGAAACGTTTCGACTCGTCGTAACACGCGCGCGGGCCGATCGGGTTCACGTTGCCCCAATAGTTTTCAGTCTGCGGGTGCTCGAGCGGATCGCCGTACACCTCGGACGTCGAGCTATACAATAGGCGTGCTGACCACGCTCGCGCGGCCTCGCACGCGTGCTTGGTGCCGAGGCTGTTCGCCGCCATCGTTTCGAACGGAAGCTTCGCGTAGTCGACCGGGCTTGCCGGAGAGCCGCAATGCACTATCAGATCTGACTTGGGAGCGCCGGCGGCCAGATCGTAACCTTCGAGCGCGATGTCTTGTTCGACGAATTCGAACGCTCGTGAAGTGCGTGCATTCTTGAGGTTTTGCGCATCGCCGGTCAGCAGGTTGTCGATCCCTACCACTGTGTGCCTATCGGCGAGGAGACGATCGACGAGATGAGATCCGATGAATCCCGCAGCGCCGGTGACGAGCACCTTCACGGCGACGCGAGCGCAGCCGAAAGCGGTGACGAGCGGCCGATGCCGGCGTAGCGAAAGCCGGCCGCCGCCGCCTTGAGCGGATCGTAGAGATTACGCGCGTCGAGCAGCACATCGCCGCGCATGTGCCGCCGCAACTCGGCAAGATCGAGTTCGGTGTATTCGTTCCATGCGGTGGCGATGATCAGCGCGTCGGCGCCTTCAGCCGCGTCGTAGGGATGTGCGACAAAGCGCACCGTGGTTCCGAGTTCGCGCCCAGCTCGTTCTTCTGCGGCCGGGTCGTGCGCGACGACGATTGCGCCATCCGCGACGAGCGAACGCACGAACGCAATGGCCGGTGATTCGCGCGTGTCATCGGTGCCCGCCTTGAAAGCGAGGCCGAGCACGGCGATCGTGCGGCCGCGCAGCCCACCGACCAGCGCGATAAGCCGCGCGACTGTTCGCCGCACCTGCGCCGCATTGACAGAAAGCGCGGCCTCCAGTAGCGGCGCACCGACGTCTGCTTGCTCCGCGATGCGATGGAGCGCAAGCGTATCCTTGGGCAGGCAGGAGCCGCCGAAACCCAGACCAGGCTGCATGCAGGCTGCACCGATGCGCTTGTCCGCGCCCGCGCCAGCCGCGACGTCGCGCACATCCGCGCCGACCGCCGCACAGATGTTGGCGATCTCGTTGATGAACGAGATCTTCGTCGCCAGAAACGCGTTCGACACCAATTTGATCATCTCGGCCGTGCGTGGATCTGTGACCAGCAACGGCGCACGGAGCGGGGCGTACAGCTCGCGCAGCGCCGCCTCGGCGCCCTCATGCGAGACGCCGATCACGATGCGATCGGGGTGCATGAAATCGACGACCGCTGAGCCTTCGCGCAAAAACTCCGGATTTGAGACTACAGTCGTCTCGTGAGCGGACGTTTTCGCTTGCGCGATGAGCGAGTGCACAAGATCGGCGGTCTGGACCGGCACCGTCGATTTGTTGACGACGATCGTCGGGCCATCCACGTACTTCGCAACGTCAATTGCGGCGTCGCGCACGTGGCTGACGTCGAGATGGCCGTCATCGCGCGCAGGCGTGCCAACCGCGATGAAGATGATGTTGCGTCCGCGCACCGCGTCACCGACATCAGGAGTGAAACTCAGGCGGCCGGCGGCTTGATTCGCGTGCACGAGTTCAGCAAGACCCGGTTCGTGCAGCGGCAACTCGCCGCGCACCAGCCCCTCGACGCGCTTCGCGTCCTTATCGGCGCACACGACGTCGTTGCCGAGCTCCGCTAAACACGTGCCGGTGACTAATCCAACATAACCCGAGCCGATGACGCCGATGCGGTGCATCCGGCGCTATTCAGGGCTCCCGCGGACGGGTCCCTCAAGCGTGCTGCGACGCTGCGCATAGATGTACGGGCCATCCGCGGCGCGCACGGAAAAGCCAAGGCGGCGCAGCGCGCTCGCAAGCTCATCATCGTGCCCATGGTGCTCCATGATGATGTGCTCGACCTCGGCGAGGCTTTCATCCGGTAGGCTCGCCAGCGCTGGATATTCGCAGCCTTCGCAATCGAACTTGATGAGGCGAAGCGGACCGCACTGCGCGAGGACATCCGCGAACGCGATGACGTCGACGTCGATCGTGCGCACGTGGAGGCGATTTGCCGGCGTGCTCCCGGGAAACAACGTCGTCGACATCGAGTCGGCCCCTCCGGCCGCGGCGGACAAACGCAGCGTGGCAGATTCGCCGCCAACTCCTGCGTTTCGGATCTCAGCGTCGACGCCATTGAGCGCGACGTTGCGCCGAGCCAACGCGCACATCTCCGGATCGGGCTCGTAGGCGACGACGCGCGCGCCGCGTGCGCCGAAGTACACTGCCGTGTCGCCGATGTTCGCGCCGATGTCGAGCACGCATCCACCGGCGAGCGGAGGATGATCGGAATAGATCTGCTTCACGAACGTGTCGTGCAGCGTGCCGGCGTCGTGCCAACCGCGGGCGATCCGCACATAGAAATGCTCCGCGGTCGGAAGCTCCACGAGCAGATGGCCCGGACCGGCGGGACTGAAGCGAAATTCTCGATAGTACGCTCGTAGGTTCTCAAGCGTGGCAGGCGCCGCGCGCGCGCACACATCGGTCGCGAGCGCACGCGCTGCGGTTGGATCGGATTCCGCGAAACGTCGGACGACATGCCGCAGCCCTCGCTCGCGGATCGCGTAGAGCGCCGCGCCGGGCGCGCGGATCGCGGCGAATGCGAGCATGATCCCTGACTTGAGCTTCTCGAAGGTCATCGCTCTCGCTTGGAAGAGGCTGCGGCGCAGTGACGAACAAGGACGCACGCATGCCAAAGGTCGACAAGCAATTCTACGCCGACAACGTCGCGTACGCGCAGGCGCTTGACGAGATCGCGCCCAGCCAATACGAGAAGTACGTTGACAGGCTCGCGCGGGCCTGTGGCGGCGGCCGCGTGCTCGACGCAGGTTGCGGCACGGGAACCGCTGTCCAGATGCTGGTGTCGCGCGGCTGCGACGCTTACGGCTGCGACGTCTCGCCGGAATTCGTGCGCCGCGCCGTCGAGCGCGCCGGCGACCGATTCTCGCTCGCGCATGACGACGGCACGCTGCCGTACGAAAGCGGTGCATTTGCTGCCGCCGGCTCGATCAACGCTCTCGAGCACACCGAACATCCCTCGATCTTCCTTGACGAGTTGTGCAGAATCGTGCGACCCGGCGGCACGCTCGTGCTGACGACTCCGAACATGCTGTCGCTGACCTGGCCGCGTCCCCGAGAGGGCGTCGATGACCCTTGGCGCATTCGTTGGATGAATCTCCGCTTGCTTGCGCGCCGTGCATTGCGCGCGCCGAGCCCCGGCCAAGAGTTCTTGACGGTCCCGTCCGCTCTCGGTATGGCGCACTACGAACCAGATCTTGATGCCATCTGCCTGACCAATTACTTTGACGTCCGCGGTGCGCTGCGCACGCGCGGCTTTCGTATCACATCATTCAGCGCCACGCAGATCGTGCATCCAGGCCTTGGGGGCCGCGTGCTCGATGGGCTGTTCGCGACACCGCTCGGCTGGATCGCGGGTGCGGTCTTTGTCGTTGCACGAAAGAGTATGAAGGCGGAGTCAGGCTCAGCCGAGCACTGATTCGTAGATCTCCGCGTAGCGCGTTCCGATCGCGTCCCAACTCAAATCTTGCTGCGCGCGGCGGCGTGCTGCCAGGCCGCAAGCGGTGCGCATCGGCGCGTCATCAGCAAATCGCTCGATTTGCGCGGCGAGCGCCTGCGCGTCGTCGAACGGCACGAGCGATCCGGTGACACCATCCTCGACGAGCTCGACCGCTCCTTCGGTTCGCGTCGAGATGACGGGCAAGCCCGCCGCCATCGCTTCGATGACCGCGGCAGGAAGCGTCTCGATGTCGCTCATCGTGACGAAGAGGTCGGCGTTCGCGAGCAGCGCCGGTGTCTGATCGTGGTCGACGTAACCGGTCATGCGCACGGCTCCGTCCAAACGCAGCTCGCCGATCAGCGTTTCCAATCGCGCGCGCTCTGGTCCATCGCCCGCGATCGTTAAGGTGACATCTTTACCGCGCGCACGCACGCGCGCTATGGCCTGCACCGTCAGCTCGATCCGCTTGCGCGCGATGAGATATGAAAGGCAGATAACGCGCAGCGGGGCGCCATTCGCCGACGGCTCGCGTGCCGGATACGCGTCGACTCGAGCGCCCGCGGGCACCACGTGGATCGGCGTCTCGACGCCGAGCGCGCGCACGTAGTCGCGTGCTCCGTTGGTAAGCGCGATTATCGCGTCAGCTTTGCGCAAGGTCGCGCGGCACAGCGCGCGCAACGGCGGCTCGAGCGGACCGAATTGCAGTCCGGGCCGCGCGCTCGCGTCGCGTAAAGCTCGGGCCGAGGCGTCGTGCCGCGCTTGCGCATCCGCCCGAAAGCGGTAGCCCTCTTCCTCAACCGTGGCGTGTCCGAAGATCGGCTCTTGCAGCGGGCCGATAACGACGCGCGTTGATGCAGGCATTCCGAATGGCGTGCCGCGCCACAGGATCAGGGGATTGAACGTCCGCGCGCCCCATGGGAACACGTGGTGAAGCAGCGACGGCGCAGCGCGTCTGCAGACGCGTAACGCCGCGCGCGTATAACGCGCGACGAACAACGCGCTCTCGCGCGGAAGATAGTAATTCGCGTCGCGGCCTTTGTCGACTTCGTGAACGCGCACGTTTGCGGGAAAGGAGCCGTTGCGCAAATCGCAAAGCACGGCGTCCACTGTGCCGAACCGTCGTGCGCCTTGTGAAACGATGTCGAACGCCCATTGGAGTTCGCTGCCGCCGACGTCACGACCGGTCACGTAGTGCGCGGGCGCGAACAGGACAGAACGGTCGCTCAGCGACACGGCTGGCTCCTTGCGCCGTTCGCACTCGCCGTTTTTTTCGCGCTCACGACCGGCGCGCACGGCATCCCCGCGCTGCGCCACGATTGGTTCTGGCCGCGCCAGTTCCAATGGCCTGACGTCTTCGCACAATCCGTCAGCGGCTGGCAGATGCAGGGCATCGGCGCGCCAAACCCGTTCGTCAACAACTATCTGCTCGCAGCCGCGGTCGTGCCCGCAGAGGCATTACTCGGAGCATACGGCGCGTTGCTTCTGTTCCTCTTCGCGGTCGCCTTCGCCATCGTGCTCGCGGCGCGCACGCTGGCTCTGCGTGCCGGCGCAAATGATGCGATCGCCATCGTTGCGGCGACATTTGCGCTCTACAACCCGTGGACGTACACGCAGCTCATCGCAGGTCACGGCGCGATGCTCGTCGCGTATGCGGCGACGATGGCGCTTATCGCAGAGTCGCTGCGCACGCCCACTCGTCCGGCACTCGCTGCCGGGGCGCTCGCGTTCACGCTGCCTCAGCTGCAGTTCTTCGTGCCTGCGCTCGCGATTGCGATATGGCTAACCCTTACGAAACGCTGCTGGCTGCCGCTTGCGACGTGGATCGTAGCAGGAGCGCCGACGTTCGTCGGCGTGTTGGCAGCGCACCGCTCGCTCGCCGCTGTGCCGGTCACCGCCGCATGGGAGCAGACGCAATCGCTGCGGCCTCTAAAAGCGCTGCTCCTGTCTGGATACTTCGCCCGCTACGCTGACGGCCACGATCACATCGGCGCGTATGCTGTCGCGTTGATCGTCCTCGTCGCTATTGCCGGCGTTGTTGCCGGGCGCACGCGCCTGACGGTCGCAGCGCTGGTGTGCACGGCGATCGTATTACTCGTCGCAATGGGCGCGTATGGGCCGCTCGGCGCGTTCATCGGCGCGCTGGTCGAGCGCGTGCCCGCAGCCGGCCTGTATCGTGAGCTGTACGATCTCATTGGGTACGTCGTTATCGGCTACACGATTCTCGCGGTTGCCGGCGCGCTGCGCGGGCGCGCGCTATTCGCAGCCTTCGCGGCCGCGACTGCAGCGCTTCTGATTCTGTGGGTACACCACTCGCCCACCGCATTCTGGGCGGACTATCGTGCGCTGCCCCAAATCGCGATCGATGCGCAGCAGCAAACGCGCATCGCACTTATGCCGCCGTTTCAACCGTTAAGTTACCACGGTTCCTACTCGGGCCTTGATCCCGACGCGTATCCACGGGCGAACGATGTCTCGACGCTCAATGAAGCAGTGCCGGCGTGGCCGGGAGACGCAGCGCTTGCGCGCTTTGCGATACTCGGCCGCACGGAAGACCTCGCTTCGCTTTCGGTATCCGAAATCGTCACGCGACCCTGGTACGCGATGACGGTACGGGAGTTCAACGAGCAGATCGCAGTGCCGCTCGCAGCCTCGGCCCAAGCGCCGGCCGCCGGCGCGCAGTACGCAACAGCATTGCACATCACGCCGGTGCCCATACTCAGCCTCGTGCGGGTTCCACCGCTCGTGTCGATCGGCGATCGTATCGGGGCGGCTGCTCGTTTCTTCGGCGATGCCGGCTACCCGCGACCGCAGCTCGTCAACGCACCACGCACGTACGTGCACGCTTCCGAGGGCTGGGTCGACGTGCGTCTTGCCTATGCTGTGCAACCGGAGTTGGCGCAGCCGTTCGGCGGCGCGTTGACGACGCAGAGCGCAGCGCCTCTCACGTTGCCTGGCGGGCCGCAGCTGCTCGTGAACATACATGGAGAGCTGCGTTCGGTTGATGGCAGATCCTTGACGCATACCACGAACGGCTATCACTGGATCTCACTGCCCGAAGGGGTTCGCGCCGTCACGTGTCTTGGCGAATGTGCGATCGCGCTGCAAGGCAGCGTCCCTGCGGGTTTCGCAGAAAATGCCCGGCTGCCGTCCGCGACGCCGTTGGATTTCCAACAACGCGCGCCTTTTCTGGTCCAAGCGACGCTGCCGCCAGGACCGAGGCTGGCATTGCGCTATAACGTCCGCTTCGACGAGCAATGGATCTGCGCGGGCTGTCCGGTAGGTACCATTCACACCGCTCTGGATGAAACCGTAAACGGATGGCTGCTACCGTCGCGCTCGGCACCGCTCGCGATACATCTGATCGAACCCGTAGCGCTCGTTCAGGCCTTCGTGCAAGCGATCTCGCTCGCGTGGATCATCGCCGTGCTTGGTTTCGCCATACGCGAGGTTCGGGCATCAACGCAGCGACCAGCAGTGTAAAGAACGTGAGGTCGCCGAACAGTTCGGCGGCGGTCTCATTGTCGATAAGATGCAATACGATCGCGACTGAGAGGGAAGCTGCCGCTAGTGCCGCGAGCAGCTGCCTCATCGCGCACTCCGCGATAGCGCGATGAGGAGCACGATCGCGCCGGCCGCCAGCACGAGCTGCAAGAGCACCAGCACGTTGCAGGCAACGAACCAGCCCGGCCGCATGACCAGCCAGGCATTGCGCCAACTGTCGACCTGGATGTGCGGCAGCGCGAGCACGCCGGACGCCGGCGAAAGCGCGAACCAGGTCGGATGGTACGCATCGCGCACCATCACTAGATGTGGGCCCTCTTTGTCGATGCGCGCTGCGTAGAAACCTCCGAAGTGTGCAGCGCTGACGATTTCAGATTCGCTCCCACCAGGAGGGCGTCCGGCGCCGAGGTTGGAGATGTCAGATGCGGTGCCGCTAATCGTCACCGTCGCTGGTCCTGATTGCAACGTGCGCACGAACACCGTTGATTGGCTTGCGGGCAGCGTGAAGTGATCTGATGCTGCACGCGCCGCGATCGTGACGTTGACCGGCTGCTCAGCGCGCGACGCGAGGATCAATGTTTCGAACGGCGCGAATTCGCCGCGCTCTTCGCCGCTGAAGCCCGTCACTTGCAGTGAATCGATCGTAAGAGCGGCGACGTCATCATTGTCGAGATGGATTCCAAGGATCTCGAAACATCCGCGTAGCGTCTCGGCGAGGTCCGCCTGCAAGCCGAGGTTGAAGCGCGCCAAACATCGATAGCGTGCGCGGTGCAACGTCGTGCCGATGATCCAATCGGACGCGCGTCCCTGTATGCCAACCGGAGACTCGAGCAGCAGGCTCGCGCCGTTACGGACTGCGATGTGCGTGAGGATTCCCGGACCAGTTCGGAAGCCGCCACTCGTGGTGCGCGTGGTTTCTACCGGCCAGATACCGCTGAAGACGAGCTCGCCTTCGTACGGATCGAAAGCGCCGCCGCTGAACCGGCGCGGCGGTAAGAGCGGTTCGTACGACCCGAAGCGATGCGGGGCGCCTTCGACAATGATGTCGTTGTGGCCGGGCACCAGGCGCACGCCGGTGAAATGGACCCATTGCGGTGCGTCCCCGGCGGGCACCATCGCGGTCGCCGTGAGCCTGTTGTTGACGAACAGCGAATAGACTGACGCGGTTCGGGGGCGGACTCCGACGGACGCGTTACAACGTACTGCACCTGTGGATGGCACCGCGACCTCCGCGACGAGGCGGCTACCGGATAAATCTCGTCCGAGGAGCTGCGGTATCGGCAGACCACCCGCCGCGGCG
>DASRXC010000004.1:0-5344 GCA_035654355.1 Binatus sp. (SeqCode)
CAGCGGACGGCGAGCTCCTCGTCGGCAGTGGCGTAAAATTGCGGGCGACCTAACGATGACAGCGACCGATACCCAAACACTGACCGTTGTGGCAGCGACCGACCTGGAGGCGCGTACCGTTCGAAGTGCTGCGCCAGGTGCGCGAGTTGTCGAAGGCGGCGTGAACCTCGCTCGCGTGAACCCGTCCGGTCTCGGTGACACGGTGATCAGCTGCGGTCTGGCCGGCGCGCTAAGTCCGCATCTTCCTACAGGTTCGGTTGTCATTCCCGACCACGTGCTTCGACCCGAGGGAACGTTGCTTGAATGCGATGACGGGCTCATCGCCGCGCTCGACGCGGCGGCACGCCGGCTTGGCTACGTACCGGCTCGCGGTGCCCTCGTGACGACTCGCGATCTCGTTAACGGAAGCGCGCGCGGCGCATGGGCGCAGCGAGGCTACATCGCCGTAGATATGGAGACGGGCTTCATTCAAGCAAAACGGATTGCGAGCGTTCGTGTCGTGCTCGATACCCCCGAGCGCGAGCTTTCGGACGCGTGGCTGCGGCCCTGGACGATCTTCGTGCGGCCGGATGCGTGGGGCCAAGCCTTATGGGTAGCGCGCGAGGCGCCGCGATGTGCACGCATCGCGGCCGCTGTGCTTGCAGAGACCCTGAACCCGACCGAACCCTAGCCCGGGCCTCTTAAGGCGGGACTACGTACTCTAAACGGCGACTGTTTCGGCGGTGGGGAACCACTCAAGCAGCCGCTGCTCGACCTCGTCGGCCAAGAAGCCTGGCGTGGATGCACCGGTCGCAATGCCGACGCGCTCGCTTCCGCTGAACCACTCGCGCTGCAAGTCGTCCGCGCGCTCGACGAGGTGCGCCTTCGCGCCTTCCGCTTCCGAGATCTCGGCGAGATGCCGCGTGTTCGCAGACTTGGTGCCGCCGATAACGATCATCACGTCGACATCGCGCGCCAGCTCGCGCGCCGAAAGCTGCCGGCCCTGCGTATCGGGGCAGATCGTGTTGTAGATGCGCGTCTCGTAGTTGATCGCCGCGATGCGCGCGACCAGCTCTTTGAATTTGTCTTCGTTCAACGTGCTCTGCGAGACGATCGCGATGCGCCGCATCTTGCGGATCTGCGACTCGTCCGCGGGCCACTCATTCATCACGAGCGCACCGGGCACGTGGCCTGCGATGCCCTTGACCTCCGGATGGTTCGGATCGCCCAGGATGATGATGCTGCGTCCTTCGTCCTGCAGCTTCTTCGCCAGCTTCTGCGTGCGCGTGACCATCGGGCATGTGGCGTCGACGACGCGCAGACCTTTGGCCTCGGCTTTCTCCAGCGTCTGCGGCGGCAGCCCATGTGCGCGGACGAACAGCGTGCCCGACTCGATCTCGTCGACTGAGTCGACGTTCTTGAGGCCGCGGTCGTCGAGCTCTTTGACGATCAACTGGTTGTGGACGATGTTGCCCATCGTATGGACGTCTTCGTGCTGTGCGGTTTCGGCCAACGCTTTCTTGTACGTCAGCTCAACGCCGAAGCAGAATCCCTGTGTGCGCGCTCGAAGTATTTCCATCTATCCTGTATCTACCCGCTCGTCAGGCGTTCGATCTCGTCCGCGACTTGGACGGTCCACACATCGATTTCCGCCTTCGTGGGCTTGCGCGCGCTTCCCTGGAACGTCATTGGTGCGCCAATTCTCACTTGCACGTGACTTGCACGCAGGCGTTTCGTCGCTTGCGCAGTGTGCACGAGTCCGACGGGCACGATCGGACAGTGTGCGGTTGTCGCAAGCATGACCGCGCCGGCCTTCGGTTTTGCGTCGCCGGACACGTTGCGCGTGCCCTCTGGGAAGATGCCGATGGCCCCACCTTCCTTTAGAATGCGCAATGCACGCCGAATCGAGCCGATGTCTGCTGCGTCGCGCGTGACTGGAAATGCGTGCACCTCGCCGATCAAATAGCCCAGCACTGGGATGCGAAATAACTCTTCTTTGGCCATGAAGTGGATCGTGCGTGGAAACCAGGTGCCTAACAACGGCGGATCGAGGTACGAGCGGTGATTGGCGGCGACGACGAGCCCACCGTTCGCGGGCACGTTCGATTCGCCGCTGACGGTCACGTCGAACGCCGCCCGCGTGATCGGCCGCAATACGGCTTTGACGAATTCGTAAAGGCTCACGCGCGCGAGGCGGTCGCGGCGCGCACCAATCGTTCGAGTTCGTCGACGACTTCGTCGAAGGTCATGTCGGTCGTGTCAACTTCGATCGCGTCGGGAGCTTTTGCGAGCGGCGAGACGTCGCGACCCGTGTCGCGTGCATCGCGGCGCATCACTTGCGCGCGCAACGCGTCGCCGTCGATCTCTAGCCCACGCGCCTCGAGCTCGCGCTGGCGTCTCCCGACGCGTTCGTCGAGCGTCGCCGTCAAGAAGAACTTGATCGATGCGTTCGGCAAGATCACGGTTCCGATGTCACGGCCCGCCATCACGACGCTGCGTTTGTCTGCGAACCCGCGCTGCGCCGGCACCAACCGGTCGCGTACGCCGGGCATCGCGGCGATCAGCGAGACCGCGCGTGATACCTCGGGCGTGAACAGCTCGTTGCCAAGCTCGCGGCCGCTGGCGACGATCACCGCGCGCCCATCGGGCCCGGGCGACGCTATGACCGGCATCTCCTGATCGAGCAGCGCAAGCACTGAGCGTTCGTCGTCGACCGAGGCGCCCCGCTCTAACGCGAGCCACGCGACAGAGCGGTACAGTGCGCCTGTATCCAGGAATGCGCAATGCATGCGCTGCGCGAGACGCGCTGCGACCGTGCTTTTGCCCGACGCGACCGGACCGTCGATGGCGATTTGAAGCGGCTCCATCTTCTTTCTGCGACGATGCGCGGACGTGATTCGTTCGGCGTGAGCGGATGCCCGCGTCTGCGTCACGAAATACGGATTGTGCTTACCTCTCACCTCGTCCACATCGACGGGACCAATTTGACGATTCCTTTGGTCAAGAGCATCGCGGACGGCGGGACCGATGTCAAGCTCGCCGATAGCGTGCGGCCACTCGTGCAGGCGGGCCGCGACCTCGTCGAGCGCACCGTCAAGGCCGGCGAGCAGATCTACGGCGTTACTACCGGTTTCGGCCGCCTCAAGAGCGTGATGATCGATCCCAAAGACGCGATCCAGCTGCAGCGCAATCTCGTGCTCAGCCATTGCACCGGGGTCGGCGAGCCGTTGCCCGAGGATGCGACGCGTGCATCGGTGCTGTTGCGCGCGCATTCGCTGGCGCGCGGCTATTCAGGCGTGCGCTCAGAAATCATCGACCTGCTGCTCGAGATGCTCAACCGCCGCGTCTGGCCGATCATCCCATCAAAAGGATCGGTGGGTGCATCGGGCGACCTGGCGCCGCTCGCGCATATGGCGCTCGTGCTCATCGGCGAAGGCGAGGCGATGTATGCCGGCGAGCGTTTGTCGGGTGGCGACGCGCTGCGCGCTGCCAACCTCAAACCCGTGACCCTCTCCTACAAAGAAGGCCTTGCGCTGATCAACGGCACGCAGATCATGACCGGCATCGGCGCGCTCACCGCGTATCGCGCCGACCTCGCGTGCAAAGCCGCCGACATCGCCGGCGCGATGAGCCTCGAAGCGTTTTTCGGCACCGCGGCCGCGTTTGACGAGCGCCTCAACGCGCTGAGGCCGCATCCGGGCCAGGCGCGAGTCGCCGCCAACATGCGCCATCTGCTACGCGGTTCCGGTATCTTGGCGTCGCATGTCGATTGCGACCGAGTGCAGGATCCCTATTCCTTCCGCTGCATCCCCGTCGTCCATGGCGCGGTGCGCGACGCCTTGCACGCCGTCGAGAACACCCTCGTCATCGAGATGAACTCGGTGACTGACAATCCGATCGTCATTCCGGAGGATGCGTCGTTCCTGACGGGCGGCAATTTCCACGGCGAGCCGGTCGCGCTGGTGATGGATTATCTTGCGATGGCGCTCACCGAATTGGGCTCGATCGCGGAACGGCGCATTTACAAACTGCTCGAGGGTCTCGAAGGCCTTCCGCCCTTCTTATCCGAGGGCCATGGCCTCAATAGCGGCTACATGCTTGCGCAGTACACAGCCGCCGCGCTCGTATCCGAAAACAAGACGCTGTCGTATCCGGCATCGGTCGATTCCATCCCGACGTCCGCCGGGCAAGAGGACCACGTCAGCATGGGCACGATCTCGGCCCGGCAGTGCGAGCAAGTCGTCGGCAACCTCGAGAACGTCATCGCGATCGAGCTGCTCGAAGCGGCGCAAGCGCTGGACTTCCGAGCGCCGCTGACGTGTGGAAAAGGCACCTCGGTCGCGCACCGTTTGGTGCGTGAGCGAGTACCGCATTTGGAAGCTGACCGCAATCTCTCGCTCGATATCGTGGGTGCACGCGAGCTCGTGCGCAGCGGCGAACTCGTGCGCGCCGTCGAGGCTGAGATCGGAACGCTGTGACGACCGCATCTGCGCGCATCGTGCAAGCCCCCACCGGTCCGAACCGAACCTGTCTCGGTTGGGGACAAGAAGCCGCGATGCGTATGCTTATGAACAATCTTGATCCCAATGTCGCCGAGCGGCCCCAGGACCTCGTCGTGTACGGTGGGAGTGGTCGAGCGGCACGATCGTGGGAAGCATTCGACGCGATCGTGCGCACGTTGAAACGATTGCGCAATGACGAGACGCTGCTCGTGCAGTCCGGCAAACCGGTCGTCGTTTTTCCTACGCACGAAAGCGCACCGCGCGTGCTGATCTCGAACGCGATGCTGGTGCCAGCCTGGGCGAACTGGCAGACGTTCCGCGAGCTTGAAGCGCAGGGCCTGACGATGTATGGCCAGATGACCGCCGGTTCGTGGATCTATATCGGCACGCAAGGCATCTTGCAAGGTACCTACGAGACGTTTGGCGCGCTCGCGACCAAGCACTTCGGCGGTTCGCTCAAAGGCCGTATCGTGCTCACCGCGGGCTTGGGCGGCATGGGCGGCGCGCAACCACTGGCGATCACGATGAACGGCGGCGTGGCGATTGTCGTCGAGGTTGATCCGGCGAGGATCGAGCGCCGCATCGACGACCGCTATTGCGATGTCAGCGCATCGAACACCGAGGAAGCTTTGCGCATGGCCCAGGATGCCGCGATGGAAGAACGCGCGCTCTCGATCGCGCTGCGCGGCAATGCGGCAGACGTATTTCCAACGTTGCTGCGCATGGACGCGCCGATCGATGTCGTTACCGATCAGACAGCCGCGCACGATGTGCTGACCGGCTATATCCCCGCGGGTCTTTCGCTCGAAGGCGCGGATGAATTGCGCGCCGAGGATCCGCAGCGCTACGAACAGCGCGCGCTC
>DASRXC010000005.1:0-27859 GCA_035654355.1 Binatus sp. (SeqCode)
CACGGACATCCGCTCGTATTGTTTTGCCTGTTGCGACAGCGCGCGTTTCTCGGAATAGTTGTGAAGCAGCGCCGCGACCACGAACAGGACAGTGATAAAAACGTCGAGCACCCGCGGCGTTTCAGGAGCCGCTGCGAGCCAATCGGCCGCTGTCTGGAACACACCGGTGTGGACGACAAGCAAAAGACCGCGCACCACCGTCAAGGCGATCGCCGCCCATAAGAACCATTGTGCAAGCGAATCCAACCTGTCAGCGAGCTTTTGATCGCGCCACGTGGCTCTCACATAATAGTCCCGCTGTCGTACTACCCAATCCGAAAGCACCGTTTCCAGCGCCGTCTTTGGGTCGTGTTCATGGGGCGCAGCAGCTCGCGCGTGCGCGACATTCGCCAAAATGTTCGCGTTTGCAGACGCGACCCGGATCCAATCCAACTCGTCTCGCTGTTTTCGAAGGTAGTGGCTCGCGACGTCCTCACGGATGTCTCCCAGCCACCAGAAGAACTGCACGCGTAAACCCTCGGCAAGCGCGCGGTAGTCCAAGAACTTGCTTCGATGATCTTCGCGACTCGCGAAATAGTACCATAAGAACGCGGCCGCGACCGCTGCCGCATACAGTCCGACCAAGAAATGGAAACCTTCGGCAAGACCCTTATACGCTTCGAACAGCACCGCTGCGACGAAGATCCATACGAACAACGTCAAGAGCATCCGACGGTTTGCGATTTGAAAATGAAGCGCAAGCGCATCCGTGACGGCGTAGATGCGTCGAATCGCCGCGGCTCCGGCATTCAGAGCCGAGTCGGGACGGGGCGACAAGTACCCGGACGAGCGGGTCACCGCGCCCGCGATCGCGGGCTCGTGCGAGACCGCGTCAGCGTTGTATGTCTCGATGCGGCCGAACACGCGCTGTTCGTACCCGCGCTCGCCGACGTTCGAGCCGCCTGGAGAGCTTGGATATAACGTCTCGATCCGGAGGGGCTCGGCGACGTTCGGATTTGAGATGCGCGGAGTCCTGATGTGGATCACGGGCCCTGTCTCGGGCGAATCGAGCAGGCTCGCGCCAGGCCGATAGCGCGGGTCCACGCCGTTGAGCTTGAAGCGCACGTTCTCTGAGGTGCCGCCGACGCGGCCGTTCACAACTCCATCCCACAACGCGATCATGATCTGTGATGAGGCCGCCACGAAGGCGGCCGCTCGCTCGTAGCGCTCGTCGCGCGGAGCCGGTGCATTTCGCTCATCGTTGTGGGCTGGTGCCATAGGCGGTAATTCGATGAAGTGGTGCGCGCGCTCCAACAGATCTCTAAATTCTCGACGGGATGCTTCGCTTTTAAAGTCGAGTTCATACTCGGCAACGTCCATCGGCAAAGGAACGACGAGCATCGCGCCCGCTTCTAACGCGATGCGCGCACCGAGCCGATCTGCGCCTTCCGCGAGCGACGAAAGCATCAGCAGCCGCGTGTGCGGATACTGGGACTGAAGCCCGCCGATCACGCCGCGCAACGCGGACTCAAGCCCCGGCAGATCCTCCGGACGCAAGTCGCGATGGCCAGTAATTCCGATGACAAGCGGCACCGGCCCCAACGCAGCGGGGCCGGTGTTTTCGTTATCTGTAGACGTGGTCGGTACTTCCCGCTTTAGAAAGCGCCGGTCCCGTTCGGTGTTCCAAGGCCAGTCGGACCGTCGTAGCCTTGGCCTGCCGTGCAGAGATATGCAGGGCTGCACGAGCCGTTGCTGCCGCCAAGCACGTCGAACAGCGACGTCGCGTATGAACCGTTCAAATACGGGAACGATCCGTAGTTGACGCTACTTGCGTTGCCCGCCAGTGCATAAACGGAAGCGATGATCGGCGAACCGACGCTGGTGCCACCGAACACCATCCAGCCTCCGGACGGATACGTGTCATAGACGGCGACGCCGGTCGTGGGATCCGCTACCACAGAAACGTCCGCGACAACGCGGCCATTACAACCGGCCAGGAAGCTTTGCCAGCTCGGCTTCGCGATGACTGCACTGCAACCGCTGCCGGCGCCGATCCATGCCGTCTCGGTCCATCCTCGAGCGTTTGAGCTCGAACGGGCAAGAGTCGTGCCGCCGACCGCGGTCACGAATTGCAGATCGGCGGGGAACTGAACGCCAAATCCACTGTCGCCTGAGCTCGCAGTGATCGCGATGCCCGGATGATTGAAGTGCGACGCCAGTGAGTTTGCGCCCGAAAACTCCCCGCTGCCGAAACTGTTGCTGATCTCATTCGGCCCGAGCGCCGCGGCCGTATCTTCGGCAGCCAGCAGATCGTTGCTCGAAGATGAGTTCGCCTCGACGAGCGTGATGTGACAGTTGGGGCATAGAGCCGAGACCATATCGAGATCGAGCGAAATCTCTTGGGCCGCGCTCTTGCTCGGTTTGGGATAGCTGCCTTGCACGCCGGACTGGTTCAGCTTCCGGAAACACCCGTTTCCGGTCGTACACGCCGACAGTCCGAATTGGGCACGATACACGCCAAGATCAGCCTCGGCGTTCGGATCATCGTTCGGGTCGACAATCGCAACCGTCTGGCCCGAGCCATTGGACGCCGAAGCGGACGTCAGCTTGTACGCATCCCGAAGGTCCGCGGGCGCGTACCCTTTGATCGAAGACGGATGCGGATTTGCGTCGGGTCGCAAGTCGGTTCGTACCAGCGCATAGCATCGAAAACCGCCGGGTGCAGCGGGTCCGCAGACATGCTCCCAGCGCCCGCCACTGGCCTGGTCGCTGCTCTGGGCGGTGATGTCGCCGGCAGAGGCAGGAGCATTCGGCAATGGCGCCGCCGGCGGGGTTGGCGTGGCGCTATTGCTCGAACACGCCGCCAACGCGAGCACACACGCCCCTATCAGAATCCGAGCGACAACATCACGCATGGAACTGCTCCTGTCGGTTGTAAAACAGTCGAGGACACCCAGTCATACTGGGCCCGAAATCGCCAAATTCGCGAGTGGCCGCTTGGGGCCTGCCCAGGGCGCCGAATCTCATGCGATGAAATACATAGCGGCGTCCGCCCGTCCGCGGACTCTGGGAATAGCCATGGACCCCGAGCTCGAGTCTAGAGCTCCCAGCGACGGCGTCACCGGAACTTTGGCGCGGCCGCACAGCGCCCAAGAAATCCGCGTTTTCGTTTCGTCCACATTCCGCGATATGCAAGCCGAGCGCGAGCATCTAGTCAAACACGTCTTTCCGATGGTGCGCGCCCGCTGTCGCGAGCGGGGCATCACCTTCACTGAGATCGATCTGCGCTGGGGCATCACCGAAGAGGAATCGCACCGCGGCGACGTCGTGCAGATATGCCTCGACGAGATCGATCGGTGCCGGCCGTTCTTCATCGGCATCCTTGGCCATCGTTATGGGTGGATTCCGGAGCTTTCAGATCAGCAGCGCAGCGAGCTGACGGAGCGCATGCCTTCGGCCGCTGAGGCGATCGCGCGCGGACCCAGTGTGCTCGAGCTCGAGATCCGTTACGGCGCGCTCGCGAATCCTCCGGCCGCGACGCACGCATATTTCTATTTCCTGCGCCGGCAGCAGCGGGCCGACCCATCATCGAGTAGCGTTGACGACGAACGCCTCGCAAACCTCAAAGAGGAGATCCGCGCGAGCGGCCTGCCGTTCCGCGACGACATCGCCGACCGAGAGAGCCTCGGCCGAGCGATAAGCGAGGATCTGCTGCTCGCGCTCGACCAGGTGCGCCCGGCAGCGAGGGTGACCTCGGCTTTGGAGATGGAGCGAGCTGCACACGAAGCGTTTGCGGCGACGCGGCGCCACGCGTACGTGCCTAATGCGCGCAACCTGCGGCGCCTCGATGAATACGTCGAAGATGAAAGTCAACCACTCATCGTGCTCGGCGACTCCGGTGCGGGCAAAACCTCGCTGCTCGCGCACTGGGTGGAACGATTCCGCGCAGCCGAGCCGGGCACGTTTTGCGTCACGCATTACGTCGGCGCGACGGAGACCGCCGGCGACATCGAGATCATGACCCGCGTGATGGCTGAGATCAAGGCACGTTACTCGATCACCGATGACTTGCCGCAGCAGCCCGAGCAGATCACGAAGGACTTTCCGCAATGGCTTGCGCGCGTCCAAGGCGAGCGTCTCGTGCTGCTCATCGACGCGCTCGACCAGCTCGAGGGTGAGGCGCGAGCGCTGCGCTGGCTGCCGACCTATGTGCCACCGAACGTGCGCCTGATCGTCTCGACCCTCAAGGGCCCGGTGCTCGAAAGCCTGCGCGAGCGTGAGTGGGATGAGCTCACGGTACAACCGCTGGACGCCGACGCTCGCGAAGCCGTCATCGAAGCGTACCTCGGCAAGTACCGTAAACAACTGACCGCGAAACAGCTGCGGCGGATCGCCGAGGACAACCAATGCTCGAATCCGCTGTTCCTGCGCACGCTGCTCGAAGAGCTGCGCGTCTTCGGCCGCTTCGAACAGCTCGATGCGCGCATCGCCCATCTGTTGTCGGCCGTCGATCTCGACGATCTCTTTCAGCGCGTGCTCGAACGTGTCGAAGCCGATTACGGCGCGGACCTAACGCGGGAGACGCTGCTCGACCTTTGGGCCTCGCGGCGCGGCCTGTCAGAGTCCGAACTCCTTGAGATCACGGGCGCGCCGCGCCTGCGCATGTCTCCGCTGCTGCACGCGCTCGAGCACCATCTCATGCGGCGAGCGGGCTTGCTCGATTTCTTCCACCGTTTCGTGCGCCAAGCCGTCGAACGGCGCTACGCGCGCGGCGACCGCTCGGTGTCCGGCGAACGAAACGAGATCGCCCTGGCGCACGAGCGGCTCGCGGACTATTTCGCAAGGCAGTCAGACTCGTCGCGAAGACTCGACGAGCTACCTTATCAATTATACCGAGCGGCTGCATGGCAACGCCTCAAGGATTATCTCGCCGATCTAGGTACGTTCAGCGCGCTCGCCAATGCAGCGAGTTACGAACTGCTGCAGTACTGGGCCGCGCTCGGCGATCACTACGACGTCGTCGCAGTGTACGAGCAGGCAGCCACGGACTTAGGAGTCGAGGACGAGGGGGCGCGTGCCGCGTTGCTCGAGCAGATCGGCATGTTCTTGGCGCTCGCATCGCGATATGAGGGAGCAGCGCGCTTCTTAGAAGGCGCGTTGCTCATCCGCGAGTCCTTGCTCGGCCGCGAAGACGTTCAAACAGCCCATACCCTGAGCGAGCTTGGTGACGTGCTCGCCAATCAGGGCAACTCCGCTGAGTCGGTGGTGTTGCATCGGCGCGCGCTCGCAGTGTTCGAGCAAGTGTACGGCACCAAACACCTTGAGACCGCGCGCGCCACCGAGATGCTCGGCCTTACCTTGATGACGACGGCGGAGTACCAAGAAGCCGAGCGCTTCTTCGGCAGGGCGCTTGAGGTGCGCGACCAGTTGCTTGGCCCCACTCATCTTGAGACGATCCGCGCCTTGGAGCTGGTTGCACGCGCGGTCGAGCGGCAGGGGAAATATGGCGAGGCCGAGCCGTTGCACCGCCGTGTGCTATCGATCCGCGAACGGCAGTTAGGCCACGAACATCCGATGGTGCTCGTTTCGCTGAACAATCTCGGCATCGTGCTCACGAATGTCGGCGAACTTGCGGAAGCCGAGACCGTTCTGCGCAGGGCGCTGGCCGTCGTTCGCAAGGCATTCGGACCTCGGTCAAGAGCGACCGCGTCGGTGCTCATCAACTTGAGCGATGTCCAGCACGACAAAGGCGAATTTGAAGCTTCTGAGGAGAGCGCTCGGTCAGCCGTGACGATGGCAGATGCCGTCCTCGGCCGGTATCACCCGCTGACAGCGCTGGCGTTAGTCAGCCTCGTCGCCGCGCTCATCGGGCAAGGCAGGTATGGCGACGCCGAGCCTTTGGCGCGGCGCAGTGTCGAGATCTGGGAACGGATCGATCCGGACCACTCCGACCACACGGACGGCCTGCGCGTGCTCGGCGAGATCCTCGTGAGGACGGGGCGCTTCCAAGAAGCGGAGCCCCTGCTCAAACGCGCCCTCGACATCGCGGAAAGGACCGTGGGGACCGATCATCGTGACGCCCGGGTCGCGCGAGAGGCGCTCGCGGCACTCGAGGCCGAGCGTGCGACACGGGGCGCTGGGGACGGGGCTGCGGCGAAAGGTCAGACGCCTTTTGAGCGCGCATAAGGCAAGACCGACGTCTTCAAGGAGGATGCCCGTGCCGCGTTACTCACGCGCCCTGAAATCTATTACTGTCGCCGCCGTGCTGCTTTCCGCGCTAGCCGCAAGTTCGTGCTCAAGTACCGGCGGTACGGCTCCGTCGAGCGTCATCCCGACGAACACGATACAGACGCAAAGCTCGAGCAAGAGTTTCGTGTTCTCGCTCAGCCCATCGTCGGTGACATACCTGCACGCGACGTCACCGGCACAGACGATCACGTTCGTCGTCGCGGATCAGCGGACGCTCACGTTGGCTGTCCAAGATCCCACCGTAGCGAGCGCGGTGTTGAATCCGGGCACGATCGGACTGCCGAACAACGCCGGCTTCCAAGGGACGATCACCGTGACTCCGCTCAAAGCCGGCGTCACGAACCTCTTCATCAACACACAGCAAGGCACGGTGGCGACCGTCCCCATCGACGTCTACGGCGAGCTGCAGGCGTCGCCTGTCACTGGCAACGTCATCAAATGCAAGAACCCCAGCAGCTGCACCGGTGCATCGACGCTGGGCGGCGCGTCCGTCAACTTCAATGAACAATTCTATCCAAACTCGTACACGCTGACGGCGGACACCTGTCAGACTGCGAACGACGTGACCGTGTTCGCGACAGGCGGCACCTATGCGCTCCAGTTGACCGACGCCGCGTATGCGACGCTGGTGGCCAACGCGATCGCGGCCAATCAAAAGACCGAGTCGTTGACGTGCACCACGACAGTCAATGCGACTGAAGCGGTGACGACGACGCAGACGATTACGGTCCAATTCCAGACGCTGCAACGCGGGGCCGGCCTCTAAAATGGATTGACGGCGGAGAAAACGGCCGCCGCTGCGAACGACAGGGCGATGAGCCCTGTCAGGCCCACACCGACGATGGACGAAATCACGGCGCTTGCAAAGCGCCGCGGTTTTATCTTCCCGTCGAGCGAGATCTACGGCGGCATCAACGGGATGTGGGATTACGGCCCGGTCGGCACCGAGCTCAAGCGCAACGTGCGCGAGGCGTGGTGGCGCGAGATGGTGGCGCTGCGCGACGACGTCGTCGGCATCGAGAGCTCGATCATTATGAATCCGGAGGTGTGGCGCGCCTCGGGCCACGTCGAGAATTTCACCGATCTCATGGTGGATTGCAAGACCTGCAAGAAGCGTTTTCGCGCTGATCACGTCAAGGGCGACCAGTGTCCGGCATGCGGCAACAAGACGCTGACCCAGCCGCGCGCGTTCAACCTGATGTTCAAGACATTCGTCGGCGCGATGTCCGATGAGTCCTCGGAAGCGTATTTGCGTCCGGAGACAGCGCAAGGCATGTTCGTCGATTTCAAGCTCGTCTATCAATCAGCGCGCAAACGCCCGCCGTTCGGCATCGCTCAGATCGGCAAAGCATTCCGCAACGAGATCACGCCAGGGAATTTTATCTTCCGTTCGCGCGAGTTCGAATTGATGGAACTCGAATATTTCATCCCGTCTGACGACGAAGCGGAAGGATTGCGCTGGTATCGGTATTGGGTCGACCAGCGCTTCAAGTGGTGGCTGTCGCTTGGCGTGCAAGCCGAGCGACTGCGAAAGCATGAATACGAGGGCGCCGATCTCGCGCACTACAGCAGCGCGACGACCGACATCGAATACGAGTACCCGTTCGGCTGGGGAGAGCTTGAGGGTATCGCGCACAGGGGCTGTTTCGATTTGACGCAACACGTCAACGCCAGCGGCAAAGACCTGTCGTACTTCGACGAGGAGACGAAAGCGAAATACCTGCCGGCGGTCGTCGAGCCGGCGCTTGGCGTCGATCGCGCGCTGCTCGTGTTCCTCATCGACGCATATGAAAAGGAAGCGGATCGCACGGTGCTGCACTTGCATCCCCGCCTCGCGCCATACAAGGTCGCGGTGTTTCCACTCGTGCGCAACAAGCCGGACATCGTCGAGCTGGCTGCGACCATCGAAAAAGACCTGCGCCCGAAGATGCGCACGACGTTCGACGACTCCGGCAACGTCGGCAAGCGATACTACCGCCAAGACGAGATCGGCACGCCGCTGTGCGTCACGATCGACTACGAGAGCCTCGAAAAGCGCGACGTGACTGTGCGCGATCGCGATACCAAAGAGCAAGTGCGCGTCGGCGTCGATCGCTTATCAGACTATCTGATCGAGCGCTTGGGTTGACTCCGGGCGGGACTTTTTGTGTCCCGCGTCAAAGAACTGAGAAGCGAGCCATTTTTCGCGCAGTTTGCATGCCGGGCTCGCATTTCTCTGGGCTCGGAAGAGGTCCAGAGCCGGAAAGAGCGGTTCGTGAAGTCCAAAAGCAAACAGCCCGTCAAGCGTCTCAAAAAGCCGATAAAGGCCGACAAGCGCACGAAGTCAGCGCTTAAGAGCGCCAAGCCCAACGGCAAAGTCAAGGGTAAAGCCAAGCCTGACGGCTTGGCCGGTCTCGTCTTAGCTGAGATTGGGCCGGACGATCCTGTCCGCCGGCTTCCGCTTCCGCCGCCTCGCAAGGCGACCTCGCGCAAGCTCGAACCGCCGACCAAGCTGCAGCTCGGCAAGATGACGTATTCGTTCGAGGAGGGCGGCGCCGATATGCGCGACCTGCTCGGCGGAAAAGGCGCAGGGCTTGGCGAGATGACGCGCATCGGCTTGCCGGTGCCGCCTGGGTTCACTATCACGACTGAGGTGTGCCGCCGCTTCTTCGAGCTCGGCCGCCAGTTCCCGAACGGCCTGGAAGAAGAGATCCATCGGCGCGTCGTCGAGCTCGAGCGCAAAACCGGCAAGGAATTCGGCGGCGAGGTCGATCCGCTGCTCGTGTCCGTGCGCTCCGGCGCGCGCGTGTCGATGCCGGGCATGATGGACACCGTTCTCAACCTCGGACTGAACAACCGCACGTGCAACGCGCTCGTCGTGCTCACCAAGAACGACCGCTTCGCGTGGGATGCGTATCGCCGCTTCGTCCAGATGTTCGCGACCGTCGTGCTGGGCATGAAGAAAGAGCCCTTCGAGGAAGTGCTCAAGCGCTACATCGCAAAAGCTCGCGTCGCAACAGAATCCGATCTCACTGCGCTCGCATTCCGGAACATGACGAGCGAATACAAAGCGCTCGTGCGCCACTACACCAAGAAAGATTTTCCCGAAGACGTCTTCATCCAGCTGCGCATGGCGGTCGAAGCGGTCTTCAATTCCTGGAACTCCAAGCGCGCGATCGAGTACCGCAAGCACTCGCACTATCCCGACTGGTGGGGCACCGCTGTCAACGTCGTCGCGATGGTGTTCGGCAACATGGGACCGGACTCGGGTACGGGCGTGGCCTTCACCCGCGATCCCTCGACCGGTCAGAAGAAATTGTACGGCGAGTTCCTGCAAAACGCGCAGGGCGAGGACGTCGTCTCTGGCAGCCGCACGCCCGTGAAGATCTCGGAGCTCGAAAAGCAGCAGCCGAAAGTTTATCGTCAATTCGTCGACGCCGCGGACAAGCTCGAGAAGCATTACCACGACATGCAGGACATCGAGTTCACGATCGAGCGCGGCAAACTGTACATCTTGCAGACTCGCTCGGGCAAGCGCAGCGCGGCAGCCGCCATCCAGATCGCTGCCGACGGCGTCAAAGAGCACCATATCACCCGCGAAGACGCGCTCATGCGCATCGAGCCCGCCGCCATCGCGGCGCTGCTGCACGCGCAGATCGACGAGAAGCAGAAGACGCCGGTGCTCGTCAAAGGACTCAACGCGTCGCCCGGCGCGGCCGCGGGCATCGTCGTCTTCGATCCTGACGACGCGGTCGAGTACAAACGCCAGAACAAGAAAACGATCTTGGTGCGCCCGATGACGACGCCGGACGACGTGCACGGCATGATCGCCGCGGAAGGCATCCTCACGTCGCAGGGCGGCGCTACCTCACACGCGGCCGTCGTCGCGCGCGGCATGGGCAAACCTGCGGTCGTGGGCGCCGAACTCATGTTGATCGACTTACGCACGCGCCAGTTCTCGGTCAAGGGTGAGGTCGTCAAACAGGGCGACGAGCTCACGATCGACGGCACAACCGGCAACGTCTACCGCGGCATGCTGGCGATGACGGCGGCGAAGCTCACGCCGCAGTTCGAGCACATCCTCAAGTGGGCCGATGATTATCGCCGGCTCGGCGTCTACGCGAACGCGGATACGCCCGAAGACGCGAAGAAGGCGCGCGATTTCGGCGCCGAGGGCATCGGCCTGTGTCGCACCGAGCACATGTTCATGCAGCAAGACCGCCTGCCGGTCGTGCAAGAGATGATCATGGCCGAGACGCCCGATTCGCGCCGTAAGTGCTTGGAACAGCTGCTGCCGATGCAGCGCGAAGATTTCCGCGGCATCCTGCGCGCGATGAAAGGGCTGCCGGTGACGATCCGGCTGCTCGATCCGCCGCTGCACGAGTTCTTGCCGAGCTTGGAAGATCTGTTGGTTGAAGTGACCGAGATGCGCGCAAGCAAGGCAGATCCATCCGAGCTGTCCGCGAAAGAACGGCTGCTGCGCCGCGTGCGCGTGCTGCATGAAGAGAACCCGATGCTCGGGTTGCGCGTGTGCCGGCTCGGCATCGTGTTCCCCGAGATCTACCAGATGCAGGTGCGCGCGATCATGGAAGCGGCGACCGAGCTCAAGAAAGAGCGCGTCGACGTCAAGCCGCTCATCATGATTCCGGGCGTCGGCACGGTCACCGAGATGAAAGCGCTGCGCGATCTCGTAAGCGCTGAGGCCGAGCGTATCATCAAGGCTGCCGGCACCCGTGTCAGCTACCAGATCGGCACGATGATCGAGATGCCGCGCGCCTGCATGGTCGCGCACCGCATCGCCGAGCACGCCGAGTTCTTCTCGTACGGCACCAACGACCTGACGCAGCTCGTGTTCGGCTACTCGCGCGACGATGCCGAAGGCTCGTTCATCCCGGTCTATCTTGAGAAGAAGATCCTACGCGAAGATCCGTTCCAGGTGATCGATCAGGACGGCGTCGGCGAGTTCATGCGCATGGCGATGGAACGCGGCCGCATCACGCGACCCGACATCAAGATCGGCATCTGCGGCGAGCACGGCGGCGACCCGACATCCGTCGAATTCTGCCACAAACTTGGGCTCGACTACGTCTCGTGCTCGCCGTTCCGCGTGCCGGTGGCACGGCTGGCGGCGGCGCAGTCTGTGCTCAAGGAGCGTGAAGCCGAGGCCAGCAGCGCCAAGAGGGTCGACCAGGATTGACGGCTGGCCGGTGAGGCGTGCCGGCGTGATAGGTCAGTCATGAGCAAGACGCTTTCGATCCGCGAGGAGCTCGAAGCGCGCGAGGCGGTGATGCTGTCACCGTATGCCGCGCTTGCCAGAAACTCCGCGGGTCGGCGCGTGCCCGAACCGCAGGATCAGATCCGCACGTGCTACCAGCGCGACCGCGACCGCATCATCCATTCCAAAGCGTTTCGCCGGCTGATGCACAAGACGCAAGTCTTTCTCTCGCCGATCGGCGACCACTACCGGACGCGCATGACGCACTCGCTTGAGGTCATGCAGCTGTCGCGCTCGATCGCCCGCGGGTTGAGCTTGAACGAAGATCTCGCCGAAGCCATCGCGCTCGGTCACGATCTCGGGCATTCACCCTTCGGCCATGCCGGTGAGGACGCGCTCACGCAAGTGTGGTCCGAATACGAACCCGGTGCGCGCTTCATTCACTCACAGCAAAGCCTGCGCGTCGTCGAGCTGCTCGAGCGGCGCGGCGACATGCCCGGGCTCAACCTGACGCTCGAGGTGCTCGACGGCATCGCCAAGCATAGCAAGCACAAAGGTGGGCTCGCAGGGTACGCAGATATCCCCTCGACGCTCGAGGGCCAAATCGTGCGCTACGCAGACCGGCTCGCATACATCAATCACGACATCGACGACGCGGTCCGCGCCGGTATCATTGCCGAAAGCGATCTGCCGCCGGAGGCGATCGCAGTGCTCGGGCACCGCGGCCCGTTGCGCATCGCGACCGTCGTCGAGGACATGATCGCGCAATGCCAAGGCCGCAACGAGATTCGCCTTTCGGAGCCCGTGCTCGACGCCGTCGAAGCGGTGAAAGAGTTCATGTTCGCGCGCGTCTACTTCAATGAGGACGCCAAGCTGGAGGAGCCCAAGGCGCAGAACGTCGTGCGCCAGCTCTTTCGGTATTATATGGAGCATCTGGACGAACTGCCCGAGATGTATCGCGAAGAGCCGCTGTGGTCGGATCCCCCGGCGCGGCGCGTTTGCGATTACGTCGCCGGTTTCACCGACCGTTTCGCGATCAAGCAGTTCCTCACGCTGTTCCCCGGGTCAGAGGGAATGGCGCCAAAGGAGTGGGACGTTTAGGCGTTGAGGTGCCATGCCGTTTGATGCCGGCGTCGTCGCTGAAGTCCAAGCGAAATCCGATCTACTCGCGTACGTCAGTCAGTTCGTCACGCTCAAACGTCAGGGGCGCGAGTACGTCGGGCTCTGCCCATTCCACGCCGAGAAGACGCCGTCGTTCTATCTCAACGCCGAAAAGCAAGTCTGGCATTGCCACGGCTGCAGCGCCGGCGGCGACCTGATCAAGTTTGTCGAGCGCTACGAGAATGTCGATTTTCCAACCGCGCTGCGCATGCTCGCGGCCCGCGCCGGGATCGTGCTGCAAGAGAGCCCGGGCGCCCAGCGCCGGCGCAGCGATCGCGAAGCCGTCTACGAGGCGAATGCCGTCGCCCAAGCCTTTTTCGCCGATCATTTGCGGCGTGACAAGGCGGCGCTTGACTATCTTCACAAGCGCGGCATCGTCGACGAAACCGCCGCGCAGTTCGGAATTGGGTACGCGCCAGAAGGCTGGGAAGGACTGACCAAATCGCTGGAGCGCTCGGGCGTCGATCTCGCGTTTGCAGAACGCGCCGGTTTGGTTCGTCAGAAGACCGGCTATTACGACTTCTTCCGGCACCGGCTCATGTTCCCGATCTACAACCTCACTGGCGAGGTGATCGCGTTTGGCGGACGTGCGCTCGGCGACGAGACGCCGAAGTACCTCAACACACCGAATACCGTCGCCTACACGAAGGGCTCGCACGTCTACGGTTTGCATCTCGCGCGCAAGGCGGCAGCGGTAGACGACACGCTGATCGTCGTCGAAGGCTACTTCGACGCGATCGCGCTGCATCAAGCGGGTTTCAAGAACGCAGTCGCCAGTCTCGGCACGGCCTTCACCCCGGAGCAAGCGCGCGAGCTGCGGCGCGTCGCGAACAAACTGTACTTGTGTTTCGATGGTGACGCCGCCGGCCAAGCCGCGACTGCCCGCAGCATCGATATGCTCGTGGAAGAGGGACTCGCGGTCAGCATCGTCGCGCTGCCGTCAGGTACCGATCCCGATCAGTTCATCCTGGAGCACGGTCGCGACGCGTTCGCGTCGCTCCTCACCAATGCGCAACGCTGGATCGACTTCAAGATCGAGCTCGCGTGCAAGCGGATCTCCTCGACGTTCTCGAGCAAGAGCGACATCGGCCGCGAGGCGATGAGTGTGATCGCGCAGATTCGGGACCCCATCGAGCGCGACCAGTATATCAAGGCGATGGCGCGGCGCTTGGACGTTTCGGAGGCCGCCCTCCGCCAGACTCGCATTCAACCCTTCACCCGCCAGGCACCGCGCCCGGCCGATGGTGTCCCAGTGCGCCGCGCGCCGGCGGTTACTCAACCCGTGTCGGCGGAACGAGACGTGCTCCAACTCGTGCTCGCACGTCCCGAACTATTACCCGACGCGGTCGCGGCGATCTCGTCCGACGATTTCGAAGACAGCGAGTTGCGCGCGGTCTTCGAACGTCTGCGTGCGCACGAACGCGACCTGCAGCGCGGCGTCAATCCGCTGACGATCTTCGCGGACGACGCACTTGTGGCCGAGCTCACGCGCATGGCGCTGGCGTCGCCGCCGTTGCCGTTAGAAGATGATGAGCGTCGGCTCGCGCTCATCGCGCAACGGTTCGAACGCCGTCGCGACGAGCGGAGGCTTTCGAGCATCGACGCAGAAATTAACGGGCTCATCAATTCCGACCGATCGGTCCCGCAGGCGCTGCGCGATGAGTACAACGCGCTCGCGGCGTCGCTGCGTGGACCGGCACCAGACCAGAATAGAAAAGAGAGCTGACGCTCACCCCGACATGAGTTCCCAGGGCAAGAAGACCAAGGCGAATCCGCAGACGCCGCAGCCAACGCCCGCACGCGCCGACGACGTCGCAGCCGTGGCGGCCAACGGCCAGCCGGCCGCGCCAGCAATTCCTCGCGAAGCAGCCGTCAAGGCGCTCATCGCGCGCGCAAAAGCACAGGGCTTCGTCACCTATGACGAAGTCGCGGCGATCTCGTCTGCGTATGACGAGGACGATCCGGAAAAGGGCAACGAGCTCGTCGAAGAGATCATGGGCCAGGGCATCGAGATCACCGAGATGCCCGACCTTGCGCCGATTGAAGAAGAGGAAACCGAGACCACCGAAGCCGCCGCTCCCGAGCAGGAGGCGGAGGCTGAGATTCCCGTGCCGCCCGGCATCGCGCTCGACGATCCCGTGCGCATGTATCTCAAGGAGATCGGGCGCGTGCCGCTGCTCGGCATGGCGCAAGAGCAGGACCTTGCCAAGAAGATCGAGCGCGCAGAAGAGGAGCGCGAGCGCGCGCGCATCACCGGGCAACCCGCCAATCAGCAGATCCTCGACATCGGCGACTCCGCCAAGCGGGAGCTGACCGAAGCAAACCTTCGCCTCGTGGTGAGCATCGCCAAGAAATATGTCGGGCGCGGCATGCTCTTCCTCGATCTCATCCAAGAAGGCAATCTCGGCCTTATCCGCGCGGTCGAGAAGTTCGATTACAAAAAGGGCTACAAATTCTCGACGTACGCGACATGGTGGATCCGCCAAGCGATCACGCGTGCGCTTGCGGATCAAGCACGCACCATTCGCATCCCCGTGCACATGGTCGAAACGATCAATCGCTTGGTCAAGATCTCACGGCAGCTGCTGCAGCAGCTTGGCCGCGATCCGTCGGTTGAAGAGATCGCCAAAGAGATGGCGCTGACGCCCGATAAGGTGCGCGAGGTCATGAAGATCGCGCAGGAGCCGATCTCCCTCGAGACGCCGATCGGCGAGGAAGAGGATAGCCATCTCGGCGACTTCATCGAGGACCAAGACGCGGTCGCGCCGGCCGAGGCGGCATCGGTGACCATGCTCAAACAGAAGATGGGCGACGTGCTCCAGAACCTCACCGAGCGCGAGCGCAAGGTGCTCGTGTTGCGGTTCGGCTTGGAAGACGGTCACCAACGCACGCTTGAAGAGGTGGGCCAAGAATTCGGCGTCACGCGCGAGCGCATCCGGCAGATCGAAGCAAAAGCGCTGCGCAAACTTCGCCATCCGAGTCGCGGCAAAGCGCTCAAGGATTACTGGCAGACCGAGTAAGCGGTCAAGCGCCGCGGCTTCGAAGGCGCGCGCAACCACATCATCTAAAGCCTGCTTATGATCAGGCGATCGATTTTCGCACTGAGCGCGCTTGGCGCGCTTGCATTCCTGTTGGCGGCCTCTCCATCCCCGTCACCGTCGCCGTCGCCGACTCCGACGTCGACGCCCGTCACTAGAGTAAGCGCATCGCCGCAGGCCGCACCCACGCGGGGCATGGCGGCGCCAACGCCGAGCCTGTCCGATAGCTCTCCCTTCGGCCAGATCGGCAAGCTCGAGCGCAACCGCAAAACATTGCCGTCGCAACTCGAGCCGTTTCTCAAGTCGAGCGATCCGGCAATCGCCGCACGCGCGGCGATCGCGATCGGACGGTTGCGCAATCCTGCGGGTGTGCCATTGCTCATCCCGATGCTCAACGCCGATCATCCGGACGAGGTCCGGGCAGCAGCGGCGTTCGCGCTCGGCGTCATCGCGTCGTCCGATGCGCTGCCCGCATTACGTTCTGCCGCGCTGCACGCGCCACCGTCGGTCGCTGGTGCGGCGGCTGACTCGCTCGGGCGAATCGGTGGAAGCAGTGCAGTGCAAACGTTGGGAGGCCTTGTGTCAGCGCCCGACCCGTTCGTGCGCGGCAAGGCAGCGATCGGCTTAGGCCAAGCGGGGTTCGCTTCGAAGCCGCAGATTTCGCAACCGCTCAAAGCGACCACAGCGAAGTTGCTCGATAGCGCGTTCATCACGGAGCGCGATCCAGAGGTGCGCTGGCGGATGGCCTGGGCAATCTATCGCAGCTACTTCGACACCAATCCGGGCCTGCTGCGCACGATGTTGGCGGACCAGCAAGAGCTCGTGCGCCTGTATGCAGTCAAAGCGGTGGGCCGCCTTAAGGAGAAGACATTCGTCACCGCGGTGCGGCTGCTCGCCAAAGATCCATCGTGGCGTGTCCGCGTCGAGGTCAGCAATGTGCTTCCCCTGTTCAGGGACAATACGCCGGTCGACGTCCGACCGCCGGCCGTGCCTGCTGACGATCAGGTTGAACCAAAGCCGGTGCCGTCAAGTGAACCCGCGGGCGATCATCCGCAAGTAGCCATAGTCACGAACAAAGGCGTGATCGTGGTCGAACTGTTCCCGGACGCCGCTCCTTACCATGTCGATGCATTCTTGCATCTCGTCGATGTCGGCTTCTACAACAACACGCAGCTCGATCGCGTCATTCCTGACTTCGTCATTCAAGGCGGCAATCCGGATGCCGGCAAAACGACCGGGTCAGGCGGACCGGGCTTCAATGTGCCTGACGAAGTCAATCCCATCGAGCAGCTCACCGGCATGCTCTCGCTCGGATTGGACTACAAGGATTCATCGCCCATCTTCGATTCGGCAGGCAGTCAATATTACATCACTCAGTCGCCGCAGCTGCATCTCAACGAATATTTCACCACGTTTGGCCGCGTCGTCAAGGGGTTGGCGGTCGTGTACTCGATCCAAAAGCACGACCCGAACGACACAAAGACTCAGCCCGACATGGTGTCACGCATGTATCGGTGCGAGCCGGTAACCCCGCAAACGCCTGAGATCGAGCACGAGTTGCGCACTGTCGAGGTCCGTTACAACCCGCGCTAATCCTCCCTGTGCATCGCGCACAACGCCACGCTCTGAACGAGCGCGAAAGACTTACGGCTATGAAGTTCTTGCGGTTCGCGGGCGCGGCGGCATCGGTGCTATTGCTTGCGTTCGCGCCGCTGACGACACGTTCACCTGCCCACGCGGCTGCGACGGGAACGCTCACGGTCTTCGCTGCTGCATCGCTGAAAGACGCCTTCACCGACCTCGCGGCAAAATTCGAATCAGCGCACCCTGGCGTGAACGTTCGCTTCAATTTCGACGGCAGCCAGATCCTCGAAACGCAGATCGCCAACGGCGCGCCGGCCGATGTTTTCGCGAGCGCGGATCAAAGGTGGATGGAGGCCGCGGTATCGGGCGGTCTCGTGAACAACCAAGCCGAGTTCGCGCGCAATAGCTTAGTGATGATCGCGCAATTCGACGTCCACGTTCATTCCCTGCGCGACCTGACCCGCGACGGGCTCAAGCTGGCGATCTGCGCCGAGCAAGAGCCGTGCGGGCGTTACACGCGCATCGCGTTGCAGAAGATGAGCGCGGACAAGACATACTGGCCCACGTACGGCGAGCAGGTTCTTCGCAACGTGGCGACGCAAGAGCAAAACGTCGAAGCAGTGGTGCAAAAGGTCTTGCTCGGCGAAGCCGACGCCGGGTTCGTGTACGCCACCGACGTCACCCAAAAGGGCGGCGTGAAGCTGCTCAACTACCCGGTGCCCGATCAAGATCAAGTGATCGCGACCTATCCCATCGCGAGAGTCAAAGCGAGCGCGCAGTCACAGCTCGCGCAAGCCTTTATCGACTACGTGCTGTCCGAAGAAGGTCAAGCCGTGTTGCGATCGTACGGATTTAGGCCGCCGCAGGCCTGAACATGACTGGGGCGCGGTTGCGCGACGGAACGCTCGCGGGCCTTTCGATCGTCGGCGCGGGATTGTTCTTCGCGCTCGTTGCCGTCGCGCTCGTCGGACTGATCGCACATCGCGCGAGCGGAGGCTGGAGCTCGTGGATGCTCGACGCCGCCGGTTGGGCCGTCGTGCGTCAAGCTCTCGTCGTGTCGTTGGAAAGCACGTTGACGTGCGCCCTCATCATCGTGCTGACGGGTACGCCGGTCGCGCTGCTGTTGGCGCGCAAGTTTCGCGGCCGCGAACTGCTCGAAGCGTTCGTGTCGCTGCCGGTCGTGTTGCCACCGGTGGTGGCCGGGCTTGCGCTGCTGCTGGCATTCGGGCGGCGCAGCCTTCTCGGGCAAGCGCTCGGTGCCATGGGCATTCACATCCCGTTCTCGCTGATCGCGGTCGTCATGGCGCAGACGCTCGTCGCGGCGCCGCTGTACATCATCGCCGCCAGGAACGCGTTCGAACAGACCAATCCCGAGCTGATCGACGCCGCCGCTACGCTTCGCGCTTCCTTTATCTATACAGCGCTGCGCGTCATCATACCGCCGGCGCTGCCGGCCCTCGGCGCCGCGCTCGCGCTTGCGTGGGCTCGGGCCCTCGGGGAATTCGGCGCGACGCTGATGTTCGCGGGCAATCTGCCGGGGGTCACGCAGACGTTGCCGATCGCCATCTTTTTCACTTCGCAAGAGAACCTCGACGTCGCGGTGACGATATCGCTGATCCTGCTGCTCGTCTCTTTCGTCGTGCTCGCCGCGGCGCGGCTGCTGCAAGCGCGGATGACGGTCGGATAGATGCTGTCAGCGGAGTTCAGGGCGCAGCGGGGTACGTTTGAGCTCGACTTCGCGATTGAGGTCGAGCCCAGCGAGACGGTCGCCGTGATCGGCCGCAGCGGCGCCGGCAAGACAACGGCGTTGCGCTGCCTGGCCGGCTTGGTGCGTCCGCTGCAAGGCACGATCCAGAACGGCGACCGCATCTGGTATGACAGCGCCACGCGGACATTCGTGCCGTCACACATGCGTGATTGCGCGATGGTCTTTGCGCGTGGAGCGCTGTTCGGCCACATGACAGCCTTGGAAAACGTCGAGTTCGGACTGCGGGCTCAGGGCTTTGGCGCAAAACAATCGCGCGAGCGGGCTCTCGAGGCACTCGACATCGTGCACGCCGGCTCCCTGTCGACGCTGCGCGCGGCGGGACTGTCGGGCGGCGAGGTCCAGCGTATCGCCCTTGCACGAGCGGCGGCGCTACGCCCATCGGTCCTTCTGCTCGATGAGCCGCTCTCGGCTCTGGACATCCGCCTGCGCCCGATGGTCCGCGACGCTCTGCGCGACACGATTGCGGCGACAAAGGCCGCCACGGTGCTAGTCGTGCACGATCCGGCGGAAGCCATGCTCTTCGCCCAGCGTTTCGTCGTCGTCGAGGATGGGGTGGTGGTCCAGGCAGGTGACGCCAAGACCCTGCGCGAGCGCCCGGCGACTTCATACATCGCCTCGTTCGCTGGAACAAATCTTTACCGAGGTCGAGCAAAAAAGCTTCGCGACGGCTCGTCGCGCGTCGACATCGGGAACGCGAGTCTGATCGTGCAGGGCGAATATACCGGTGACGTGAGCGTGCTGCTCGATCCAGACGCCGTCACCTTATCTGCGGCGTCGTCAGAGACGTCGGCGCGCAATTCATTTTTCGGACCAGTACAAGCGATCGTTGCCGATCGCGGCGCTTTTCGGGTCACGCTTGCGTCCTCGCCGCCGATCTCGGCTCGGGTCACGGCGCACTCGTTCGAAGCGCTCGGCATTCAGCACGGCAAGACGTTGTACGCGACTTTCAAGGCTCTCGAGGTACGCGTTCTCTAACATCGCGTTCAAACCGCGGCAACACTGCGCGGCTATCCTCGAGCCTCACATGAACGCAAGACCGCAGCTGAACGCGCTCGCGGAGCAAGACGCCTCGTTCTTGTTCGACGGCGTGTATCGCCCTCGTGGATCGCTATCGCTTGCCGACCAAGCGTCATACGGCTTGCTTGAGCGAGGCGAACGCTTTCGCTTGTGCATGGCACGATCTGAAACTAGTCCCTCAGTTTCGGTTGAGGGTAGCATCAACCAGGCGCCGAGGAATCGTGTCGGGCTGCATGGGCACGTGAGTGCCACAATCAGATCAAAAGGAAGAATCCGCCAAGCTGGGCGAGCTTCGCGCGTACTGCCGGTCTGTATCAGAGAACATTCGACACCCTTGAAACAAAAGACTGACGCGACGACGCACTTCGTCGCGAGCCGACCTCAGCGCATGTCCGTCTTCATGAGCGGCATGAGATTCGACCTCATCGTCGGAGGCACGCGGGTGGTCGCGAGTTGCATCGTGCCGCGCTTCGGACAACGTTCGTGACGATCGACGAGACGGTCAGCGACATCATCTCAGACCTTCGCCGGGCCGCGAGCCCGGGAGCGATCGGCGATGCCTCTGAGCGGCCAGCCGGTACCCTCGTCGACGCCGGAGCACTGACCGGCCCCGAGCGCTTTCGTCCGAGCCAAGCGCCTTTGGCCGTGGCGATCGATGGACCAGGGCTGTTCGTCGTGCGGTCGGGCTCATCAACGGTCTACAGCAGACTAGGCGACTTCAAGATTGCAGATGACGGCCACCTCGTCGATGGATCTGGTCGAGTGGTTCTTGGATACCAACACATGCCTGCCGGCAAAGCGGAATCAATCGCACCGATCCTGGTGCAAGATCCATCGCGTCCATATCGATTTGAGTCTTTCCGTGTTAGCGAGACTGGAGTGGTGCTGGGCATCGAGCGCGTTGTGAAGCATCGCCGTGGCGGTGTCGAGCACGTCGTTCCGATCGCGCAGCTCGCATTGGCGCTATTCCCCGCCCCGCAATTGCTGGCAAGGGGCGATGAGACAACCTTATTAGCGACTGCGAGAGCAGGCAAGCCGACCATCGGTGCACCAGGAGTTAACGGACGCGGCCTGTTGCGCTCGCACGTTGTCGCAACCGGCGCGATAGACCTCGAGGCCGACTTGCAAGAGTTGTGGATGCTACGCCGCATGCGCGAAGTCGAAGTCGCACTCGCGAGCGCTGCCGACGGCTGCACACGGACTGCCCTTGGACTCGTTCGTTGATCACCGCCGGTGGAGCACGATTGCGTCGGCCGTCTTGGAAAAAGACAACGCCCAAACGCGATGACCCAGCGGGCCGCGCGCGGGACCTTCTCGAGCGCCTCGCGATATCGATAGTCACCCAGTCTGATGAGGTGCTCGGCTCTGGCGTTTCGATGTCGTTTGCGCCACCAGCAAGGCAGGCTGCCGAAGGACTCGACATAGACGAGATGACTCGAGTGTGGTCCGCGAGCGTTGATGGACTTGCGATCTGGTGCGTGGTGAGCGGCGTCGGTCAGCGTTCAATCCTTGAATGCGCACTCGATGGTCCCGGATCGCCGCGCCAGACACCAGTCGAGCGCACGATCGTTGGCGAGTGCGTTCAGCGGCTGTTGAACTCGCGCTTTGCAGGGTGGCGGGAAGTAGCGTCGATCGCAATCGCGCGTGAGGAGCTTTGGCGATGCGATTTGACAGCGGTCCACTCAGACCACTGTGCTACGTATCTTTCGCTTTGCGCAGAGGCGAAGCAAATTGTTGCCAGAGCGTTTCCAAGTCTGGTCGGCGTACCGCTTGCATTCACCGTGCATCTCGATCCACTCGTGACGACGCTCGGGGCGCTGTCGCAATGGAGGCCTGGCGAGCACGTACCGCTTGGCATCAAGGCAGACGGGCTGCGCGTCGCTCTCTCAGTACCGAATGGACCCGTCGCCTACGGGAAACTTGGTCAAATAGGCGGCGCCCGCGCGATCAGGCTTTCTGGTGACGCCGCGCGTCACGGGCGAACGTGACTTCTCCTGTTCTCACACTCGCCGCGTTGAACGATGTCGAAGTCGGGGTCACGATCGTCGTCGGCAAAGCGCGGTGTCGCGTCAGCGATGTTCTGACGTTTGCTGAAGGCGTTGTTGTTCCGCTTGGCACCAGCGCGCAAGCACCGGTCGATCTCCACGTCAACGGGGTCGCGATCGCACGCGGTGACATTGTAGAGTTAGAAGATGGATCGCTTGCGGTCGAATTGCGCACAGTCTATGCGGACGCCCAGACCGCGGAGCTCACCTAATGATCGACTTCGGCTCCGTCTCAAATACTGTCCATATCTCATCACCGGTCGACCTTCTCATCGCTCTCTTCACGCTAAGCTTGATTCCGCTGCTCGCAGTCTCGGCGACGTCGTTCACGCGCGTCGTCGTTGTGCTCGGCCTGTTGAGATCATCGTTAGGGACGCAAGCCGTACCGCCGAACGCAGTCATTGCCGCCCTTGCGATCATGCTGAGTGCCTTGATCATGTCACCGACCTTGAACCGCGTCAACCGGGAAGCAATCGTGCCGTACCAACAGCATCGGCTCATCGCGCGGGTAGCGCTCGAGCGCGGCGCGAGCGAGCTGAAGAAGTTCATGCTCCATCAGACGCGACGCTCAGACATCGCAACCTTCGCCCGATACGTGCGTCAGTCCATCCCCGATAATCGAACCTCGTCCATTCCAATAAGCGTCGTGGCTCCCGCGTTCATGGTCAGCGAGCTGCGAGCTGCATTCGCCATCGGCTTTGCATTCGCGCTTCCGTTCGTGGTGATCGATGTCGTCGTTGCTGCAGTGATGATGTCGCTCGGTATGTTCATGGTGTCACCGACCACCATCGCTTTGCCGATCAAGTTGTTATTGTTCGTCTCCGCGGATGGATGGGCGATCGTTTGTGGTTCGCTCATCCAGTCATTTCGCTGAGATGGAGAGCACCGCCACGCATCTTCTGATGCGGGCCCTGCAGACAATCATTCTTATCGCCATACCGTGCGTCGCTGCCGTCGCCGTCACCGGCATCCTCACGGGCGCCGTGCAAACGATCGTGCAAGTGCAAGACCAGAATGTTGCCTTCCTACCGAAGCTGCTCGTCGTAGCGCTGCTCATCGCACTGGCGGGTCTGCCGGCACTCATGCTGCTCGTGCAACTGCTCCATGCCGTCGCTTCTGCGTTGCCGACGATGCTCGGTTCGTGAGGAGTGCCATATTCCTGACGCTAACGGCTTCCTTACGACGTCGTACGCTGCGTGCGCGGCGTTCACTGCGCTCTTGCCTGTCGGCGAAGCTCGATTGGTTCCAGGAATCATTCGAGCGGCGACTGCGGTCGCTCTAACGCCGTTCGCCGCGACACAACTTCACGCGTTTGCGACCGCGACTCCAGGTTGGTCCGCCGGGACTCACGGTCAAGCCGATCTCGTCCTTGCAGCGGTCGCCGGCGCGGCGACCGGTTTGGCCGCGTCGGCAATCACTGCTACGGCTGCGGCGGCGGGCGCGCTATTCGACCAAACATTATCGGGTGGTCCTGGCGGCGCGCTCGGCGAGCACGGCGGTCCTATAAGCTTTCTTTTCTCACTCTCGATGGGTCTGCTCATGTGTCAGACCGGCGCGCTTGGGTCGCTGATGGTGCACGTCGCGAGGACGCCGGTCGCAAGCGTATTGCACCTAGAAGTGTTATCGGGCATCCCGCGCGTCGTCACCATCGCAGCGGTGACCATGGCGTTGCCGCTGCTTTGCGCACACGCGGCAGCCACGATCGTAGCGGCGTTCACCGCGAGGCTCGGACCCAGGATCAACGGCATCCTCTTAGCGCCAGCGCTGTCGACGCCATTGTCACTTGCGGTGATGCTGGCGGGCGCTGGCTCCGTTTTCGTGTGGATGCGTTACATTGCGGGCATTGCGGCCGACGTCGCACGGCGGTGAGCGCCGTGTGAACGGCTTGCATGTGCGATGAGCGCCAACGGCGAGCGCTCTGAGGCGCCGACTCCAAAACGGCTGGCGAAAGCACGCGCCAAAGGCCGCTGGCCTTCAAGTCCTTGTACAGCGCTCTGGATCAGTTTGGCTTTGGTCGTGATACCAACGTGGTTCGTTGAGCGGGCCGTCGCCGGCTGGGTAGCACTGTGGCGCGCGACCGCGGCAATTGCGGCTGACTCCGACGCGAGCGCGGGAGTGTTTTCGGTCGCCACCGCATGGGCGCACTGGAGACCTGGATGGACGCTTGTATCGCTTGCGTGGGCGTGCTCGTTCGTGGCTGCATTCGTCGCAGCCGCGGGAGCTGGCGCACTCGCATTTGCGCCATCGGCATTGCTGCCGCGGGCTGATCGATTATCATGGAGAATCGGCATCGCGCAGCTCATCAGCAGCGATCCATCGCAGGCGCTCATCGCCTCAATCACATGCGCTGTCGCGATCTGGTGCGCATGGCCGCTCGTTCAATCACTTATGAGTCTTGCTTCAGCCCACGCCGGCCTAGTGTCTTCGCTAGCGATCACACGGGCGGCGCTCGTCGGCTTCTGGATTCGATCGTTTGCAGGTTTCGGTCTGATTGCGATCGCCGATAGTTGGCGCATACGCACACGAGCGCGTGCGTCGCTAGCGATGACCGCTTCCGAGGTCCGTGACGAGCGCGCAGAGTCTGAAGGACGCCCAGAGGTGCGCGCCCGCCAACGCAGTGCCGCTACGCGCATGACGCGTAACATCGACATCGCAGCGATCGCGCGCGCAACCGCGGTCGTCGCGAACCCCACGCATGTGGCGGTCGCGCTCCACTACGCGCCACCGGTCGTCGATGTACCGCTGGTCGTGTCGCGCGGGGCGGATCTGGGTGCGGTGATGGTTCGCTCGATCGCGGCATTGAACGAGGTGCCCATCATTGAATCGCCCGAGCTAGCGCGCAAGCTTTACGCGCGGTCAGCGCTCAACGAGCCCATTCCGGAGGAATGCTTTGCAGCAGTTGCCGCGGTGTTCGCATTCATTCTGCAGACGCGCGGAACGTTGCGCGGCGCGCAGAACGAATGAGACGCTCCGGCTCAGTGGCGGGCGTAGGATTCGCAATCGCGGTGCTCGCGATCGTCGGAATGCTTGTCGTGCCGCTTCCGCCGTGGCTCCTCGACGCGCTACTGGCGATGGACATCATGGCGGCCGCGACCGTGCTCGTGGTGGCGTTGACTCTCAAGGAGGCGCTGGAGTTCGCGACCTTTCCAACGCTCTTGCTCGTCGCGACTCTCTTTCGGCTTAGTCTCGATGTGTCCGCGACACGTCTGATACTCACACAAGGAGGCGAACCAGGGGGCGTGGGCACGGTCATCCCTGCATTTGGCGATTTCGTCATGCGTGGATCGGTGGTCGTCGGGTTATTGATGTTCGTCATCCTTGTCATCGTACAGCTACTGGTCGTCACCAACGGCGCTCAGCGTGTGGCTGAGGTCGCTGCCCGCTTCACTCTCGACGCGATGCCGGGCAAGCAGATGGCCATCGACGCCGAGTTGCATGCCGGCGTCATCGACGCAGCCGACGCGCGGCGCAAGCGCTCGGCGATTCAAGCCGAGGCCGACTTCTATGGCGCGATGGATGGCGCCGGCAAATTCGTGCGCGGAGACGCGATCGCTGCACTGGTCATTGTCGCGATCAATGTGGTCGCGGGTATAACCATCGGCATCCTCGGAAAACATATGGACGTCGCAAGCGCGGCGCGGACATTCACATTGCTGTCGGTAGGAAATGCGTTGGCTACGACTGTGCCGGCGTTCTTGCTGTCAACTGCGATGGGGGTGATCGTGACGCGCGCGGCCTCCGATCAAAGTCTCGGCGACGAGCTCCTTCGTCAAGCGCTTGCGCATGCGGCTGCGCTGCGGGCCGTCGGTGCTTCAATGCTAGGCTTAGCGCTAATCCCCGGCCTCCCGCACGTCGCCTTTGGCGTGCTCGGAGCACTTGGATTGGCTGGTAGCCGAGCAGCTGGCCGCGCCGACGAACGACGCCGCGCATCTGAACTCGCAAGCGAAAAACAGCGCGCTCGGGCAGACTCGAGCAGGCCTGAAGGCGCAGTAAGTTTGCTTGGAGTTGAACAGCTCGGCATCGATGTGGGCGAGTCACTTTTGCCCCTGCTGGACGAGCCGGCAGGCAGCGCGCTACTCTCACGCATTGGTGGATTGCGAAGATCGCTCGCGCTCGAACTTGGAATCGTGTTGCCGGGCGTCCACGTGCGCGACGACTTTCGGCTACCCGAGCGAGGGTTTGCGATAAAGGTGCGCGATCGAGTCGTAGCGCGGGGTCAGCTGCACGCCGATCGCCCACTATGCATCGGTCCGCCGGCGGCTCTTTCCCCGCTTCGTGGCGAGAGCGTGTCAGATCCGGCAACCGGACAACCTGCAAAATGGCTCGATGGTAGCGAGGGCGCCGCATCCGATGATCAAAAAATCGTCGTTGACCCGATCGCTGTGCTCACAAGCAAGCTTGGAGCGATTGCACGCCAACATGCGGCGTCGCTGCTCGGCCGACAAGAGGTTCAGTGGTTGCTCGACCACTTGCGCCGAACGAATCCAGCGTCGGTCAAGGGTGTAGTGCCAGAGCTCGTCGGCCTCGGGCTGGTACAAAGGGTGCTCCAACACCTGGCCCGTGAACGGGTGACCATCAGAGACCTCGTGGCCATCCTCGAAACCGTAGCTGACGAAGCCGAACATACAAAAGATGCTGCAGCTATCGCTGAAGCCGTTCGGCGTCGTCTTGCTGCCTCGATCTGCGCGTCGCTCGCGGATGAAGCAGGGCTCATCAGGGCCGTCGCGATCGCAGGTCCAATAGAGGCGCAGCTCGGAGCATCGGTGATCGCATCCGAGCGTGGCGTGTTGTTTGCCATGGACCCGCCGGCGTTGGAGGGCATCGTGCGCTCGATCGACTCGGCGATCCATCACACGAGCGCCCCAGTGGTAGTGTGTGCACCCTCGATCCGCCTGCCACTCGCGCGCTTGGTCGAGACATACGGCGTTCATGCCTCCATCCTTAGCCTCGCGGAAATCGCGCCCGGTTTCGCGATTGAAGTCGTGACGACAATCGACCAGAACGAACTGTTGCAACTGCCGCACGCATAGGCGTCGCTGGGAAGGATGTGGCATCGGGAAAACCTGAATAAGGGTTGCACGTGCGGCTGGCGAATCGCCCTTAAGCCGCATTTTCCACGCCCCGAAAGGCCCCGATGTTCTGGTTTCGCTGGAAGAACCCGATCAAGCTCGCCATCATCTTAGTGCTGTGCGTGCTGTGCTATTTCGCGTTCACACCGCTGCGCCAGAAGATCAAACTAGGTTTGGATCTCCAAGGCGGTTTGCGGGCGCTGGTCGAGCTTGAACCGACTGAGGCGGTCCCGCAGATCACGCCGGAAATCCTCGCTCAAGAGCTCTACGTCTTGCAATCGCGGCTGGGCGGACTTGGCGTCAGCGAGCTGACCTTCGAAAAAGTCGGCAACAATCGCATTAACATCGAGATGCCGGGTCTCAAAGATCCGCAGCAAGCAATCGAACTCATCCACCAAGCGGCCGTGCTTGAGATGCGCCCGCTGACCCCGGAGCAGAATCAGCGCGCATACTTGTCGCTGCAATCCGCCGACAGGTCGTATGCAGAGACCGGCGCGTACAAAGACTCGGCAGCGCCGATCATCACCGGTGCCGACATGACCAGTGCCGTGGCAGGCGCGGGACCTGCGGGTTCGGGGTACGTCGTCAATTTCACGCTCAGCAGCGAAGGCGCTAAGAAGTTCTACGAATGGACCAGCAAGAACGTCGGGAAACCGCTGCCGATCTTCTTGGACAGAAAGTTTATTTCGGGACCGACGATCCAGTCCGCCATCGGCCAGCAGGGGCAGATCACCGGCAACTTCACCGAAGAACAA
>DASRXC010000006.1:0-12539 GCA_035654355.1 Binatus sp. (SeqCode)
ACTTCGCGCAATGGCCGAGAGAACACAGCACAGTGGTGATCCGTCCCCGCATATGCGCCGCGCGCTGCGTCTCGCGGAGCGCGCCACTGGCGACACGAGCCCAAATCCAATGGTCGGAGCGGTTCTTGTCCGCGACGGCCGTGTGGTCGGGCAGGGACATCATCGCCGCGCGGGCGCGGCGCATGCAGAACACGTCGCCATTGCGCAAGCCGGTGCGCGCGCTCGCGGCGCAACGCTTTACGTCACGTTGGAGCCGTGCGCGCATCGCGGCAGAACACCGCCTTGCACGGACGCGATTGTGAGGGCCGGAATCGCGCGCGTCGTGATCGCGCACGAGGATCCGGACCTACGCGTACGCGGACGCGGCATCGCGGCGCTCAAACGCGCCGGCATCGAGGTCGAGATCGGCGACGGCGCAGATGCCGCGCGCGAATTGAACCGCGCATACCTGAAGCAGCGCACCACGGGCTTGCCGTACGTCACGCTGAAGATCGCCCAGACGCTTGATGGATTCGTCGCGCGCCGGCGTGGCGAACGCACCACGATCACCGGCGCACGCTCGGCCGCATTCACGCGCCGCGAGCGCATCGAGCACGATGCCGTGATGATCGGCGTCGACACCGCGATCATCGATGATCCGCTACTGACCGTTCGTCCGCCGCACCGCCGCGCGGTGCCGTATCTGCGCATCATCGTCGATTCGAGCGGGCGCATTCCGCAAGACGCACGCATACTACGCGATCAGCGCACCGCGCGAACGATCGTGGCGACGACGCATGCGACGCCGCGCGCGCGGCGCGCTGCGCTCGCGCGTGCTGGCGCTCACGTCATGATATGCAAGTGTGACAACCACGGACACGTCGATCTGCTCGATCTGTTGCAGCGCCTCGGACGTCAAGGACACTTGAGCGTGCTGTGCGAAGCGGGGCCGACGCTCGCTCGCGCTCTCTTGTCCGCGCATCTCGTCGACCGTATCCACTGGTTGATCGCGCCCACGCGCTTCGGTCGCGCGCCGCAAGCGGTCCGCGCACCCGTCATCTCACGCGCGCGCGTCGACGCAGTCGCTCGCATCGGGCGCGACGTGTTCGTCTCCGCAACTCCGGAGGTGCAGCGATTTTCACAGGGCTCATCGCGCATGAAGGCACGATCGTCGCCGTCGAAAGCAAAGACGGTGCGCATCGGCTCATCATCGAGAATTCGCAACTCGGGCAAAGCGAGGCGCCTGGCGCGAGCGTCAACGTAAGCGGCGTCTGTCTCACGGTCGTGGAGTCTCATCGCGGCCGCCTTACGTTCGATGTCGTTCCCGAAACGCTCGCGCGCAGCAATCTCGGCGATCTTGAGGTAGGCGACGTCGTCAATCTCGAGCCGAGCCTGCGCTTAGGCGATCCCGTCGGCGGCCATCTCGTCTACGGCCACGTCGACACGACTGCACACCTCGAGCGTAAGCTGCCAGAAGGGCCGGGATTTCGCATGTGGTGCTCAGCGGCGCCCGCCGTGAGGCCGATGATTGTAGCAAAGGGCTATGTGGCGCTCGACGGAGTGAGCCTCACCGTTGCCGAAGTAGATGGGACGCGCTCGTCGTTCGCCGTCGCACTGATCCCCGAAACGCTCGCGCGCACGACACTGGGTCGCGCGCAAGCCGGTGACCGGCTGAACCTCGAGGTCGACCCGATCGCGCGCTATGTCCAAGGATTGATCCAAGCAAAATGACCATGCAGCTCGCACGCATCGAAGACGCCATCGCCGACATCCGCGCCGGCAAGATGATCGTCGTCATGGACGATGAGGACCGCGAGAACGAAGGCGACCTCACGATGGCTGCCCAGATGGCGACTGCCGACGCGGTCAACTTCATGACCAAGTACGGCCGCGGGCTCATCTGCGTACCGATCATCGGCCGCCGCCTTGACGAGCTGCACATCCCGATGATGGTGCACGAGAATACGTCGCCGCTCGAAACCGCGTTCACCGTCTCAATCGAGGCGCGTGGACGCACGACAACGGGTATCTCGGCGCACGATCGCGCGGCGACGATCGCCGCGCTGCTCGATCCGCGTTCCAAGCCCAGCGATTTCGTCTGTCCGGGTCACACGTTCCCTCTGCGCTCGCGCGAAGGCGGTGTGCTGGTACGCGCAGGACAGACCGAGGCAGCGGTGGACCTCGCTCAGCTCGCCGGGCTTTACCCGGCGGGCGTCGTGTGCGAGATTCTCGACGACGACGGCACGATGATGCGCCGGCCACATTTGGAAAAGTTCGCGCAAGAGCACGGCCTCAAGCTGATCACCGTGACCGATCTTATCGCGTACCGCATGCTCCACGAGAAGCTCGTCGAACGGATCTCGACGTTCCGTCTTCCGACGCGCTTCGGTGAATTCACAGGCTACGCATACGAGTCGAAGGTCGATCAGGCGTGTCACGTCGCGATGGTGATGGGCGATATCGGCGACGGGCTCGACGTGCCGGTTCGCGTGCACTCTGAATGTCTCACAGGCGACGCGCTCGGCAGCAAGCGCTGCGACTGCGCGGCGCAGCGCGATGCCGCGCTGCAGATCATCGCCAAGGCCGGACGCGGTGTCTTCCTGTATCTTCACCAAGAAGGCCGCGGCATCGGCCTTGCCAACAAGCTGCGCGCCTACGAGCTCCAGGACAGCGGATCCGACACCGTGGAGGCTAACGTCAAGCTCGGCTTGCCCGTCGACAGCCGCGAGTACGGCACCGGTTCGCAGATCCTGCACGATCTCGGAGTGCGCGAGATGAAAATCATCACGAACAATCCGCGCAAGATCGTGGGGCTCGAGGGCTACGGGCTCAAAATGACCGGACGCATCCCACTGATCGTCGATCGCGACGAGCACAACTCGGAGTACCTGCGCACTAAAAAAGAGAAGCTAGGCCACCTGCTCGAGCGGCCGGTCTAGACAGCTTCGGTAGGGTGCGATTCGCCGTCGTCCGCAGCCGTTTCAACGCGCCGATCACTTCGGCGTTACTCGACGGCGCGATGCGCGGCTTCGCCGATGCGAAGATCGAGCGGGATCTCGTCGAGACGTTCGAGGTACCCGGAGCCTTCGAGCTGCCGCTTGCGGCGCGTTGGCTGGCGGAGACAAAGAAGTACAATGCCGTCGTCTGTCTCGGATGCGTCATCCGCGGCCAGACGCCGCATTTCGAGTACGTCGCTCGTGAAGCCGCCCATGGCATCGCCGATGTGGCGCTGCGCACGGGCATCCCGGTCATCTTCGGGGTGCTGACGACCGATACGTTTGAACAGGCGCTGGCGCGCGCCGAAGCCGGAGCAGGGCGGGCGGCCGGCCACGGCGGCGACGAGGCACATCCGGCTGACGAAGAGCGCTTAAAACGCTCGAACAAAGGGTATGAGGCCGCGTTAAGCGCGGTCGACATGGCTCAATTGCGAAAGAAGTTCGATATCTAATGGACGTCGTCGACGACGCGAATCTGCAGGCGATTCTCGCCGGCACCGCGCTCCATCTACCCGCCGAAAGTCCAGAGGCTGCACGCATCGTGCGCGCCGAGTGGATCGTCGAAGCGGTTCGTCTTGGTCTCGCGGTTGACATCGATAACGCGATCGTCGCCGGTCCGCTGCAACTCGAAGGCCGTTACATCCCCGCGGCGTTCTCATTGACCAATACGACGCTTTCAAATCTCGAGGTCAGCGACGCGCGCTTTTTGCAGGCAGTACGGTTCGACGGGTGCCGTCTCGAAGGCGGCGTGACCCTCAGCGGTCTACGCGCCGAGAGCGACGTCTCGTTTGCGAACGCGCGCGTGCGCGGCGAGTTCGATGTAAGCGGCGTTGCGATCGGTGGCAGCCTCTCGTTCGACACGGCTCGGATTGAAGGAGCGCTTGCCGGCAAGAGCGCCCGCATCGGGGCATCGTTGTCGGCTGCCGGTGCGACGTTGGGCGGCGGCATGCGGCTTGAAGAGCTGCAAGTAGGCGCAGACCTGATTCTCGACGCGACGATCATCGAGTCCGATCTGGTCGTGCGCGAACTCTCAGTCATCCGCAACGTCAGCGCGAAGCACGCCTCCTTCGCGGGCGATCTGGCGCTCGAGCGCGCCCAGATCGGCGGACTGTTCGATCTCAGCGAGGCAGCCTGCCAGGGGCGAGTGCTCATGCGCGGCGCGCGCGTCGCCGATGCTCTGGTAGCGACAGCCGCTACCGTGAACTCGGACGTTGCGCTCGATGGCGCTTCACTGGGCGAAGCGGTTTTCTCGAACATCTCGTTCCAAGGCCGGCTCACCTTGTGCGACGCGCGCATCGCCCGCCGACTGTTGAGCATGGAGTCCTCGTTCGCGCGCGATTGCGATTTCACGCGGCTGGTCGTCGGCGGTGACGCCAACTTCGAGGATGCAGTCTTCAAAAGCGGCCTCGTATTGCGCGCAGCCGATATCGGCGGCGCGCTGGAACTCGAGTCGACCACGTTTGAGAGCGCCGCCGATTTCTCCGACTTGCGTGTGGGCGGGGCAGCCGACTTCACTCACGCGACCTTCAAACTGGCGACGACGTTCGCAGCAGCCCGCCTCGGGCGGCTCGATTGCACTCGGGCGACGTTCGAGCGCGACGCGGACCTGTCAAACGTGCGCGCAGACGGTCCGGCCTGCTTCGCATGGACTGCGTTCCGCGGCGGCCTGAACTGTCACGCCCTGCGCGCCGGCTCGCTTGACGCGCCGCAGGCGACGTTCGCCGAGCTCGTCGACCTGAGCGACGCCGAAACCACGGGCGGCACCGACGTTAGCGGTGCGACGTTCAATGCCGCGCTTGCCGCGACGAATCTTTCAGTCAAGGGGGATCTCAACGCCGAGAAGGCACGCTTTGCGTCGGACCTCACGTTGACGGGCTGCAAGATCGGCGGCGACCTGCGGCTGGAGCGCGCTGAGTTTGCGCGGGCATGCTCGTTACGCGCAGCGTCGGTTGGCGGAACCCTTAAAGCCGCCGGCGTCGCATTCGGCGGCGACGCCGATCTCAGCGTCGCCAAATGTCTTGGTGGCGTCGCGCTAGCTGGTGCCCGGTTCGCCGGTGAAGCGCAACTGGGCGCGCTGATGTCGGGTGGGACGCTCGATTGCAGCGGCGCCGCGTTCGCGACCACTGCTGACGTCCGGTCAGCGCGTGCAGCAGCCGACGTCCTTTTCGCGCGGGCGCAGGTCAGCGGAACGGCGCTCTTCGACGGACTCGAAGCGAAGGGAACGCTGGACCTCTCGGCGGCGGCGTTCGACGGCGATGTTCGGTGCAACGACGTCACAATCGGCGGCGCCCTAAACGCCAAAGGCGCAACGTTCGCAGGATCGGCGATCTTGCATCGAACCGGAGTCGCCGGACCGGTCGATTTTGCGCAGGCGCGGTTCGCGCGCCGTGCCGAGCTGTCCGGGTCGATATTCGGCGGGCGCCTTGACGCACACGAAGCGCGATTCGGCGAGCGCGCGGATTTCGACGGCGTCAGCGTTCGTGCAGACCTCGAAATGGCGCACGCCACGTTCGGAGGAGAAGCCCGTTTCGATGCAGTGCGCGTCGGCGGCCGCGCGGATCTGTCGGACTGCACTTTTGCACAGCGCGCGATCTTTGACGGCGTCGATGTTGCGACCGATCTGAGCCTTGAACGGGCGGGGTTTTCCGCCGAGGCACGGTTCATCGGCGCGCGCGCCGGGCGGCAAGTGCTCCTGTCGGACGCGACCTTCGGGGCTCCGATTGATCTGCGCTGGATGCAGTTCGGAGCGCTCGAACTCGGCGAACGCGCAGCTTCAGGCGCGTCAGCGCCGCAGCGCGCGCCGCATTCGAACGGCGAACTGGCGCAAGCACCGGTCGCGCCTCGGTCGCGCGACCGAGGCATCACGCTCGACTTGCGCGGCGGACACTTCGTGATCATGCAAGCCGCCGCTCGCGCGCCTGACGACGCGGCCTTTCCCGCGAAAGGCGAGAAAGCTGGCCGAACCGCGCAGCCTCGCGGCCAGCGCCGAAAAGCCGCCGATGCGTTCTATCTGCGGCGCGAACTTGAAGGCGACCGCGTAAACCCGCTGCGCTCACCGGTGTGGTCAGCGGCGTACTGGGCCGATCTCTTACGCTTGGTCGGCGACAGACTGCTGCGCTGGATCACCGGGTATGGCGTGCGTCCCTGGCGGATGCTGGCGTGGCTGGCAGTGCCGTACCTGATCGCGACCGCGATGTTCTTGCTGGCCGGCACGACGATGCCGCCGCCCAGCGACGAAGTCACCATTCCGTATCCGTGCGATGCGCGTGCGCCGCTGCAAGACGCCGCGGCCTTAAGCGCCGCGACCTACGTGTCGCTCAACCCTGCGCTCGTCACGCAATGGCGCGTCTCGGCCTGTCCGGTTGCTGGAACGCCGGTCACGGCGTGGCATGTGGCGACGGCCGAACGTGCAGTGGGCTGGTTCTTGATCCCGCTCGCTGCGCTGACGTTCTCAGGCGTATTGCGGCGCCTGCTCGGGTATCGATAACCCCTAGTACTCTCCGAACGTCGAGACGACGATCGTGCCGGGCACCGCGAAGGTGAAGTTCTGGTAGCTCTTGTCGTACTTAAAGCCACCATTCGAACCGCCGCCCTTGAAAATCACGTTACCGCCGCTGACCAGCGATCCGAGCTGGAAGCCGTTGCCGTGCAGGGTCGTGTTGCCAAGCGTCCAGATAAGTGCCGACGCAGTGCCGTTGCCGCCGATATCGGCGTTGCCGTTGATGACGAACAGGCTCTTTTGGGCCGCTTGGAAATGGATCGCTGAGTTGCCGATCGATGTGTAGTTGCCGTTGATGATCAGATTCACGCGACCGGTGAAAGTTATCGTGGTCTGGCCCGACATGAGGTATGGCCCGTCCACGAAGATCGTGCAACCCTGTGCAGGCGCACCCGACGGGCAGGTATAGGTCGACGGTATCGTGCCGCCGCTTGGGATGTACATGACGTACTGTCCGCCTGCTTGCACAGTCGCTTTTTCCGCCGCGACGAACTGAGCCATCTGCGAGGTTGGCAACTGCCTCTGCGCCGTGTTGATTCCGCCGGTCGTATTGTTGAGCGTGTCGATGGTGCCAGAAGCGGACGCCGTCCCCTGCAAAAACGCGATCGTCGCGGTGATGTTGTGGTTCGCGTGCACGATCGCATCGTTCGCGCCAGGCGAACTGCCCTGGACGCCGATCCCTACGCCAGTGTTCCAGTTGCCTGAGATGTCCAGCCCTGCATCTATGGCGTCGTTTGGAAACGCGACGTTGATCTGTGTGTCTTTGACGATGGCCTCGACGTGCGTCGGCCGCTCGCCATGAGGTCCGACGCCTGTGCTTGTGATCAATGCGCGGTTACCCGGAACGTTGACCGCATAGCCGCCAGCATCCGGATAACTCGCGACAGTCGGCTGGCTATTTGCGAGATTATTGACGACCGTGTAGGTGAAGGTGTAACTGGTCGTCGGCATCACGCCGACGACGCCGTTGCCGGCGTACGTACGCGAAGCGTCGATCTTATCGATGGCCTCGTTTATGCCCGCTTCAGCGGCGTCAAAAGCGCTCTGTTTGGACTCGATGTTGCGCGTGTCGGCCGAGCTGTACTGCGAGACGCTGAGCATTGCCAGCCCCAGCACGAGCAGCAAGGTGACGATGAACATCGAGAACACCATCGCGAACCCGCGTTCGCCGGTCTTGTGAATATCGTGCGTCATGGCTTTTTCTCCTAATTCCGGGTCGCGGTATCGCTCTCGAACGACGTTTCGTTTTGGCTCGTGCCTTCGACGGACTTAGCGAGCATCTTCAAGCCGATCGTGCGCGACGTTGACGAGAAGTTGCCGAGCTGGAGATCGCTGATCGACTGGGCGAGGAAGGTCGGCTTGGCCGCCAGCGCGTTATTGACGGCAGCATCAGCTGTCTGGGTAAAGCCCGGATTGATCGAGCCGGCCGTCGGGTCGTTGAACGCGTAGCTCAGCGTCGCGGTCCCCACCGCGTCCGGGGTCAGCCAATACACCTGATAACCCTGGTATTGCGGCGAACCCGTCGGGTCGAACATCACCTGGCCGTTGCCGTTCTTGCGCGGCGTGATGATCGCGATGACCTTTGCATCGGTGAGGCTTGTCGTCGACGGCGCACTACACACCGACGGCGCAGGATACGTGCAGACGTACACACCGGTCGCCGTGCTCGCATGCAGATCGCGCTGCATTCGATAGAACGCTTTTGCGGCCGCTTGGATCGTGTCGACTTTCGCCGTCTCCGCGTCTGAGGCGTGGAAGAGCGGCGCGATGATGAGGACGACGAAGCTCGAGACCATCCCCATGATCACCGATACGGTGAGAACTTCGGCGATGGTATAGCCCCGTCTAGATCTGCTGCGTGACAAAGGATTCCACACTGACCTTTCGCGACGCCCCGGACTCTGTCCACGTCACGGTCACGACGCAGTCGAACATCTTCGCCGACCCGCCTACCTGCGGGCAGCCGTTATTGGCGAGTTGGAAGGTGCCTGGGCTTGCGATGGCCGCGCTGCCTTCGAACGTGTCGCCCGCGTCGATCGTCACCGGCGCCGGCGACGGGAGGCTCGATGCGGTGAACTTGTTGTTGGCCACGTATTCGTGCAGCGTATCCAGGTACTGTTGCGCGCTCGACAGCGCTTCAGTTCGCGTGCTGTCGCGCTGGGCGTTCGCGAAGGTGCGCGGCACGAGGCCGATCATCGCCAGCAGGACACACAGAAGCACGACGATGGCGACCAGTGCCTCGATGATGGTGAACGCGCGGGTGCGCTGTGTCATGGATGTGCATCCCCCCTGTATCTATTTTGCGACACAACCCACAAAAATTCTATGTGATAGGTCATCACGGTTTCTGATATGTGATAGCTCATCACGGTTTCGGACTTGTGACGGCTGTCACCAGAGCAAAAAGAGAAGACCCGCGGCTGCCGACGCGGGTCCTCTCGACGCTCGTGCGGAGACGGCCGGGAGCGGCCGCCCTACTCCTTAGTACTCGCCGTAGGCGGAGACGACGATGTGACCGGGTATGTTGACGCTGATATTTGCCAGCGTCGAATCGTATAGGAAACCGCCGCTCGAGCCGGCGCCGTTGAGGATCGCGTTTCCGCCCGCGACGACCGCGCCTTTTTGGAAGCCGTTGCCGTGCAGCGTGACGTCGCCTTTGGCCCAGATCAGCGCGTACATGGTGCCCAAGCCGCCGTCATCGGCATTCCCGTTCACGGCGAACAGGCTTTTCGTGTTGTCTTGGAAAGAGATTTGCGATTGACCCGTCGCCGTGTAGTTGCCGTTGACGACGAACGTGACGTGCCCAGTGAAAGTGATTGTCTGGCTGCCCGAGATCGCCAATGGGCCGTCGAGGAAGACCACACATCCAGCGGACGGGGCGGTGTTGGGACAATCATACTTCGAAGGGACGGTTCCGGTCGACGGGATGTAGAGCGCGTACGGTCCGCCTGCCTGCGCGGTTGCCTTCTCGGCTGCGACGAAGTTCGGCATGTTCGCGGTTGGTAGCGTTCTCTGCGGCGTGTTGACTCCAGCTGGGGTCTTATTCAGCGAGTCGGTCGTGCCCGACGCAGTCGACGTTCCCTGGAGAAAGCCCACGCTCGCTGTGACGTTGTGGTTGGCGTGGATGTTGGCGTTGTTCAGGCCAGGCGCGCTGCCGGAGATGCCCTCTTTGTGGTTCCATGTGCCTTCGATGTCCAAACCAGCGTCGATGGCGTCGTTCGGGAAGTTGAACTGGGTACCGGTCTGCTTGACGATCGCCTCGACCGTCGTCGCGCGGAATGCGTTCGGGCCCTCGCCAGTGCTGTAGATGAACGCGCGCGCGGGCGGGATCGCTACGGTTTGCCCAGTGATCGGATCGGTCGTGTTTTTCGCGGCGCCGCCGGCCAAATTGTTGACCACGGTGTACTTGAACGTGTAGTTGTTGGATAGGTAGCCGCTGGTGGCCGTCGCAGTGAATGTACTCGAGCTGTCGAGCTTGTCGATCGCCGTGTTGAGGCCGGCCTCGGCGGCGTCGAAAGCGTTCTGCTTGCGCTCGACGTTCTCAGTCGACTGCGAGCTGAACTGCGAGACGCCAAGCATCGCGAGACCGATGACGAGCAGCAGCGTGATGATGAAGAGCGTGAAGACCATCGCGAATCCGCGCGACGTGCGGTGGGTCTGAGCGGTTGTGCGGTTCATGAGGTAAGTCCCCTAGTTGCGCGCCGTCGTATCGCTTTCAAACGACGTCGTGTTGGTTGACGTACCTTCCGTGGCCGTCGCGAGCATCTTCAAGCCGATCTTCGAGGTGGTCACGTTCTGGCTGATCTGAATGCCAGTGACCGACGTTGCCAAGAACTGTGGTTGGGCGGCGAGGGCGTTGTCGACCGCCGCGTCGGCGGATCCGACGGTCTCGGTCGCGCCGCCGGTCGGATCGTTGAATGCGTAGTTGAGCGAGCTCACGCCGTTCTTGTCAGGCGCGAGCCAATAGATGTTGAATCCCTGCCATTGGGGCTGTCCTTGCGCAGTATCCCACGCGAGTTGACCGGTCCCGTTCTTTTTCGGGGTGATCATCACGATGACGGTTGCGTTCGCGAGCGCGGCGGTCGGCGGCGCGCAGGTGCTGGGAGCGGGGTACGTGCACACGTAGACGCCGTTGACGTTGCTCTGATGGATGTCGCGCTGTATGCGGTAGAAGGCGCGCTCGGCGGCTGTCAGCGTGTCGATCTTCGCGCCTTGCTGGTTGACGGCTCTGAAAGTCGGTCCGACGATGAGCGCGACGAACGTCGAGATGAAGCCCATGATCACCGTCACGGTGAGCACCTCGGCGATCGTGTAGCCGCGGCGGGCGTTAATTCTCTGCTGTGACATATGATTCAACCGTCAGCGTGCGGGTCTGACCGTCTGCGGTCCACGTGTTGGTCACCTTGCAGTCATACATGCGGCTTGACCCGGCGATGAACGGGCAGCCGTTGTTCGTCAGCGTGAAGCTGCCGGGGCTTGCGCTCGGCATCGGCATCTCCGAACCTGTGGAGGACGTGTACTGGTCGCCCATATCGATGCCGATCGTTGGCGCCGCGGGCAGGCCGGCGTTGGTGCCGTTGCTCTCGACGTATTCGTGGAGCGAGTCCAGGTACTGCTGAGCGGCCGTCGCCGCTTCGATGCGGAGGCTGTCGCGTTCCGAGTTATTGAATACCTTTGGAACGGTGCCCACCAGAACCATCATCACGCCGATAAGCGTGACCATGGCGATGAGCGCCTCGATGATCGTGAATCCTCTGCGTGAACGACTCATGGCCGCCTTCTTTACACGAAGCGCAGCCCCCCAATGGGCCTAGTCTACTCCCTGCGGTGGGGAGTTCCCGTGACATACCCCCGGAGCGACATCACACTAGCCGGGTATTCGAGCTGCTGTGATTCGAGTCACTGTGACAAACGTCACGGCTAGAATCAGATCAAACCCCGCCGCAACGCGATGACCGCGGCATGCGTGCGGTCAGAGGCGGACAGCTTCTCCATGATGTCTCGGATATGGCCTTTGACGGTGCCAAGTCCGATCGAGAGCCGCTGCGCGATATCCGCGTTGCTGGTCCCGTCCGCGATAAGACCGAGGATCTGCGTCTCGCGCGCCGTCAGCGGCGATCCCGCCGCTGAACCGGCGACCTCGGAGCGGTTGAACGCACGCAGCACGACGTGCGCGATGCCGGGATCGAAGTACGCGCCACCGGAGGCGGCTGCTTTCACCGCATCGACGATGCGTTCCGGATCTGCCGACTTCAAGCAGTACGCGTCAGCGCCGGCCGAGAGCGCAGCGATGACTTCGTCATCCATGTCGTGCATCGTGAGGATGAGCACTTTCGTTTTGGGCAGTTCATGGCGGATGCGTCTAGTCAGCTCGATGCCGTCGATGCCGGGCAACCCTATGTCAACGACCATCACATCTGGACGAAGCCGCAGCGCACTTTCCAATCCCGATTCGCCGTCACTCGCTTCCCCGATGACTTCGAGCGACTGATTCAGATCGAGCGCTGTGCGCAGGCCCGTCCGCGTCAGTGCATGGTCCTCGACGATGAGCGCCCTGATCCTAGGCATGGGGAGCCTCGGCGGGCACCGCCGCCGCCGGCACCTGCAACGAGAAGATACTGCCGCGGGGCTCGCGCGGCTCGTACGTCACGGCTCCGCCGTGGCTTTCGGCGATGCGCCGCACGATATACAATCCGAGGCCGGTGCCTCCTCCACGCCGCGCGGTGCCGTCGCCGAAGAAGCGCTCGAACAGCGATGCGCGCTCCTGCGGCGGCACGCCGAAGCCATCGTCCTCGACATCGATCTGTGCCATGGCGTCCGGCTGGCTCACGCGAACGACAATTTTGCCGCCCTCGGGCGTCCAGGTGACCGCGTTCGCGATCAGGTTGATCAGCGCGCGCCGCATTTCGCTCTCGTCGACGAGGCCGTAGACGCCTTCGCCTTCGACGCGGCAATCGATGTGCTTTGAGCGCCATAGCGATTCAAGTTCGGCGACGACCGATCGCGCAAGCGCTCCGAGATCGACCGGCCGGCGCTGCTTTGACCCCTCGCGCGATTCGTAGCGG
>DASRXC010000007.1:0-5046 GCA_035654355.1 Binatus sp. (SeqCode)
CGTCGGCACGTGCGCGTTCTACCATCCAACCAGGCGTCGAATTCGGCATGAGCACAGTTGCGCGGATTCCGAGGCGGCGGCCGACGTGCGCGACGGCTAGGCCGTGATTGCCGCCGCTGACGGCGACAAGGCCGCGCTGGCGCGCATCCTCGGACAGTTGTAAGGCGGCGTTGAACGCACCGCGCGGCTTGAAAGAGCCGGTGACCTGCTGGAATTCGGCTTTATAGATGAGGTTGCCGCGCGTGACGATCGGCGTGCGCTTAACGTATGGCGCGATGCGCGCCGCCGCCGCGCGCGCGTCGTCAACCGTCGGGGGTGCTACTGCGGCGTTCATCCGTGCTTTAGATGCCTTTCGACCGCGCGCAAGGTCCGTCTCATCGCAGGATCGAGCCGTGGGTACGCGAGGCGCAGCGAACGCAGCTTGCGCACGAGGATGTCGGCGACGACGACATGCGCGAACCACTTGTGGTCGGCGGGGATCACGTACCAGGGCGCCCATCGCGTGCTCGTCGCGTTGAGCATGTCTTCGTACGCTTTCATGTATTGCGTCCAATACGCTCGCTGTGCGATGTCAGCCGAAGAGAACTTCCATTGCTTATCCGGCCGTTTGATCCGCTCGAGGAACCGCGCGGCCTGTTCGCGCCGCGAGATGTGCAAAAAGAACTTGAGGACGTGAATGCGGTTGTCTGCTAAGTACCGCTCGAAATCGTTGATGTCGCGATAGCGCCGCCGCCACAATGCTGCGTTCGCGTGACGCGCTAACGGCTGACCCAGCAGCTCGGGGTGGACGCGTACGATGAGGACCTCTTCGAAGTAGGAGCGGTTGAAGATCCCGACGCGACCACGTTCCGGCACGACACGGGCGCAGCGCCAGAGGTAGTCGTGCTTGCGCTCTTCGTCTGTTGGGCCTCGAAAGCTGTGGACGTCGACGCCTTGGGGGTTGACGCCGGACATGACATGTTTGATCGCGCTGTCCTTGCCGGCCGAATCCATACCCTGAAAGATCACAAGGACGCCGTGAGAGGCCGAAGCGTAAAGCAGGTCTTGCAGTGTGACAAGCTTTTTGATGTCGCTCCGGAGCTTGTGCTTTGCCGCTCTCTTGTCTGCGTAGTCACCCGTATCTGCAGGGTCCCAGCGTTTGAGCGCCGCGCGCGTACCCGCCGGCCACCGATACAACGTGGTGTCCATATGCACCGAAAGTGTGTTGCCTTCGATGAGCGCTCCTGCTGGGAACGCAAGAGCCCGCAGGAACTTGCCCACGGGCTCTTAGGCGCGAGTGCTGCGCAGCGGGGCTTAGCCGCTTGACACGGGAGCAGCCTCAAAGTCGAACGTTCGCGGGCCGATCGAGCCGACGATCGTCATGACGCCGGGTGACTCGATCGCCGTGCCGACGAGTCTGCCGTCGCCGGTCATCGTGGCGTCGATATGTAGCTGCCCATTGGTGCCGATATCCAGCCACAACGCACCATCGTGCAGACCGCCCGTGACCGGAACCGGCGTGCCGCTATAAAGGGGTGTGTACCATCCGCCGACGATGCCGTCCGGAGACGTCGTGAGCGCAAGTGTGGCCTGATAAGCCCCTGGCGACGCCAAGATGCCCGTTTGGACGAGCGCGGTATTGTAGGTGATCGTCGCCGCTTGCGCATCGGCCAGCGACGCGGCCGGCGACAAGAACAGCGCAGCGGCCGCTGCCGCCACGATGCCCGTAGTGAGCTTGTTCATAGTATCGTGTTTCTCCCATCCGTATTGTACCGCGCGAACCTGAGAAATCGAACGCGGTCCAGATGAGAATCTGCTCAGAGCTTCACGGTAGCGCGAGCACTGAATCGTACCAACGCTCGAGATCGTCATGAAACGCGGCGAGCGCGGACGGATTCACGTACACCATATGACCGGACTGGTAAAATCCGAACTTGATGTGACCGTTCAACGATTGGTCGATCCCCATGTGATCGAGCAGGAACTGCGTCTGGAAGAACGGGGTGGCCATGTCGAAGTAACCATTTGCGGAGAACACGCGCAGGCGCGGATTCTCGGTCATCGTGCGCCCGAGATCCGGCAACACATCGCCCCAAGAACCGTCCTTGCGCTGGAAATTCCAATCCAAGCCGCGCAGCGGCTGATATTGAGCTTCGGTGTGATAACCTAAATCCTTACGCACGTAATCGTTGAACGTGGCCACGTACGCGGAGGCGATGTCGCTGTACGAAGGGTCGTACTCGGGCACCTGGCCGTTGCGCTCCCACGAGATGCCGACGTAGCGCGCGTCGTAGCGTCCGACGACTTCATCTTTGCCGCCGAGAAGCTGCTTTTCAAACTCCCCCGGCTGAACCCGCAAGTTGGAGCGCACGAGATACTGCTCGCTGATCCCGGTCAGCTCGTGAAGGCGATGCGCGATGCGCGCGCGCTCCGCGCTCGATAGACTCGAGCCCTGCACGAGCGCGTTCGCATAGTCGCCGACCGCGAACGATTCAGATGCGCGCAACACCGTGGGGAGATCACCGCTTTGCGGCAGCTTGTGCTGATACCAGGCCACGGCCGTCTCTGTCGGCAGATAGGTGAAGTACGTCTCTTCCACGCCGTCGCCGCCGCCGAACAGCACTCCAAGGTTGAGCGCTGACGACAACAACACGATCCCGTTGACGTCGATGTTGTGCGAGTGCAGGTACGCGGCGAGCGCGCACGAGCGCGTCGTGCCGTAGCTTTCGCCGAACAAGAACTTGGGAGAGTTCCAACGGCCGTACTGCGACAGATACCGCTGGATGAACTGGCCGAACGCCGCGGCATCTTGATCGATGCCATAGAAGTCCTTCGGGTCGGTCTTGCCGAGCAGCTTCGAAAAACCGGTGCCGGGCGCGTCGATGAACACGAGGTCGGTTCGATCGAGCAGGCTGAACTGGTTCGCGACGAAATCATAGGGCGCGCCGCGCGAAGGCGCGGCGTTCCCGGCGACGACGCGACGCGGCCCGAACGAGCCCATGTGTAGCCAGATCGTCGCCGAGCCGGGGCCGCCGTTATAAAGGAAGGTGACGGGCCTGTGCGACGACGCGCCGTCGGCCGTGTAGGCGACGTAGAACATCGAAGCAGACGGCTCGTCTTGGGCGTTGCGCAGTGTGATCGTCCCTGCAACCGCGGTGTATGCGATCGTCTTTCCATCCAGCGCAATCGTGTGGTGCGTGACGGAGTCAGGCGGCGTCGATGCCGACGGGCTCGCACTCGCATTCGGCGCCGGCGTGGATGAGGGAGCCGTCGACGCGCTCGCAGCGGGCGTCGGCGTAGCGGGCGGATCGGCCGAGAACGCCGGGCCGGCGGCGGCGACCAGGCATATCAAGGCCGCACTCGCGATGAACGATTTCATGGGCATAAGTTGACCATGCCGTGTCTGGTGGCCTTGCCACTCCCATCGTCTAGAAGGAACTCGCTCGCGCAGCGGCAACGCAGAAATCGATGAGCATCAACAGTTGTGTCCTCGACATACACCTGAAGCCGAGCCTCTCTGCCGGCGAAGGCGGCAAGTATGCCCGGATGTTTCCGGATCTTCCGCCGCTGCGTTGCGATGAAAAGGATTTGCTCGCGTTAGGGCGCGCGGGCTCGGCGCTCGACGTAGCTGCTGACGAGCCGTCCGCTGACAACCCGCGCATTCCCGCCGGGCACACGATGTTCGGCCATATGCTCGCGCATGACATCACGGCCGATCGCAGCCTGCTTGCCACTCATGCGAGCGTGCGCCGCATCCACAACTTCCGGACGCCGGCGCTCGACTTCGAATCGCTCTACGGCCTCGGACCATCCGGCGCCCCGTACATGTACGATGCGAACGATCCTGACAAATTCTTGCTGGGAGCCGGCGAGAACGGCACGTCGTACGACGTGCCGCGAAATCGGCAAGGCCGCGCTGTGATCGGAGATCCGCGCAACGACGTGCACGGCATCATCGTCCAGCTGCATCTGGCGATGCTCAAGCTGCACAACGGCCTCGTCGACCGCGTTCGCTCCGAGGGCGCAGCGCCGGGCCAAGCATTCTCGCAGGCGCAGCGGAACGTGCGCTGGCATTTGCAATGGATCGTGCTCAACGAGTTCTTGCCGTTGACGGTCGGCGAGGACCTCATTCGCGACATCAACGCGAACGGGCGGCGCTTCTTCCGGCCGGCGTCGCGCCCGTACATCCCGGTCGAATTCGCAGATGCCGCATACCGTTTCGGTCACGCTCAGGTCCGGGTGAGCTACCAGCTCAACGACCGGGCGAGCGCGGGTGTGTTTCCAGAATTAGCTGGGGGTCAAGCGATCGCCGGCGCTCATATCGTCGACTGGCGCCGGTTTCTCGCGATCGATCCGGCTGTCTCGCCGCAAGCCAGCAGACGCATCGAGCCACGCATGGCGCACACGCTCATCGATCTGCCCGAGAGCGTCGTCGGCCAAACAACACTGCCTGAATTCCACTCCCTCGCGTGCCGCGACCTGACGCGGGCCCGCGCGCTGGAGCTGCCTTCAGGTGAGACTCTCGCGCGCCACATCGGCGCTCAGCCGCTAAGCCCCGAAGAAGTTGGGCTCGCCCAGTACGGCTGGCGAGCCGAGACCCCGCTGTGGTACTACATCTTAAAGGAAGCTTCTGTTCGCCACCGCGGAGAGCGCTTGGGGGAAGTCGGCGGCCGGATCGTCGGCGAGGTGCTGTCGGGCATCATCGACGCCGACCCCACATCGTATCGTGCGGCCGATCCAGGATGGGTTCCGGTCCTGCCGGCGCGTGACGAAGGCCGATTCACGCTCGCCGACGCCGTCTCGTTCGCGATCTCGTGACCGCAAATCCGTCAACCGCCTCTTAGGTCTTCCCGCAGGGTCCACCCAGCGCGACCGGACGGATCAAGCTCCACTGAAAACTGAAGATCGACTGCGTCTCTGCGAGCGAGCCGTCGAGCGTATCTCCAGAGCGGATGCATTTCGATTGCGGTTGGCTGTTGAACGACCACCCGGGCGGCACGCCCGACAGCCCGACGCGGACGATTGCGTCCGCGGTCTGGGCGCTCATCGGCACCGCGAAGATGCACA
>DASRXC010000008.1:0-21643 GCA_035654355.1 Binatus sp. (SeqCode)
GACAGATTGCTTGCTGACTGCGCCGCTGACGGTCATGCCCGGACGCAGCGTGCTCTGCGGGTTCGGGATGACGATCTTCACGACGAAGCCGGCTGCCGAGGGTGAGGTCGGCGACAGCACCGCGACGACTCTTCCAGTGAAATGTTTGCCTGGCAGCGCCGGAGATGAAACGGTCACCTCCTTACCGGGCGCGATGCCGGAGATCTGTCCGCCGAACGCGCTGAGCGCGGCATAGACACTAGAGACCTCTTGCAACGTGAAGATCTGGCGCGTACCGGGATACTCACCCGGATTGATGTTGCGGTTGACGACGACCGAGTCCACCGGCGCGACGATCGTCGCTTTCGCGATCTGCGCGCGAATGCTGTCAGCTTGCGCATGCGCTGACGCCGCGGCGGCTTGAGCGGCCTTGATGTTCGCGACTTGCAGGCCTTGGTTTTGGGTGCCGTTTTGCCGCTGGTTCTCGATCGCGGTGTCGAGTGCTGCCTGTGCTTGCGCCACTGCTGTGCGCTGCGACTCCAAGGCTTGCTCCGAGATATATCCTTTGGCTTCTAATTGCTCGTCGCTGCGCAGCATGCTTTGGGCCAGATTCAATTGCGCTTGCGCATTTCGCACCTGGTCATTGCCTGACGATATCGCGTACTGCGCTTGGTATTGCGTTTGCGTCACTTTGGCGTCAGCTTCCGAGGCAGCGCGATCGGCCGCTTCTAGCTGGGCCTGAAGGTCAGCAGCGTTCAATTGCACGAGCAGCTGGCCTTGGCGGACGACATCGCCCTCGTTTACGGGCACCGATGCGGCGGGCTCTTGGAGATCGCTGGTGATCGCGACATTCTGCAATGGAGCGACAACGCCGGAGAGCACGACCCTCGGCTCAACCGTTCGTGTCGAGGCTTTGGCGGCTGGCACCACGGGAACGGGAGGCTTGATGCCAGTCGCGTTTTTCGCGCAGCCGGCCGCCGCGAGGGCGAATATCAGAAGGACTGTCGCGCGCGTGCGGGCAGCGTTCCCGCGGCGAATCATATACATACTATGTTCAGCTTTTTCGTTCGTCACACCAAGACGGGCCGACCTTTGGCCACCGGATTTTCCCAGCAAACGAGCGGTTCTTAGGCGGGTCTCGTCCCGTCCGCGCGCAGGATGACACATTTCAGGTAGTTCGTTTCGGAAGCGGCGAGCAAAACGGGGTGATCCGGCGGCTGGCCGCGGTCTTCCAAGAGCTGCAAATCCCTGCCCGCGTCGCGCGCCGCGTCCGCGATCAATGTTGCGAATGCGTCGCGCGTAATGGGTCGCGAGCACGAGCACGACACGAGAATTCCCTCTGGTTCGAGCAGCTTGAGCGCGCGCAGATTGATTTCTTTATACCCGCGCAGCGCGTTGTCGAGAGCGCTCCGGCTGCGAGCGAATGCCGGCGGGTCCAGCACGATCATGCCGAACCGCTCATCGCGATCGCTCGCTGCGCGCAGCCAATCAAAACAATTCGCCTCGATCACCGGCGATTGCGGAAATCCGTTCAGCGCAAGGTTGCGTTCGGCCAGCCGGTTCGCGTCGGCGGAGATGTCGATACTGATCACCTCACGCGCGCCGGCCAGTGCCGCGTGCACGCTGAAGCCGCCGGAATACGCAAAGCAGTTCAACACACGGCGGTCGCGCGCATACGACGCCGCGGCCTGCCGGTTGAGGCGCTGGTCGAGAAACAGTCCGGTCTTTTGTCCGTGCGCGATATCGACGAGCAGGCGCGCCGGGCCCTCAACGATTTCGACAAACTCGGGGGGATCCGGTCCAAATAACGATCCAGTGCGCAGCTCGAGTCCTTCGAGCGTTCGCTCAGGGACGTCGCTGCGCTCGTAGATCCCGCGCGGCTGCACGACCTCGCGAAGCGCTTCGACGATAGCCGCGCGCATTCGATCCATGCCAAGAGTGGAGATCTGAACCACGAGCCAGCCCGCATAGTAGTCGACGATGAGGCCCGGCAAGCGGTCACCGTCGGCGTTGATCAGCCGTCTCCCGGCAGTAGGTTCGAATGCACCTCGCAGCGACAGGGCGTCGCGGACGCGCCGTCGCCAAAAGTCAGCATCGATCGGCTCGTCTTGCCACGATAGTACGCGCAGCACTATTTTCGAGCGCCGGTTGAGATATGCGGTCGCGTAGAAACGGCCCCGCGCATCGTGCACACGCACGACGTGGCCGTCTGCCGCATCGTCAGGCAGCGATGCCACCTCGCCGGTGAAGATCCACGGATGCGCGGCTCGCTGCGGCCGGCGTGGGTTGAGTCGAGCTGGTGTCAAGTCACGGCGCGTCGAGCGCGTGCGTGGTCACTTACGCTCGCGTACGCGCGCTGCGCTGCGCCTTCTCGCCGTTTCCAGCAGCCTTCCCATCACCGGCCTTCTTGCTGAAGACGATCTCGCCGCTTTTCGCATCGGCGATGACGGTGTCGCCGGGGACGAAGTCACCGTTGAGCACCTGCAGCGCCAGCGGGTCGACGATGTCCTTTTGTAACGTCCGCTTGAGCGGGCGCGCGCCGTAGACAGGATCGAACCCGCGATTCGCGATCAGCTCTTTGGCGGCATCGGTGAGGTCGAGCGATATGCCGCGCTCGGAGAGCCGCTTGCGCAGCGTGCCGAGCTGGATGTCGACGATGCGCGTGATGTCAGCCAGAGTGAGGTTGCGGAAGATGATGATCTCATCGATGCGATTGAGAAACTCGGGCCGGAAGTGCTGGCGCATCGTCTCCATGACCGCTTCGCGCATCTTCGCGTCGTTGCCGGCGTACTCGGCGATCGCCGACGATCCGAGGTTGCTGGTCATGATGATGACCGTGTTCTTGAAGTCGACGACCCGGCCTTGACCGTCGGTAAGACGTCCATCGTCGAGGATTTGAAGAAGCACGTTGAAGACATCCGGGTGCGCTTTTTCGATCTCGTCGAAGAGGATGACGCTGTACGGGCGACGGCGCACTGCTTCGGTCAGCTGCCCGCCCTCTTCGTAGCCGACATAGCCGGGCGGCGCGCCGATCAGCCGCGCGACCGAGTGCTTCTCCATATACTCCGACATGTCGATGCGGATCATCGAATGCTCGTCGTCGAACAAGAACTCGGCGAGTGCGCGCGCCAGTTCCGTTTTGCCTACTCCGGTCGGACCCAAGAAGATGAACGACCCTAGCGGCCGGTTCGGATCCTGCAATCCTGCGCGCGCGCGGCGCACGGCAGCAGACACCGCTTTGACCGCTTCGTCCTGGCCGATAACGCGCACGTGCAAGCGCTCCTCCATCTGGAGTAGTTTTTGCACTTCGCCTTCCATCAGCTTGGAAACAGGGATGCCCGTCCACTTGCCGACCACCTCGGCGATGTCGTGCTCGTCAACTTCTTCCTTAAACAGCTTGGTCGCGCCGTCGCTTGAGCTGAAGCGCTGCTCGATCTCATCGGCCTTGCGCTCCAATTCCGGCAGCGTCTGGTACTTGAGGCGGCTGATCTCTTCCCAATTGACATTCGGCTCGTAGCCCTGCTCGGCGCGCGCGATGCGCGTCTTGATCTCCTCGATCTGTTCTTTGATGTTGGAGACGTCGCCGATCGCGCTCTTCTCCGATTCCCACAGCTTGCGCAGCCGCGTCGACTCGGCTTCCAGCTCGCCGATCTCTTTCTCGATGTCCGCGAGCCGCCTGCGCGAGCCGGCATCAGTCTCTTTTTTGAGCGCTTCGCGCTCGATCTTGAGCTGGTTCATGCGCCGCTCGACCTCATCGAGCTCAACCGGCCGCGAATCCATCTCCATGCGGATCTTCGAAGCAGCTTCGTCGACGAGGTCGATGGCCTTGTCCGGCAAGAAGCGATCGGTGATGTAGCGGTTCGAGAGCACTGCTGCAGCGACCAACGCAGAGTCTTTGATGCGCACGTGGTGATGCGTCTCGTAGCGCTCGCGCAGGCCTCGCAGGATCGAGATCGTGTCCTCGACGCTCGGCTGGGAGACCATGACCGGTTGAAACCGGCGTTCGAGCGCGGCATCTTTTTCGATGTACTTGCGGTATTCGTTGAGCGTCGTCGCGCCGATGCAATGCAGCTCTCCCCGAGCGAGCATCGGCTTGAGCAAGTTCGAAGCGTCCATCGCGCCCTCGGCGGCACCAGCGCCGACGACTGTGTGCAGCTCGTCGATGAACAGCACGATCTGGCCCTGACCTTGTTGCACTTCCTTGAGAACCGCTTTCAGGCGGTCCTCGAACTCACCGCGATACTTCGCACCGGCGATGAGCGCGCCGAGATCGAGCGCGATGATACGCCGGTCTTTGAGGCCTTCGGGGACGTCGCCACGCACGATTCGGTGCGCGAGTCCCTCGACGATCGCCGTTTTACCGACTCCCGGTTCGCCGATGAGCACGGGATTGTTCTTCGTGCGGCGCGAGAGGACTTGAATGACGCGCCGGATCTCCTCGTCACGCCCGATGACCGGGTCGATCTTGTTCTGCTTTGCAAGCGTGGTTAGATCGCGCCCGTAGCGTTCAAGCGCCTGATACTTGCCTTCGGGATCTTGGTCCGTGATGCGCTGGCTACCGCGTACCGGTGCCAGGCCAGCGAGGATCTTGTCGTACGTCGCGCCCGCGCGGGCGAGCAGGTCCTTGGCCTCCGAGCGTCCAGGTGCGTTGGCGATGGCCAGCAACAGGTGTTCGGTCGAGACGTACTCGTCTTTGAATTTTTCCGCTTCTTGCGCCGCGCGGTCGAGCAGCGAGCTCATCTCGCGCCCGAAGCGTGGCTCCGCGCCGCCATACACTTTCGGCCGCGCGTCGAGCGCAGCGATCACCGACTTGCTCAACTGTTCGACGTTGATGCCCAGTTGGCGCAGGACGATCGCGGGGGTGCCTTCCGCATCGCTCAGCAAGGCGGCGAGCAGGTGTTCGGAGTCCACTTCAGCCGCATGGCGTTCGCCTGCGATCCGCTGCGCCTCGACGAGCGCTTCTTGGGCTTTGCGCGTGAGTTTGTTGAAGTCGGTCATCGAACGCCTCTTCGCAGTTCCATCCACAGTACTGACAGGAGCATCGGATGTGGCGAGCCATCAGACTTCAGCAGTTCGAATGCGGACCCTTTACAGCGGGCCTCGCACGCGTGATTGCATTGCAAACGTTCAGAGCTTCCGTTACAATCCACTCACACGCCGGACAAGGCTGGTACGCAATGCCGCACCGATTCGTATGCGGGCTGCGCAGCGCACCGCTTCTCACCGTGGCGATATGCGCTCTCGTGCTTATGATGAGCGCTTCGGCTGATGCTGCGATTCCTCCAGTGTTCGCGCGCATCGCCGGCTTTCACGGCCGCATCACGTACGAAGGCCATCGCACCGACGTTCCCAACGCGCCAGAGGTTCAAGGCAGCGCATCGATCGGCGACGGTGAGTTCAGCATGGATGAACGGGCGCCGGCGTACTCGCTCCATGCCGACGAACGCGGTGCCGTTCTCCATGCGGGTGCGTTAACGGCGCGCTCCGGCAACCCGCTAGACGCCGACATCCTCGTCAATCCCTGGCCGATCGCGTTAGCGACACTGGCCAGCGGCGGTCTCATCGAGACTGGCCCGACCCGCTGGGAAGCGCACAACGGCTTCATTATATATGTCGATCGCACGGGCATTGCGATCGACGGACTCGTTCCCACCCGCACGTCACGCGTCGCCTTCATTTTCGATGGGTGGAGCGACGTAGGCGGCTTCCCAGCGCCGCTACGAATCGTGCGGCTGCGCTCCGGCGTGCAAGATGCCACCTTTCAGATCGACCGCTTCGACGTCGTTCGCGCCGCGGATCGCGATCGCAATACGCTGAGCCCACCGCAGCGTGTGGCGCACGCACCGGTGTCCGCTCGAGCATTGGCAGGCCGCGCGGCTTCGGCCGACAGCGCGCCGCCGTTTCCATGGTTCATCGTCATCACGCTGTTCGGTTCGTTGGCGCTCGGCATCGCGATCGTCGCGTGGTTCGTCCGTGATGCGTTCGCAGCGCAAGTCAGTGCGCGCGCTGCGCATGATCCACGTGGCTGGCGTTCAACTGCTTCGGCTGCATTCGTCGGCCCTGACGGCGTGTTGTTGTACGAGGGGAACCGCTATCATGTCGGCCCCGAGTTCTTCGCGCGGTCGGTCGAGGTCAAGCACTCTGCGCTGTTCTTGCAGATCACGGCACCAGGAGTATCCAAGGCGGTCGTCCTTCCCCGACGCTTACCGCAACCGTGGGCGCGTACGCGCCACCGTGCGGCGGCGAATGGGCTCAGCCTCATCGAAACGCTCATCTCGATGGCCTTCTTCACCACCGTTATCGTCGGAGGCGTCTACCCTGCGTTGATGGCCATCTCACACGCAGATCTCGTCGCGGCGCAAAAGCGCGCTGCGATGGCTGCGGTCGAGAACGCGCTGACCGACGAGGAGATCGCGTGTGCCTACGGCACTACTACGCCGACCGGCACGACCTCGACGGTTGTAGATGGGATGACCGTCACCGTGACCCTCACTGACTCGAGCACGCCGAACGCGCGCGACATCCTCGCCACGGCGACGGATGCACAAGGCCGAGTGCTTGCGGCCGTGGCGACGACCGTCGGTCCACCGGTTCCTCCGCCCGGATCGACTTCCGCTCCACCTGCGCCAAGCGCGACGCCGGCGAGTCCGCAGCCGACCACTACACCGCCATCGGGTTCGAGCAGCACGCCGACGCCGCCGCCATCATCGGGGTCGTCGGGCGGCGACACCGGATATGGACGCTAGCATGAACCGGCGGGGCATGGCGCTGATTGCGGTGCTGCTTGCGACGACCTTGCTGCTGGCGCTGCTCGCATTTCTGGTGCACATCGGCACCGCAGGCCTTCGCCGGGCGACTGAAGAGCAGTGGAATCTCCAGGCGCAAGCCGCGGCTGATGGCGGCGTCGGTTGGGTACGGGCGCTGCTCGCTCAACATCAAGGCGATATCCCCGGCACGCTCGCCGACATCGCCGCCAGCGGCAGCCTCCATTCGCTCACCATCGACGCCAGGACGCACGTCGAAGCGCGCGTCGCGTTGCATCTCGATACATCGGCGACAACGAACGACCACCTCGATTCGAATTTGCAGCAAAACCCGTATGTCGATGAGACGCCGTTGCAAGTTTCCGTGACGGCAACGGTCCTTGTCGACGGCACGCCGGTCGCGACGCGAAGTACGACCGCACTCGTGCGCGTGTTCCAGCAAGCAGCTCCGTATTCAGAGACCGTAGGCGTCGTGGATAACGCAGGCCCCGTCGGAATCGACAGCCCCGGCGATCCGGCGGGGCAAGCGGGCAGCGCGCTTGCGACCGAGTTGCGAATTCACGTCTTCACCACAGGCCCCTCAGGCACGCCGGTGGCGGACGATACGTTTGGCGACCAGCAGTGGTGGGACGGCAACGCAGTACCTTCGGGTGCGTTGCCGTGAGCCAGCGCGGCTTGACGCTGCTCGAAATGCTCACCGTCGTCGCGATGCTCGCGATGGCGAGTACGCTCTTTCTCATCACACCGTTTCGATCGTACATGCACGCGCGTGCCGCGAGGGATGCCGCCACGACGATGGCGCAAGACATCGCGTGGCTCGAGCGCATCGCACAGAACGGCGGAGTCAATGACGGCGCGACCTTACAGGTCGACTCGATCAATCCGCTCGTCTACGACTGCTATTATGGAAGGCCGAACGCGCTCGATCCAAATTCGACGCTTGGGCCGCTAATCGTCCATCGCTCGTTCGACGACGTCGCGCTCATCGCGGGCCCGATCGACGCGAGCACGCCGCTGCTCTTCGCCGACAACGGCAGCGTTCAATATGTGAGCGCCGGCCTATGGGCCGATCAGCACCAGACCGTCGATCTGACGCTCGCGCCGTCAAACGATCCCTCTCAGACGACGAACCTCCAACTCGATCTGTTCACGGGCGGCGTCGCGCGGCCGTAAACGATCTCGACGTTAACGTCGTGAGGCGGGACTCACTGCCGGTGAGTGAGTCCGATGCGATATGACCTTTATCAGACGTAATCGTGCAAGACGACCGTCACGTCGCGCGTCTGTCCATCTTTCGACTTCACTGTGAGCGGGATACTGGTACCAGCGGGTCCCATGAACAGCGCGCGGATCTGTTGGAGATCCATGTTCGCAACCGGAGCCTTGTTGATCGTCGTGATCGTGTCGCCGCGCGTCAGACCCGCTTGCGCGGCGGGCGTTCCGGCGCGGACGTCAAGCACGATGGGCGAACCTCCCTGCACGACGATGAACATGCCCGAGCGATCCTGAGGCTCCGTCGAAGAGAAATCGGCATTGGGCGTCAGCGTCATCGTTTGCTTGGCATAATCGAACACGACCGTAAAGCGACGCCACACTCCACCGCCGATATTGGCGGCGATGAACGGATTGGCGAAATATCCCTTCTTCTGCGAGCTGAAGTCAGCGATGACATTGGTCAGTTTCGTGTTGCCCATCTGCAACGAGGCAAGCCTTCCAAGACGTCCAAACGCCGGCCCGCCAATGCCGAAACCATTGACCCCTACCGCCGTCGCATTGGCGGGCACGACCTCCGGATGTGAGGCCGCGAATTGCGTGAGCACCGAGATCGGAGCGCGGCTGCCCGTGTCGACCGAGCAATTGCCGGATGCCGAATCGAGCTGACACGCGATCTGCGGGATCGTGTTGTTGAACACGAACGGAATGACGTCGCTGCCCGCAGCGGGCGCCGGCGCCCCTGCCGGCATTGCGAGCGTGAGTTTCTTGCCAGCATAATCGAACGTCGTTGTGAAACGCGCAAGCACTTCGAAGCCTATCAGTCCATCAAGCGGCACTCCGCTCGCGACGCTGAAGCCCGCACGCACGGGGAGAATCGCGAAATACTGATCCTTCAACGTCGCGGTGCCGACGCCGAGCGTCGAAACTTTCGCGAACGAGACGGTCTCGGTCTGGTTGCCCACGCCGCCGCCTTGCATCGCACCTGCCTGCGACAGACCGAGCGTTTGTGCCACCGATTGATCGATCAGGTTCGAGCCGCCGGTGTCAAATGCGAAATGGAATGGTCCTTTGCCGTTCAGCATCACTGACACAATGATGTGATTGTCCACGAGATCGATCGGCACGGTCGTTTGCCCACCATCGACGGCGTAATCCGTCAGGTGCGCGACCGGCTTCGTAAGACGCGCGGCGATGTCCGGGGGATCGACCTGTACGCTCGTGGTCATGCCGTCGACGTCGTTGCCCGTGTCGGTCGTCTGATGCAGATGGTAAGGGATCTTGATCCCGCTCACGCTGCGATAGTCATCGAACGTCGTCGTCGTCGTCTCAGTGCCGATGGTCGAGATGTTTCTGGCCGGAAGGTGGGTTTTTGCGTTGATCCAGATCGTGAACGGCAGCCCGTTGGGCGGAGTCGCCTCGATCACATCGTACGTGACGCCTTTGTCCGTTTCGCTCGGCATCAGTCTAACGGTGCCACGGCGCGCAGGGCGCAAGAAGTTCACATTGGTCACGTAGGCGGCCTGGATCGCCTCATACCGTCCGGCTGCGCCACCGTCGACCCAAACGAAACCGCTCGCGTCCTGATTCCAGGAGTCTGTACCGTCCCAGCCGCCGCCGCCAGAAAACACCCCAGCATTCGCATAATTGGCGAACGTGTTGGTTTTCGCGTCGCTCCATTGCTCGAACGTCCCTTTGACGCCGGTGATGGAGATCGTGCCGCGCGTGTGCAGCGCGTTGACGCGATTCAGCGCCGCCACGCCTCCCACTGCGGTGAGCGCGTGATTGAGCACGTCGTCCGCAGTTGCAGCAGCCGCTTGGCTCGCGGCTCCAAGAGAGATGGAAATAGCCGCAAGCGCGGCGACTCTGATTGCGTTGCTCATGGTCGAGGCTACTCGCTCGCAGACCGCTTTGTTTCCTGGGTCCGCCGGCGCCCCGGGCCCTGCCGCTCAGCGGAAACTGCGCGTGGTCAGGCCCTTCGTGAGCTCGTCGATGTCCAGCTTCCAAAACCGGCGCGCGAGGATGTTGACGCGGCCGTCGTCTTTTTGCAGCACCCCTTCGACGATGACTGCCGGTTCGTCGCGCGCGATCGGCCGGTATTTCTGGTAGATATCCGGGCGGATGATGACGTTCATGAGCCCGGTCTCATCCTCCATCGTCGTGAACACGAAGCCTTTGGCTGTACCAGGACGCTGGCGCGTCGTCACGATGCCGGCGACCTTGGCGACCAAACGGTTGGGCAGCTTCTCCAGATCGGCAGCGCAATAGATGCGTTTGGCCTTGAGGTGTTCGCGATAGAACTGCATCGCGTGATAGGTCGCCGACATGCCAAGCCCCCACAGATCGGCAGCGGCTTCTTCGACCTGATGCATGCGCGGCAGTATGACTTCCGGTTCGTCGATCGGCATGTCGCGTTCGAGTGCGCCGACTCGCGGCAGCTCGGCCAACCGTTGCACCTCCCACAGCGCCTGGCGCCGCGAGAGATCGAAGCACGCAAATGCGTCGACTGCCGCCAATGACTCCAAGATGTCCTTGGGCAGCCCCGTGCGCAGCACGAAGTCGCGCACGCTGCGATATGAACCTTGTGCGCGCTGCGCTTCGAGCATCTCTTTATGTTTTTCGCCGATGCCGCGCACTTGGCTCAGCCCGATGCGCAGCGCCACCGGATGCCGCCAATCGCAGCCGGGAGCTGCTGGGTGCGGCCCGCCGGCAAGCGGTTCGACGGTGCACGCGTAGTGCGACGCGTTGACGTCCGGCTGCAAAACCGTCACGTTGTGACGGCGGGCATCGGCGATCAAAGATTCAGGCGAATAAAAACCCATCGGCTGTGCGTTGATCAACGAAGCGTAGAACTCGGGCGCATAATAGCGCTTGAGAAAGCCCGAGACATAGACGATGAGCGCAAACGATGCGGCATGCGATTCTGGAAAGCCGAAGTCGGCGAAGGCGCTAAGCATCTGATAGAGCCGCTCCGCGAGATCGCGGTCGATGCCGTTTTTCGCCATGCCGTTGATGAGCCGGTCTTTGAGGCGCGCCATCTTCTCATACGAGCGCTTGTGACCCATCGCGCGACGCAGCTCATCCGCTTGGCCCGGCGTAAACCCCGCAGTCTCAACCGCGATGCGCATGCCTTGCTCTTGGAACAGCGGCACACCCAGCGTGCGCTCGAGGACCGGCACGAGCGCAGGATGCGGATAGGTCACGGGCTCGAGTCCCTTGCGCCGCCGTATATAAGGATGAACCATGTCGCCTTGGATGGGTCCCGGCCGAATGATGGCCACCTCGACGACGACGTCGTAGAAGTTGCGCGGTTTCAGGCGCGGCAGCGTCGCCATTTGCGCGCGTGACTCGACCTGGAAGAGCCCGACTGTGTCGGCGCGGCACAGCATGTCGTAGACCTTCGAATCGTCGCAGGCGCGCAGGTCGACCAGGTCGATCGTCTCGCCGCGCACGCGCTTGACCTCTGCGATAGCAAGCTCGATCGCGTTGAGCATGCCAAGGCCGAGCAGATCGATCTTGATGAGACCCAGCGTCGCGCAATCATCTTTGTCCCAGCACACGATCGTGCGATCCGGCATCGCCGCCTGTTCGAGCGGCGCGACCTCGATGAGCGGCGAGCGCGTGATCACCATGCCGCCGACGTGCTGGCTCAGATGGCGTGGGAAACTGTCGATGCGTGCGCATAGTTCGAACAACGTCTGCGCGACGTTGCTGCCGGCTTCAACCGCGATCGCCTGCGGCAATGAGGCGACAGCGTCTTGCACGTCGGACGCCGACATCGGCTTGGGCTCGCCGTGTTTGGTGACGCCCATCGCCTCGTGTTTCGGCACGCCCATGGTCGCTTGCGCCGCCAGCGCCGCTTCTTCACCGACCTGCGCCGAAGAATAAACGTCAAGCGACTTGGCGAGCGCATCGACCTGGTCGAGCGAGAGCCCGATCGCCTTGCCGATATCGCGCACGGCCGAACGCGCGCGGTAGCTGATCACTTCGGCGACCATGCCGCTGTGCTCGCGTCCGTAGCGCTGGTAGACGTATTGTATGATCGACTCGCGCTGATCGCCCGACGGGCAATCGAGATCGATGTCCGGCAGCTCAGCGCGCTCTTCTGAGAGGAAACGTTCGAACAGCATCTTCAAGCCGACCGGATCGACGCTGGTGATGTTCAACGCGTAACAGACCGCGGAGTTGGCAGCCGAGCCTCGGCCTTGGATCAAGATGTTGCGCTCCATCGCGAAGCGCACGATATCCCACACGATGAGGAAGTAGCCCGCCAGATCCATCCGTTCGATCACGCCGAGCTCGTGCGCGATCTGCTTGCTCACCTCGGGCGTCACCGGACGGTAGCGGCGGCGCACGCCCTCGTGCACCAATGAATACAGATAAGAGAACGCCGTTTCGCCCGGCGGCAGGGGAAAGTCAGGAAATTCATTGCGCAGCTTGTCGAGCCGGAACTCGCAGCGCTGCGCGAGCGCGACGCTTGCGGCCACCGCGCGCGGGTGCTCGGCGAAGAGCCGCGCCATCATCTGCGGCGGACGCAGATAGTACTCGCCGTTGGGTCGCAGGCGCGTGCCGGCTTCGTCGAGCGTCGTCTTGAGGCGGATGCAAGTGAGCACGTCGGCAAGCGCGCGATGCTCGGGGATGGCGTAATGCACGCCGCCAGTGGCGACCGTGCCCAGCTCGAGCGCATCCGCCAGCGCGCACAGCGACTTGATGCGCGGACCATCTTCGGGCAACAGATGGCGCTGCAGCTCGATCCAGAAATTTCCCCAGCCGAAGATGTCGCGCAACGTGCTCGCATGCTCGCACGCGCCGCGGAAATCGCCCGCGGCTAAGGCGCGCGGTACGACGCCATGTTCGCAGCCCGATAGCGCGATGATGCCGCGCGCATAGCGTGCGAGGTTGTGGTACGACGTGCGCGGCTGGCCGCGCTCGTTGTCCAGATGCGCGCGGCTGATCAGGCGCGAGAGATTGGCATAGCCCTCTTTGGTCTGCGCGAGCAGCACGAGATGAGTGTCGTCTTCCATCGTCAGCTCGGCGCCGATGATCGCTTGGACCTGCGCTTCGCGTGCAGCTTGGGCGAAGCGGACGGCGCCGTAGACGCCATTGCGGTCGGTGATCGCGATGCCCGCCAAACCGAGCGCGCGCGCGCATTCGATCAACTCTTCCGGATGCGAACCGCCGTCGAGGAGGCTGAAGTTCGAATGGCAATGCAGCTCGGCGTATTCCATCAATCGAAGACGCCTTGCAAATACCAGCAGCCGTCGCGCAGATCGCGGAACACAAGCAAGAGCGCGCCGGCGTTGTCGACGAGCTGGTAATAGTCGCGCTCGGCGCCTTGCTCCCACCAGCTCTCGCTTAAGCGGAACGGGCCGGCGCGCGTGGCGTTCGGCGCCGGCGATGCGATCGGTTTGGGGGGATCCACCAACCGCAACGCCGGCGCCCAAGCACCTCTTGCCGGCGCCGCGGCGCCGCTGCGCCTACCCGTCGGCGCGATTGCGCCGTTCGCGGGAACCGGCTTGTGAGCGATCGATCCGGGCTCGAGAGCTGCAGATGCAGGCTCGTGAGCGCGGACCTGGCTGATCACGCGAGCGCGGTTGTGCACGGGCACACGCGCAGGCGCATCCGCGTCGGCAGAACGCGCGATGCGTGCAACGCGAGAGCGCGCGGCACCGGCAAGCTCGAGATCTCTGGGCGACTCGATCGGCGTCACCTGCTGCATGCGTTCGGGCAGCCGCGAGCGCGTCGGCACCGGCACGATCGTCACCACTTCCTCGCGCCCCAGCGCCGCTTGCAGGCGCGCAATCGTCGCGGCGAGCGCTGCTTTGCGCGACGCCGCGGTGCCGTCGAACAACGAGAGTTGCGGCGGCGTCTGCCCGCACGGCGTCACGCGCACGGCGATGGCGGCGATCGACTCGAGCATCTCGCGCGATTCCAACGCGATGCGTGCGAGATGGAACATCGTATCCGCCGAGGCAGTCGGCTCGGCCAGCAGCACGGGTACCGATGCCGTCTCCGCCGAGAATTCGAGCACGATATCGAACCGGTCGCAGGTCTGCGCACAACCGGCAAGCCGTGCGGCAACCGTCGCGAGGCAGCCGCGCAAAGCGAACAAGACCGGTTCGAGCCGGTCGACGGCGCCGTCGAACGCGAAGCGGTCTTCATAGACGGCGGTGATGCTGCGCGGTTGGATCGGCTCGTCATCTTCGCCGCGCGCGAGCTCACGGTAACGGCGCGCGCGTTCCCCGAAACGCAGCGCCAACGGACCTGCCGGCAATGCCGCGAGTTGACCGAGCGTGCGCAAGCCGAGCAGGTCGAGCCGATCGGCGTCACCTGGAGCAAGCGCGAGCAATCCGATGGAAAGCGGTGCGAGAAACGCGGCGCTGCCGCCGGGCGGCACGATGCTCGCTCCACCGCCGGCGACGATCGCCGCGCATCGGGCGGTGAATTTGTCGTCAGCGACTGCGGCGGCGCACGTAAAACCCGATTCGGTGGCGAGCGAAACCGCAGCGCCAAGCGCCGCCGCTTCGCCGCAAGGCAGCAAGGCTGCGTCGAAATAACAGATGCCGGGTGCGCTGCCTTCGACGAGCGGTCCGCACGTCTCCAACGCATTGAGCAGTTCACTTGTCGCTGCAAGTTCGGCAGGTTCGTCACGCGCGACGACCACCAGCCCAGGACATGCTGCACGCGCTTGCTTGGGCGTCATGCCGGGAACGACGCCGATGCTCGTGCGGCTTGCGCAGACGATCTCGCGGCGCGACTCGCCCTGTGCGATCGCCACGTGTCTTCCTTTTAAGGAGGGTTTCGCGCGCAGGCACACCTCGACCGAGAATTGCGGGAGGACCAGACAAGCGATGCGCCGCTGCATCAGGCGCGTGCTGCCGGCTGCAAAGAGCCAGTGCTCCCCTCAAGCGTGTGGCGGTCGACAGCGCTGCCGCATAAGTCCGGCCACGTGCCGGCCACATCGGGCAGAACCGCGGCGAAGCGCACGCTCCGCCCAGGCGCGATGGCGCGCGACTTCGCGACGTCGACCGATGCGACGCAACCCAACAGCCGGTCGCTGCCTGCGCTTCCTTCTTGCCACAACGGCGTGAGGTCGTGCACGCGCAAACGCAGCGATGCAAATGAAGCCACCGCTTGCAGATCGCCGTTCGAGACGACGACCAGCGTTGTGCTCGTCTTTTCCGCTTGACCGACGAGCCGCGCGCAGTGATGCGTTTGTAACGCGCCGGGCGACTCGCTGCAGTCCACGACCACGACCGGGCAGGCACCGCCGCGCACAAGCGCGTCGGCCGCACGCCGCACGCCGGCGCTATCGCCCGGCCGGACGACGATCAATCGGCGTAGATCGATGCCGGCACCAGCTGCCGACGGCGCGAAAAAACTTTTCGAAGGATCGATAAATGCTCCCAGCGCTCCATCGCGCATGGCGGCCGCGAGCAGCGCAAAGGCGATCATAGTCTTGCCCGAAGAACGCGCGCCGAACAGCTCGGTCAACTGGCCTGCGGGCACGCCTGCGGTGCCGAGCAACGCGTCCAAATCCCCGATGCCGCTCGCTCTTCCAGGCCGCACCGGAGCGGCGGCGTGGGGGACGACCCCTTGCCAGCGACGCTCTAAGGCGCTGCGCAGCTCGGCGACGGAGGTGGACATGGGAGATTAGTATAATCGAACATATGTTCGATAGCAAGTCACAAAATGATACGAGATTCTAGCCAGCCCGGAGCCGAAACGAGCGCTCCGTCATGACCGATTTTGCCGCCACTGCCGAAGCGATCATCTCCGAGCGTCTGAAAGATGATCCTATTCACGCGACCTGGACTGGCCTTCACGACTTCGACTCCGACTTACCGGATGTGACCGCTGAAGGCGTCGCGCGAACTGAAGAGGCGCTCAAAGCGCACGTCGCACGGCTCGAAGACTTCACGCCTGGCGATCTCACGCCTGACGAGCGCGTCGACTACCAGCTGCTCATCTCCGAGTTGCAAGTCCACTTGCGCGAGCTGACTGAGCTGCGACCTTATCAGCACGATCCGTCGCTCTATCCATCGCTTGCCGCTGACGCGGTGTACTCGATCTTCGCGCGCGACTATGCTCCGCTTGCGCAGCGCGTCCCCGCAGCCGCTGCTCGCATGCGCGGCATACCGGGCATGCTCGTCGCCGGGATGCGCAACTTGCAGCGCTCGCCCAAAGTGTGGACGGATATCGCGATCGAGGAGACCGAAGGCACGATCGAGTTTTTCGAGCAGACCGTCATGCCGTTGCTAGGCACTCACGAGGGGGCGATCGCAGCATGCCGCGCTGCGGTCGCTGCGCTGGCCGAGTACGGCCGGTTCCTTGAAGAGGCCCACGCTCGCCGTAACGGCATTTCGTTTGCCGTCGGCCGTGAGTTCTTCGATTACAAGCTGGCACACGAGCATCGCGTTCCCTTCACCGCTGAATCGCTGCTGCAGTTCGGCGAGGAAGCGGTGCGTTTGACGCAGCTGCGCCTGCAAGAAGTTGCCGAGACCATCGACCCTGGTGCCTCGTGGCCCGAACTTCTCGAGCGCCTGCGGGATGAAGCGCTGCCGCAAGGCGACCTGCTCACGCATTACCGAAAGGGCTTGCAACAGGCACGGGAGTTTGTCGTATCCCGCGGGCTGGTGACGTTGCCCGACGGCGAGACGCTGGAGATCGTCGAGACGCCGCTGTTCCAGCGGCCGACCATTCCATACGCCGCGTACATGGCGCCGGGTCCCTTTGATGTGCGCCAGCAGGGTCTGTATTACGTCACCCCGATCGATCAGAGCGCGACGCCAACGCAGCAGCGCGAGCAGCGCGTGGGCCACAACTTCTTCGGGATGCTGTTGACCAACGTCCACGAGGGATATCCCGGCCACCACCTGCAGCTCGTGCTTGCCAACCAAGCACCGTCGCTGGTCCGCCGGCTGCATGACAGCACCGTGTTCGCAGAAGGCTGGGCGCTGTATTGCGAGCAACTCGTGCTCGACGAAGGGTTTGACGACGATCCGCGCACCAGGCTTTTCCAGCTAAAGGATCAGTTATGGCGCGCGTGCCGCGTCGTGATCGACGTCAAGCTTCATACCGGTGAGATGACGTTCGATGAGGCCGTTGCCATGCTCGTCGACGTCGCCAAGCTCGAGCGTGTCAACGCGATCGGCGAAGTGCGCCGCTATACGCTCTCGCCGACTCAACCGATGTCGTACCTGGTCGGCAAGCAGCAGATCATGGACCTGCGCGAGCGCGAAAAGCGCCGGCTCGGATCCGCGTTCAGCTTGTGCACCTTCCACGATCGCCTGCTTTCGCAAGGCACGATCCCGATCGCGCTGGTCGAATCCGCACTCGAAGCGAAAGGCGGTTCTTAAAACGTGTTCATCGCCTTCAAAGTCATCCATGTCATCGCGGTCATCATGTTCGTCGGCAACATCACCGTTGGCATTTTCTGGAAAGCGTGGGGCGACCGCACGAAGGACCCGCGCATCATCGCCAACACCATCGACGGGATCATCGCGGCCGACCGCATCTTCACGATACCCGGCGTGATCTTGCTGCTCATCGGCGGTATCGGCGCCGCGTTGAGCGGCAACTTCTCGATTCTTGGCACCGGTTGGATCCTGTGGCCGATCGTGCTCTTCATCATCGCTGGAATCGCCTTTGGACCAGTTGCGCGCTCGCAGCGGCTGCTCTCGGCTGTGGCTCACCAAGCGATTGACGCAGGCTCGCTCAATTGGGAGATCTACGAGAAATTCTCGAGCGTATGGAACTTTTGGGGCACGATCGCTTTGGTCGCACCGCTCATCGCCGCGCTCATCATGATCGCGAAGCCGGTGTTGCCGGCGTTCCACGCGTGACGATCATCCAGCTATGCAGTGGCTTGCTCGTCCGCGACGATCGCATCCTACTCACTCGCTGCGTGTACGCCGGCGAAAAGGAGCCGCTCTGGACGTTGCCGGGCGGCCGACAAGAGGCGGATGAGACGAAACCGCAGACCGTCGCACGCGAGTTTTGGGAAGAGGCGTCGCTGCGCGTGACCGTCGGACGGCTCGCCTACGCGAGCGAGTCGATCGACGTCGCGCGAGCGCAGCATGTCATGAACACAACTTTTTACATCGAAGAATCAGACCCTAAACAGACGCCGCGCTCGCAGGATCCCAACGTGGTTGACGTCCGCTTCGTGCCCGTCGCCGATGCGCCGGCGCTGCTGCGTGCCGACGTTTTGCGCATCCCGGTGCAGGCCGCATTGACCGGCGCGCTTGACGGCAGCTACTTCTCCTTCCTTGCCGATGAGGTCGCCGAACCGTTCTTCCGAACGGCGCCCGAAAGCTCACGCTAAATGGGGTATCTCATCGATCCGCCGCAGCCGGTCGAGGGCGACTACGTCGCGGTGTTCGCGCAGACCGATCTCGCCGACGCGCTTGCGATCGAGTTCTTACGAAACCACGGCTTGCATCCGGTGGCGCTGCCCCAAATGGGTGATTTAGGCATGGCCTTAGGCGGCGCTTTCGGCGGCAGCACGGATCTGTTCGGCGGCGAGGCGTTGTTGTGTGTGCCCGCGCCTGAGGCAGAGCAGGCGCTCGACCTACTCGAGTTCGACTCCGGTCTCGTCGAGGACCTGACGGTGGACGACTCGGAGTAGCCGTGGGCGACCTCAAGAACGAATTCGCATACTCATGGTCGCGCGCCGACGCGTTTTATCAGTGCCCACGGCGCTTCTACTGGCAGCACTATGGGTCGTGGCTCGGCTGGGAAGACGACGCGCCCGCGGAAGCGCGAGCTGCATACCGGCTCAAACACATCCAAAGCCTGGCGATGCTTATCGGCGACATCTTCCATGCGGTCGTCGGCAAAGCTCTCCGTGAACGAACGGATCGCCCATCCCCGGTTCCGGTCAGCGAGCTTCACGAAACCGCCGAGAGGCTTTACCACGAGCAGCTCGCTGCATCACGGGCCAAGTCTTGGCGTATCAACCCGAAATATAACGCTAACCTTTTCGAGGACTACTATGGCGGCGGGCTTACCGCTCGTGAAGCGCAGGACGGCCTCGCCGCTCTTCATACGTGCGTTGACGGCTTTGCGGCTGACGGCTTCGGCAAGCGTGCGTTCGGCGTCGAGCGGGTGCGCCTCAAGATGGTCGATGATCCTGCGAACTTCGACCAGAAGCGCGCGGTCATCGACGGCGTGATCGTCTATGCGCCGCCCGACCTCGTGGTCGAGGGTAAAGATGGATCGAGCCTCCATATCGTCGACTGGAAAACCGGGCGGCGCCACGATGCGAGCCGCGCGCAGCTTGCGGTGTACGGCTTAGTCGTTTCGGAGCTGCGCGGCGTTCCCATTGAGAACCTGACAGCGCATCTCGTCTACGTCGGCCAAGGAGTGCACGATCAATACGCGCAGTTAGGCTCAGGCATTGAGGAAGCTAAGCGCAAGATCGATACATTCGTGCACGATGTGCAAGAGCGGCTGACGGACGTCTTGCTCAACATCGCGCGAGACATCGAGCGGTTCCCTATGACTACTAATCAGTTCAAGTGCCGGTCCTGCAAGTTTCGCGAGCTGTGCGGACGGACCGGCGACCCTGCGCTCGCTCCACAGGAAGAGGCGGCAGGCTAATCCGCAGGGTACTGACCGACCGCGAGCAAACCGGCCCCGTCTCTCAAACACGCGTCTGCGAAAAAAGGTGCACTATGCTAGAACTCGAGCCCTACGTATTCTTTTATGGGAAGTGTGAGGAAGCGCTTAACTTCTATAAGGGCATTTTCAACGGAAAGATCGCGTCGGTCACCCGCATGAAAGAAGCACCACCCGAGATGGCTGCTCCGCCCAACTGGGGCGATAAGATCATGCATGCGCGCTTCGAGGCGCCCGGCGTCGCATTCCAAGCGTCCGATGGCGGGCCGGACACTAAAAACGTCGACGGAAACATTTCGTTGGGGCTTTCAACTAAAGATGAGTCCGAAGCAACTCGCGTGTTCGACAAACTCTCCGAAGGTGGAGAAGTCAGCATGCCGATGCAGGACACGTTTTGGAACGCGAAGTTCGGAGTCCTTAAAGATAAGTACGGAATCGAGTGGTTCGTCAACTGCGATAAGTCGTAGGTCGCCGGGGAGAAGCTAGGGTTCACCGCCCATGTCGTCGCTGCCGGGCGGGGGCGTGCGCTCAGTCGATACGCCGAGCGCGATGAGCTGCGGTACCGTCACGAACTGGTAGCCGTCGTCGCGCAGCTGCGAAACGATGAGCTTCGTCGCCTCGACTGTCGACTCGCGATTTCCGCCTTTTCCTTTGTTGCCGTCGTGTAGGACGATGATCGCGCCGTCCGACACGTGGCGCGTGATGCGGTTCGCGATCACCTGGGGAGACGGATTCTCCCAATCACGCGCGAGCGGTACCGACCACATGATGACCTGGTACCCCATCGAGCGCGCGACCTGGATGACGGCGTAGTCGCGCGCGCCGAATGGCGGGCGGAACAGTGTGGTGTGCTCGCCGGTGGCGTCGAAGATCGCTTGGTCGGTCATCTCGAGTTGGTGATGGATGTGGCTTCGCGTCTCGAGCACGAGATGCGCGTGATCCCACGAATGGTTGCCGATGGCGTCTCCGTCTTCCACTTCGCGCCGCACGCTGTCGGGATACTTCTGCACTGCCATGCCGACGACGAAAAACGTCGCGGGCACGTGTTGGTCGTGGAGATACTGGACGATCTCATCCGTGTATGGCGGGTTCGGCCCGTCATCAAACGTGAGCGCTACGTATCTGGCGTGCATCGGCACCTGCGTCACCGTCGGCCCGAACGCCTGATTGTACGGATTCTCGAGTAAATACCAGGTGACGCCGATGACAACGATGACGGCGAGGCACATCAGCACGAGCGCGCGCCAGCGTTTGCGTGCCCACACTTTGACCGAGACGCTCAACGTGTGCGAGCGGCCTGCGGGCGATCGTTCGAGGCGGCCAGCTCGGCGCGGATCGTGTTCTGCGCTTCCTGCACGCTTGGCGGGCCGAATTGCTCAACGAGTTGGACGATCTTCTGATAGTGCGGATCGCGCAGCGGTCTGCTCGTCACGCCGATCGGATGATTCGGGTCCTTCATGTTGAGCGGATACTCGGATCCTTTGGTCGTCGCCCAGAACTCCGGATCCGAAAAGCCGAATGCGCGCTGACCGCCTTCATCACCGAGCGTCTGCGCGACCTCGAAGATATATTCGTCTTTGGGGTGCGGCAACACAGGCTTGTCCTGCAAACCCCAGATGCCTTCGGCGCGCAGCGCTTCGAACAAGAACGTCGCCTGCGGGCCCGAGAGCGGCACGTTGAATTGTTTCGTGATGCTGCCGTCGCGATTAGTCGCCGAGTAGAACATATCGACCTTGCCGTCATTGTTGTTGATCCGATACGTCTGCTCGGAAAGCGGCCCTTCATGCAGGTACTGCTGCATCGTGACCGTCCACGTGCTGCGCTCGTTGAGCACCTGGTTGACCGCGCGTTCACGCGCGAGATAGGGCTGCACGAAGACGAACCACGTCGCGATCACGAGGAGCGCGCAGATGCCCAAGACCAAATAGCCTCGCTGGCGCTCGTTCACGCGCTCGCCCCGCTGTAGATGACGGCCATCAACGCCCGATACATCGCGTCGGCGTTAGCTGCGCGATATCGGATGGTGCGCGGACCGCGACGCTCGAAGCCCGGAATGAGGCAGGCGT
>DASRXC010000009.1:0-41999 GCA_035654355.1 Binatus sp. (SeqCode)
TAGCGATCGGCAACATCGTCGAGCTCGATCCGCCGAAAGTTGTCGCCTATACGTGGGATTGGAAAAACGCGCCGATCGGCGTGCCCACGATCGTCAAGTTTGAGCTTTCCAAAGACGGCGACGGCACCCTCGTGCGTCTGACGCATATCGGTATTCCGGATGCAGAGCGCGCCAAGAACCACGAAGAGGGCTGGACGTACTACGCGAAGCGCCTCAAGATCGCGGCCGAAGGCGGCGATCCTGGCCCCGACACCGCGATGGAATGATGGACATGACAAGCAACTCGAACGGCGTGGCGCAGCGCGACTACATGCGCTGCCTCACGATCAGGGCGCCGCGCCAACGCGTGGTCGACGCGCTGACGACGATCGAGGGCCTGCGTGGCTGGTGGACGCCGTTTGCGAGCGGCTCCCCGGCCCCAGGCGGGGAGGTGCGCTTCGACTTCGCAGCAGCGGGTCAGCACATCGTCATCCACGTCGACGTCGCGAGCCCATCGTCGGTTCAATGGACGTGCATCGAGCATAGCCCGTTTGCCGAGTGGAACGGCACGAAGATCGCCTTTGACCTCTTCGAAATGGGTCCGGACTATAGTGAGATCTGGTTCCGGCACGCCGGGCTCAGCCCGGTGCTCGGATGCTACGGTGATTGCTCGTCGGGCTGGGATTATTTTCTCGACAGCCTCGTCGCGCTCGCCGAGCACGGCAAGGGCACGCCGTTTAGCGAATCGCGCGCTTCCTAACGGTTGTCAGCAGCTAAGACTGCAGACCGCGACGGTCTTGCCGAGGATCGCGCCGAAGCGCGGGTCATTGCGCACCGCGTCAAGCCGTGGATCCAGACGCAGCCACACGGCGGCGAACGAATCTGAGGTCGAGCGCTTGATCCACTCGATCGCGCGATCCCGCTGACCCATCGCGATCAGCGCGACCGCGATCGCGAGCGGCTCGACCTTTTCGCCTCCCTTTGGCACGCGCTGCGACTCGACAAGCTTGATGCTCGCCTCATGGGGCATACCCATGAGTGCCAGCGTGCGCGCTTCCAGCGCGAGCGGTCCGACGCAATTGCAGATCTTCTCCGCCTGCTTGAAACTGCGAAGCGCAGCTGCGTAATCGCGCTGCCCTTCGTATGCAAGCCCAAGCATCAGCGCAGCTTCGTCGTCGTTCGGATTGAGATCGAGCGTCTGGCGGTATAACGCGATCGCGCGATCGTAACGGCGATTGAGGTAATCGTCCATGGCGAGCCAGCGGCTCACCACCGGCGCCGTTGGATCCAGTAATTCGGCCGCTTCGAGCTGGTCGTGCCCGGCGGCGATTTGATCCTCGCGGTACAACAGCACGCCGTACCATAGATGGGCCACTGAGTTGCTCGGGTTGAGTTCGATCGCTCGTTCGTACTCGGCGCGCGCCGCTCTGACATCTTTGTACACGTGATCGAAAATGTTGGCGCGAGAAGTGCGCACCTCGGAAAGATCCGGATCCAGCGCATACGCCTTGTCGGCGTTGCGGGTCGACCAGGCGTAGTATGTCTGTTCTTTTTGCGTACCATAGTGGTAATCGCCGAGGATGTAGTACGCGTCGGCCAGGCCGGTGTATCCGAGCGCATTGCGCGGCTCCGCGCTGACGACGAGTTGGAAGTACTTCACCGACTTGAGCACGCCGTCGCGCGTGCGCGTATCCCAATAATAGCGGCCGAGCGCATAAAGGCGCGCATCTTGCGCGTTCAGCAAGACAGGAGCCACCCTGGCGGGTCCGGACGAATGCGTCACACCGATCGCGAGCACCACGCACGCAGCAAGCACGGCCATGCGCAACAGCGGCCGTTGCAGGAACGCGATGACACCGCTCGTCGCGCTTGCAACAGGCGTTGGGGCAGCGCGTAATTGGGCGACAAATCGGTAGCCGGTGCGCGGAACGTTTTCGATGACCGGCTGGTCCCAGTGCGTGCGCAGCAACTTGCGCAGTATGTACACGTTTTGCCGGAGGCTGGCGGGGTCGGTGTAGCCTTCAGGCCAGATGCGGTCGATCAGTTGCTGCGTTGTGCACACGTGTCCCGCGCTTTCGACAAGCGCGAGCAGCGTGTCGACCAGCTTCGAGCCGACGGCCAAATCTATGGCGCCGAGACTGAGCGAGCGTCGTTCGGTGTCGAGCTGATAGGGGCCGAAGAGGTAGGTGGCCATCACCGTTCCCGTTGGCCGTAAAAATTTGATGCGCTTGTGATTCTTTCCCGGGTGCCCAGCCCTTATAATCCCGCCGTGTTGGTGCCATTTCTGGCGTTTTATGAAATATGACATCGGCCCGAGGTGGGCCGTCGGCATTGCGCTTGTTTTGGTCGCCGGCGCGCTGGCGCTGTCCGGCACCCCCGCTCGCGCCGCCGTGGGCGCCTCCAAAACGTTTCCCGCAACCCGGGTCAATGCGCCGCCCCGGTTCGATCCGACGCTGTCGGACCCACTCTGGCAACAGGGAGTGACGGCGACAAGCTTTCAGAATCTCACAACCCGATCGTCCGCGAAGTTGCAGACCACGGCGTACTTGCTCTACGACGATAAGAACATCTACGTCGCATTCCGCGCGGAGCAGCCGGGCGTTCCAATCCACGCGCAACAGACCACCAATAACGTCGGCTTTGGCCAGGACGATCTCGTTGGCGTGGGGCTCGATACCAGCGGCGTGAACTCCAATGTCTACTTCTTCGAAACGACCCCTCGCGGCGTGCGCTATCAGCAGAGCATTGAGTCCAGCCGCTACGCGCCGGAATGGAAAGCGCAGACGGCCATCGATGGCTCGAACTGGGTCGCTATGCTCACGATTCCGCTCAAAGATCTGCGCGCCACGGGCGGCAAGGACAAAGCGTGGCGCATCAACTTCATCCGCAACGTGGCAGGCGAGGCGGAACATTACACGTGGGCCTGGGACGGACTCATGCAAGATGGGCAGCCGCCGAACTGGCCTGCGCTCACTGACGCGCGCTGGTGGCCGACGTGGAATGGGCTGACCATCTCGGCAAACGGCGCGAGGCCGAAGCCGCGCGCTGAGATCTACGGGCTGTCGAGCATGGGGGCGGACCGCGATGTCTTCCAGCAGCCCAATCTCGTGTTCGCTCCGGAGCCGGTGCGCAACGTCGGACTCGACTTCGTCTATCCGTTCACGAGCACGATCGCCGCGGTCGGTACGCTCAACCCAGACTTCTCGAATGTCGAGATCGACCAGCAGACAATCGTTCCTCAGGAATTTCCGCGTGCGCTCGTCGAATACCGTCCATTTTTCGCGCAAGGCGCGCAGTACTTTGCGAACAACCTGTACGTGTCTGGAGGACCGACTCAGCCGCCCAACGAGATTCTCTACACGCCGAACATCGGCACCTTCGATCGCGGCCTCAAAGTAGAGGGTACGTATGGCATGGAGTCGATCGGCGCGATGACGATACGAGGCACGACGCCTGACCAACAGTTTGACGATCAAGCGTTCTTTTTCAAACACGGCCTCGCGGATCACTCGTTTGTATACTGGGTGAATAGCGTGCTGGCGCACGAGCCGATCGGCAACGACTCGACGCTCGAGACCGGAGTCGACTGGCACAATCTCAAGTCGGGATTCGTGACCGCGTATGATCAGGTGCTTGAGCAAAGCCGTCTTACAACAAGTCCGTACGAGTCCGCCTACAGCCGCGCGGGCCTCGTCGATGTGCACAGGGCGAACTATGAAGTGGGGCTCGGGTACCAGGACATCAGCCCCGGCTATGGCCCGATCGCAGGTTTCACCAATGTCAATGACGAGCGCGGACCATACGCGTTCACGGATTTTACTACGTCGGCGTTGGACCTGAAGAATTGGACAGGCTTCTTCGCCATCGACAGGTTCCTCACACACGCCGGCGCGGTGCACCAGGCCGATTTCTTCGGCACGACCGATCTCTATACCAAAGGGCTGCTGCACCTCAATCTGACACAGACGATAAGCTCGCTCGACGATCCGACGCTCACGAACGGCGTCATGCTGCCGTTTAACCAGTCAGGCTTTACCCTGGGCTACCGCGACGGAACGCCGACGCCGATGGACTTCACGTTCAGCGAGGGGCCGTTCTCGACGTTCTACTTACAGCAATTCAACTTCACGACGAGCCGCCCGCTGGGCACGCATTTCAATATCGCCTTCACTTACGCCGGAACCCACGAGCGCTCCATCGCGATGGGCGTCAACGGTCAGATCCTGCGCAGCATCGGCGTGGGCGAGTCGTTAGGACCGACGACGAATATGTCGCTGGCGCTGCGTGGGATCAACGGCACCGGCGGGTTCGCGACGCCCGGATTGAATTTTTCGGCCGGCCTCCATCACATCTTCAATAATGGCAGCGAGTTGTACGCGAACTGGGGCTCGCCATCGGCGACGGCGACGCTCGATCGCTTCATCTTGAAATACGTGCTGCGCATCGGCGGTGGGGCCGGGACCTAAGTCCAGGCGGCCCCAACGCGATGCGTGTCAGTGTGGCGGGATCGAGAACTCCACGAGAGCTTGGTCGATGGGAGCGTGGACCGCGTTGGCCAGCTTGATCATCACTCTGTGCGGGCCCGGTGGCAGCCCGTTGATGATGATGGGTTCGTTGCTGGCATCGACCCAACGCCACGGCGCATCGTCGACCGACACGTGCAGGTGCCCGACCCTTGGTGAGATCCCAAGCGCCGCGGGTCCGTACACCGGCAAGATGCGAAGATTCTCCGTGTAGTATTGGATGACGACCCTGCCGCCGCGCAGCGAATCTTCAAGCGGCTGATCCACGTAGATCCTCGCTGGGGGCTCATCAGTGACCGGCTCAATTGCAGCCGCTCCACGAACTTCTCGAACGCTTAACATGTGGAGAGCGTCCTTCCTGACCAGGCGTTCACAGCGATGCCGCAGCAGCGGCGATGAAGTCCGAGACTTTTTGCGGGGCCTCGAGCATCGGAACGTGCCCCGTATCGACCTCAAGCACTTTCGCGTTGATCTTCTTGGCCATCGCGCGCTGGTAATCCGGATTGATCATCTGATCCTTAGTACCAATGATCGCCCATGACGGCTTTGTCTTCCATGCCGCTGCCGTTACCTTTGCGCCGAGACTCGCAGCCGCGAATGGTCCTTGCGTTGCCCATACCACATCCGCTTCGCTTTTCGGCAATCCTGGCACGAAGAATTGCTCGACGCCGGCTTGTGACAGCCACAAGAAACCGTTGGACGGCCCAGTCACTCCCTTCAATCCCGGCGGCGGTGGAAATCCTTGTCCTTGATCGTTCGCTGATTGCCCGACGTCCGGCATAAAAGCGTCGACGTAGAGTACGCCGACGACCTTTGGATCTGTGCCGGCCTGCGTGATCACCACGCCGGCCCACGAGTGGCCGACGAGCAGCACGGGACCATTTTGTAGGTCGAGTACGCGCTTAGTGGCTGCGACGTCGTCGTCGAGTCCCGTCAGCGGGTTTTGCACCGCAGTGACGTTGTAGCCCCGCGCTTGCAGCAACGGAATGACTTTGGCCCAGCTCGATCCGTCGGCCCAAGCGCCGTGGACGAGGACGATGTTCTTCACGCCAGTCCCAGCGGCTTGCGCCGGAGGAATCACGGCAGCGAGCGCAAGCACGAAACACGAGAGCACCGCACATGCAAGAATTTGCCTTGGCATTTCGCGACCTCCTGACAAGCGATAGTTTTTTCGAGGCGCTGCGCGTTGACAAGTCGGCGGTTGTACTCCTGTGTTCGTGCTCTCTTTCATACCAAACCACGCGCGCGTATTCCATGTTGTGAAAAGGGTTCGTACAACCACGCTCACTCCATGAAGTAGAAGCTAGGCCGACAGGTATTGTCCATAGAGGTGGAGAGAGCGGCAGTTTCTATGGCCTACTACCGCTGGATGGACGAAGGGGGCGCACCATGCCTGGAGATCTCAATCTCGACCGCCGTGGCTTTTTTGGCACCGCTGCCATGACGCTTGTCGCTGCCGAGCTCGGGATGCTACGGCCTGCGAACGCGCAATCGAGCGGCGCTTCGGTTGCAGCTGCGGTGGGCGAAGGTGGCACTCAAACGTTCAACCTCACGCCGTCGAACCCGAACAATACCTCGTTCGCGTCCATCAAACAGGTCAAAGGCGGCGTGCTCGACATCGGATACGCTGAGGTCGGACCCGCCGACGGACAACCCGTGATCTTGTTGCATGGTTGGCCCTTTGACATCTACGCGTATGTCGACGTCGCGCCACTGCTTGCAAAGGCCGGTTTTCGCGTGATCGTTCCTTGGCAACGCGGTTATGGTTCGACGATGTTCCTGTCCGCCGACACGTTCCGCACCGCGCAGCAATCGGTCTGCGGCGAGGATGTCGTCAACCTGATGGATGCGCTTAAGATCAAGCAGGCGATTCTCGGCGGTTTCGACATCGGTTCGCGCACGGCGGCGGTCACCGCACTCCTCTGGCCCGAGCGCGTCAAGTCGCTGGTGCTTGTCAGCGGCTACTTGATCGCCAATGTTCCGGCGAATAAACAGCCGGCTCCGCCGCGTGCGGAGTACGCGTTTTGGTATCAGTGGTATTTCTCAACGCAACGCGGTGTTCTCGGCTACACCCAGTTCACCAACGATTTCAACAAGCTCGTGTGGTCGCTCCAATCTCCGAAGTGGCATTTCACCGACGAGACGTTCGATCGCACCGCGGCGTCATTCAAGAATCCCGACCACGTCGCGATGGTGATCCATAATTACCGCTGGCGAATCGGCCTGGCGCCGGGCGACCCCAAATACGATGCGTACGAGGCCAAGCTGTTCGCTGGTCCGCCCGTCACTCAGCCCACGATCACGATCGCGAGCGATTTTGACGGCGCGAACGCGCCGGGGACTGCGTATCGGGCCAAGTTCACCGGCAAATACGCGCACCAGATCCTCAACGGCATCGGTCACGACGTGCCTCAAGAGGCGCCGCTGGCATTTGCGGACGCGATCGTGGCAGTCGCCAAGTTCTAGTATCTAGTTGTAGGGCGAGGCGCTGATACGATCGATCTGCCAGACCGATCCGGTGGCGGTCAGCGGCGTGTTGCAGTACGGGCAGGTTGCCGTGCCCGGTTCGATCGGCGCTCCACACGACGGACAGTGTGTGGGAGCGCCAGCCCCTGTGGGCGGAGTGGTTGTGCCCGCAGGGCGCGTGAAGGTCGCGAACTCCGTGAAGTATGCCGGCTGCGGACCGCCGTCGGTCACGGCGCCGGTCGAGTCGTTCGAGGTGTAGCGCACGGACTGTCCGGTGAAGCGCACGACGATCGATTCGCACGAGCCGTCGGTTGAGACTTTGAAGATGACCGGCGTGTCCGCGTTGACGCCGCTGATGTGGCGCACGAGATTGGCGGCACGCCACTTGGCGATGCAGTCCGTTAGCTGCGCGGTGTACGCTTGCGTCGCGATCCCTTGCAGGGCAGATGCATCCATATGACCTTCGGCGTCCAGCGCCGCAAGGTACGTCTTCGATGCCTGACCGAGAAAGGCGACCTCGGAAAAGTTTGGATCGATTTTTTGCAGCGACGCGATCTGATCGCGCGCTTGCTGCCACATAGGCTTTGGCGGCGTGAGCAAACCGGCGCCGGAACCGAGCGCAACAGCCGGATCGTCGAGCAGGCCTGCGGCGTTCGGGTCATCGGATGTCCACGCATTCGACCACGTGCTGACCTTGACGCGCACGTTGCCGCCCAACAGCCGCGAGAGGAAGTTCATAAGACCCATCGTTGTGTCACATCGCTTCTTCGACCGCGCGCTCGCCGTCCGCGCCGCGCCGCCAGCTTTCTAAGATATCGGCTGCCTCGTCCGGAGTGCGCGCATACGCATCGGGCTCCCACTGCGCAAACGCCTCGGGCGCGACAGGACGCCAGAGCGCCGCGACAGCCCGAACGCCTGCTCTGCGCGCGGCCTCGACGTCGAGCGGCGTGTCGCCGACGTACGCGCATTCCTGCGCTTCCGCGTCAAGGGCCGCCAGTGCATAGATAAGCGGCTCGGGCTCGGGCTTGTGGCGGGCGGTGTCTTCCTTTGCTACTACTACTTCGAACGGGCGGTCCAAGTGACACAAGGTTAGGCCACGGCGCGCCGTGTCCCTCAGTTTCGACGTCACGACCCCAAGGCGGAGTCCCGCTTCACGCAGACGGCGCACGAGGTGCGCGACGCCGGCCATCTGCCGGACGCTGGCATCGTGCCGCTCAAGATTGTAGGCGAGGTAGGTCGCCATGGCTCGTTCGAGATCATCCGCGTCAAAATACCGGCGCAATGTATCGCGCAACGGCATGCCGAGGTCGGCTTGGATCTGCTCGACCGTCATAAGCCGGCCCATCTTGCGATACGTGTGATCGAACGACGAGATGATCAGGTCGGTCGAGTCGATCAGCGTGCCGTCCAAGTCGAACAGCACGACGCGCAGCGGTGAAAAACGGCGCGACTGCACTACGTGGCTCCTGCGTGCGCGCGCTTCAGCGCCGCGCCGATCAGCATATCGATAAGCATATTATACTCGATGCCGTCCGCGGCCGCAGCTTCCGGAAACAGACTTAAGGGGGTGAGCCCGGGCAGCGTATTGCACTCGAGGACGTACAGCGAATTGGTGACCGACATGAGCACGTCGACCCGCGAATAATCACGACAGCCAAGGCCGCGATGCAGCGTCAGTGCGTGGGACTGGATGCTCGTCGACAGACTTTCGGGCACGTCAGCCGGAACGACGTGCGTGCTCGCCCCAGGCGTGTATTTCGCGTGATAGGTGTAGAAGTCGTCGTGCGGCACGATCTCGACAAGCGGCAACGCGCGGTCACCGAGAATCGCGACTGTGAATTCGCGGCCTTCGATGTACTCTTCGACGACGATCCAGGGTCCGAATGCGGTCGCGTCGCGCACGGCCTCCCGCCATTGCTCTTCGAAATGCACGACGCTCACGCCGACCGCCGAGCCTTCCGCACGCGGTTTGACGACGCAGGGCAGGCCGGGAACGTCGAGAGGCCGCTGTGCACGCGGCTCGCGCGTATCGAGTAAGACGCCGTTCGGAACGGGGACATCGAGCGAGCGCGCAAGCGCTTTGGTCACCCACTTATCCATGGCCATCGCACTCGCGCGCGCGCCGGAGCCCTGGTACGGGATGCGCAGCCATTCGAGGATCGCTTGCACGGTGCCGTCTTCGCCCTTTCCCCCGTGCAGCGCGTTGAACGCGACGTCGGGCCGTGCGGAGGCGAGTGTACCGATGAAGCGTTCGTCGGCATCGATCGCCGTGCACGGATAACCGAGTTGCGCGAGCGCCGCGGCGACGCCGGCGCCGGTCTGCAGACTGATCTCGCGTTCGGCGGACCCACCGCCCATGATCACCGCGACCAACGGCTTGCCCACCGACCCTCGCTCACGTCACCTGCCAGGTTGAAAAGAAAAACGGCGGCGCGATGTTCGTGCCGCCGCTTGTCCACGAAACTCGTTCTCCGCTTAGATGCCACCCGGGCAGTGCACGGAGAAGCTCGCCTTTTCCGACTCGACCGCCTGCGGCGTGAGGACCTCTAGCTTCGCCCAATACGAGCCGGACTTGCTTGTGGTCCACGAGTTGGAGACTTGCTTGGAGCCGCCCGGCGGAATCGTCGTCGAATGCGTCTCGAGCGTTCCGTTGCTGCGCACGAACCGATACGTGATCGCCGTGCCGGCCGGACCGCGGATGGTTCCGATAAATTGCTCTGTGAACGGGCACGACAAACCCGCTGTGTTGTCGTTATGGAGATGCACCGTTATGTTCCCAGATGCCGCGGTGGCCACTGCCACGCACAGCACGCCGAAGGCAACGGTGAATACAAACAATTTCGATAAGAGCCTCATCGTTATGGGCCTCCTTCATGCCGGCGTGCCAAGCGACGCACCGGTCGTGTGCGCTTAATCGTTTCGTACGAGCCATCCTCTTGCGGGACGGGCGAGCGGTTGCTCGGCCGCTACGAAAGGACGTGGACTTCGAGTTCGAGCTCGACGCCGCTCTTCTCTTTGACGGCTTCTCGCACGCGCGCCGCCAGCTCGAGCACGTCCGCGCATGTTGCGCCACCGCGGTTGACGATGAAATTCGCGTGTTTCTCGGAGATCTGCGCGCCGCCGGCAGTCCAACCTTTGCAGCCTGCTGCTTCGATCAACCGCCCCGCGTGATCGCCTTTCGGATTTCGGAACACGCTGCCCGAGTTCGGCATCTCGAGCGGTTGTGTCGCGTTGCGCTGCGCGATGCGTTTTTTTAGTTCGGCCTGAAGAGTCGCCGGATCACCGGACGCAAGCTCGAGCTCTGCGGCGGTGACGACTGCGCGGCGGTCCAGCGACGACTCACGGTATGAGAACTCCGGCGTTGTGAATGTCTGCAATGGCTCGCCGGCGATGAGCACTTCGACGCGTTTGATGATGTCACCGATCTCGACGTCGGTGCCTGCGTTCATCCGCACCGCGCCGCCGACTGTGCCAGGGATGCCGACGAGCGCCTCGGCGCCGCTCAACCCCGCGAGCGCGGCTTCGCGGCACAGCGAGACGATCGGCGTTGCGCCGCCGGCGCGCACGTTGGTGCCTTTGATCGTCACCTTCGTGAAATCGCCGATCAGGCGAACGACGAGTCCGTCGAACCCTTCATCGCGCACCAGCAGGTTGCTGCCAAAGCCGATGATCGCCCACGGGATCGAAAGCTGCTGGCAGACGCTTAGCAAGGCGGCGAGATTGACGATACCGCCGATCTCCGCATACGCGCCGGCCGGTCCGCCGACTTTCATCGAGGTCTTGGGAGCGAGCGGTACGTCGAATTCGACGGTCTTGCCGCCGATGTTGCGCAACGCTGTGCGCTGCGCGTCGCTCAGCACGCAGACTGACCGATTCCGGCGTCGGCAGCGGACAGCGTCGCGGCCAGCTCGTGCGCCACACCACCGATGTCGCCGGCACCGAGCGTGAGTGCAAGATCACCGGGGCCGAGCGTGCGCTGCAGATACGCGAGCACGTCGGCGCCCTTAGGAAGATACGTGACCCGCTTGGTTGCGTCGAGATCACGCACGCATTCGACGATCGCTTCGGCGCGCACGCCGGGCAGTACCACCTCGCCGGCCGCGTAGATGTCGGTGACGACGATCTCGTCGGCGCCCAGCAACGCGTGTGCGAAGTCGCGGAACAGGTACGCGGTGCGGCTATATCGGTGTGGTTGGAACGCCGCGACGATGTGCCCCGGCCAGTACGCGCGAGCGGCGGCGATCGTCTCTTGCACCGCGGTCGGATGATGCGCGTAATCGTCGACGATCTTGAGGTCGGATCGGTCGTAAAGGATCTGGAAGCGGCGCGCGACGCCGCGGAAGCGTTCGAGCGCCTGCGCGATCCGTTCGAACGGCACGCCAAACTCCAACCCGACCGCTAACGCGCACAGCGCATTGTGCACGTTGATGCGCCCAGGGACGCGCAAACGCACTTCGCCGAGCGGCGTGCCGTCGTGCGATACCGCGAACACCGAGCCGAAATCCGCAAGCCGAATGTCGTCGGCGCGCACGGTCGCTGCCGGGTCGAAGCCAGCAGTGATGATCCTGGGGTCGCCCAGCAGCTTCGGCGACTGATAGAAGCGGCGTATGAGCTCGTTGACCGCGGGGCAATCTGCAGATGCGACGATGCTTCCGCTCGGCGGCACGCGTTCGATGAACAGTGAGAACGTGTCGATGAGATGCTCGAGGTCGCGGTAATACCCGAGATGATCGTTCTCGATATTGGTGACGACCGCGCAGGTCGGCGTCAAGCGCAAGAACGACGCGTCGCTTTCGTCAGCCTCGGCGACGACGACGTCGCCTGAACCGAGCCGCGCGTTCGCGCCGAGATCGTTGACCTCACCGCCGATCAGCACGGTCGACTCGAATCCGCCAGCGTCGAGCACGAGCGAGATCATCGACGTTGTCGTCGTCTTCCCATGCGTGCCGGACACCGCGACAGCGCGTTTGTCGGCCATGATCTGCGCGAGCATTTCGGCGCGCTGCAACACGGGCACGCGCGCGCGCTGCGCCGCTATGACTTCAGGATTGTCTTGTGGGATCGCTGACGAGATGACGACTGCGTCCGCGTCTTTGATGTTGGCCGAACCGTGGCCGAGGAAGACCTTGGCGCCAAGCGCGCGCAGCTTCTCGATCGTGTTGTTCTTGACGAGATCTGAACCGGAAACTGTGATACCCATCGCGATTAGGACGCGCGCGATCGCGCTCATGCCCACACCGCCGATACCTACGAAGTGAACGTGCCGATACGCAACCATTCCGGGCTGTTGATTTAGTTGTCCCGACATTCGGCCCCTTTGCTTGCAGCCGGGACTCACACCCCCAGCCGCCGGAAACGGCGACGACAGTCTTCCGTATGGTTGTGTCTGCACCATCGGTAAAAGGAGTGCTCCAGTGAAGCGTTTGTCGCTGTTCGCCGCCCTCGTTGTGATTGCGGCAACGTCGGGTTGCTCGTCCAGCTCGACCTCAACGCCACCGACGCCTGGTCCGCAGGCGATCTACGTCAGCAGCTTCACTTCGCCGGGCGAGATCGCCAAGGCCATGCTACCCCTGAGCGCGAGCTCCAGCGTCACGTATCTCACACCGACCGGTCTCGTCAATCCGATCACATTGCGCTTCGACCGCTCCGGCAACTTATGGTCGGCAAACGACTTCACCACTGCGGCCGCCACTGGCTTCGCGGCCCCTATCACCAATGCCAGCACCCCGTTTGCGACTATCAACATCGTCGGAGCGTTGAACCCGCAGGCGGTCGCCTTTGACGGTTCCGGAAACCTTTGGGTAGCCGACGGCGGCGCAGGGAAGGTCTACGAGTTTACGCCGCCGTTCAGTGGCAGCATAACACCGACGCCGGCGCTCACGATCTCAAGCGTGGCGGCGCCTACCGGGCTCGCGTTCGACGCGGCAGGCAATCTCTACATATCGGACGAGGGTACGGGTACGGTCCAAATATTCACCCCGCCATTTTCGGCTCCCACAGCGTCGCCGATCACCGGCCTCTCTTCTCCCAAGGGACTCGCCTTCGACCGTGCGGGAAATCTGTACGTCGCCGATTTTTCGGGCAAAGTCAGTCGCATGAATGCACCAGCCGCAGGCGGCGGAGCGATCAGCATCGTCGATACGGCGACCGGCATCACGAGTCCGGAAGATGTCGCGGTGGACCGCGCGGGAAACGTCTACGTGACCGACTTGGAATTTGCGACAGTCTCGATGTTTCCGACAGCGACCACTGCGTTTAGCCCGACGTTGGCACCGAGCGTCGTGCTGACATTGAGCAGTTTTCCGGCCGGCGTGCATGCGGGTGGCGTCGCGATCGGAGCTCCGTAGCTCTCGCGCCCGATAGGTTAGGGCTCGCGTAAGTAGCGGTCTAAGAAGGCGGCGATCTGCGTGTAGGCCGTGATGCGATTGGGATCGCGCGTGATCCCATGGCCCTCGTCAGGAAATACGGTCAGTTCCACCGGGACGCCCTTGGCTTTGAGCGCGTCGGCCATCTGCTTGCCTTCGGCCGCGGGGACGCGCGGGTCGTTGGCGCCCATGAAGATGATGAGCGGTGCCTTGATGCGGTCTACGTGATTGAGCGGTGAGATCGATTCGAGGAAATCGCGATCGTTGGCGAGCGAGCCGTACACGCCTTCGCGATTGGCCCGCCGGTACGAACTCGTGTGCTCGAGAAACGTGACGAAATTCGAAATGCCGACGACGTCGACGCCCGCGGCCCAATCATCTGGGAACTCTGTCAGACCAGCGAGCACCATGTAGCCGCCATACGAGCCGCCGTAGAGCGCGATCCGCTTTGGATCGGCGCCGCCCGACGCGATGAGCCAATCGTGCGCCGCGTGGAGATCCTTAACGGAGTCGAGCCGCTTGCGCACGTCGGCGAGATGGAGATAGGTGTTGCCATATCCGAGGCTGCCGCGGACGTTTGGGACCAGCACCGCATAGCCGCACGCGACGAAGAACTGCACGATGGGATTGAACGCTGGACGGGCTTGCGCCTCAGGTCCGCCGTGCACGTCGATCACGACCGGCAGTTTTCCGCGCGACCCGCGCGGCGTGTAGTACCACGCCGGGATGCGCAGGCCGTCGAACGATGTAAACGACACGAGGCGCGGCTCGACGAACGTCGCCGGATCAACGCCGGCGAGCTGCGGAGTCGTCACTTGGACGCTCTTGTTCTCGGCAAAGCTATAGGTCCAGATCGCGCTCGGGTGCGACGGTCCTGAGAATTCAAACGCGAGCACGCTCCCATCGTTTGAAAATATCGGTGCGGCGGCCACGCCATCGGGTAGCGCAGGCGTTGCGATCGTCGCGCCGCTCGCGACGTCGAGCACGGTAAGCCGGCCGTACCCGTCGCGGTTGCGGATCAAAGCAAGCATGCTGCCGTCGCGTGAGAGCGCGATCTGGTCGAGGTCGTAGGGCTCGTCATCGAGGAAGCGGATCGGCTTGGCACCGCGTACGTCGATGGCGGCCAACCCGCGGTGCTCGCGCGCGCCGAAATCGCTGATGCAATAGACCTGTGCATCATCGCGCGAGAACACGCAGCTTTCGAAATCCGCCCTGCCGGTGTGTTTGGTCAGCAGGCGCGGCGCGCTTCCCGGATCGCGCAGGTCGGCAAGCAAGAGATCGTTGTTGAAATTGTCGGTCCGCGCGCTGATGAGCACGTGCCGGCCATCGTGCGACCACGCCTCCGGACGATTGTCGCCGTCCGCTTGATAGACGAGACTTCCGGCGGATCCCTCGGCCGCAATAGCCATCGTGTAGACATCGAAGTATTGGCGGTTGCGCACGTTCGATGCATACGCGATCTGCGTGCCGTCAAACGAATAGCCTCCCCAATTGTTCTGCACGCCCGGTTCGTCGAGGAGCGCGTGCAAACGCTCACCGGCCGGCGTGATGGACCAGAATCCCCAATTCTCGTCGCCGCCGCGATCGCGGCCGAAGAGAATAAGGTTCTCATCCCGCGGCGACCACGCTTTGAAATCCGCGCGTTCCGGTCCGGCGGTGATCTGGCGCGGCGCAGCACCTCGCGGCGCGGCGACCCACACCTCTGCGACTCCCGAGCCGGCGAAACTGTACGCGATCGACGACCCATCAGGCGACAGCGACGGCCCGCTCTGGCCTTTGATCTGCAGATATGGGCGCACGTCGACCGGCGCGGCCAGCGCCGCAGCTGGAACGAGCAACGGCGCGAGCAGCATCACGAGAAGCGCTTGAGCGGCGAACCCATGCATCGATTCGACTCCTAGGAGTGCGCTTGCGGCACCGGCCGCTGCGTTGGCCGTTTTCCGATTTGTCCCTTGACGATACGTTCGATCATCGTGTGCAGCGCGCGCGGATGCGCAAGCGATGTCGCCGCGAAGCGCATTGCGGACAAGCGCTCGGGCTTGAGGACGTCGATGAGCGCCCAGTAGAGCGCGTCTGCGTCGAGCTTCTTGTCCTCGATCAACACGGCGGCGTTGCGGCGTGCGAACACGTCAGCGTTCTTGCGCTGGTGATCGTCGGCCGCGTGCGGGTACGGGATCAAGATCGACGGCAGGCCGACCACCGAAAGCTCTGCGAGCGTCGACGCGCCCGCCCGGCAGATGGCGATGTCGGCTGCGGCGTATGCGAGCTCCATCTTGTCCAAGTACGCGGCGAGGCGGTAGCGGTTCGCATTGGCTTCCACTTTGCGCTCGGCGACCATCCATTCGTAATCGCGTTCGCCGGTGATGTGCAGGACTTGAAATCCGGCCGGCAATCGCCTGCGCGCCACCATGCCGCTCGTCGCGACGTTGATCGAGCGCGCTCCTTGGCTGCCGCCGAACACGATCGCGGTCGTCAGCTTCGCGTCGAGCCCGAGGCTGCGCCGCGCTTCGACTTGCGTCGGCCGTGCAGCTATTTCCGATCTGACCGGTATGCCGGTGACGACGAACTTGCGGCCGAAAAATGCGGCCGTTTCCTCAAACGCGCCCCAGACCTCGTCCGCGACGCCGGCCATAAAACGGTTCGCGCGGCCTGGCTCGACGTTCGGCTCGAGCAGCACGATGCGGGTTGCGCGCAACACGCCGGATGCGCGCAGCGTGGCAGCCGCCATGACGACCGGCACGCTCGCGTAACCGCCCGTCGCGATGACGACATCGGGCTTGAATGCGCGCACGATAGGGACAGCCTCGGTGGTGCCGAGCACGTTCGCGGCGACGCCGCCCGCGGCCGCGGCAAGCGAGCTGCGGCTTAGCGGTTTGCTGCGGACGTAGCGCGCCGGCACGCCGGCGCGCTCGACGATCTGCGTCTCCATGCCTCCGCGCGTGCCGACGAAGAGCAACTCGTGCTCGTCGTTGGGAAATTGGAAGCGCGGCTCGCCGTCGTCAGGCGCGCAGACGCCGGGCTCAGCGGGCGCGCCGGAGAGCGCCCTGGCTAGTGACAGCGCGGGGTATAGGTGACCGCCGGTTCCGCCGCCGGTGAGCAGGATGCGCATAGCTTGGATCCCTGGTGCGTTCGTCGGCGGCGACCGCCGCTCGCGACCGACCGCGCGAGATGCTAGCCAACAGGCCCACACCGAACAGACTCATGACCAGCGACGTGCCGCCATAACTGATGAAGGGCAAGGGCACGCCGGTGACCGGCCATGTCGACGTCACGACGCCGATGTTGATGAACGCTTGGAGCGCGATCGCGGTCGTGATGCCGACCGCGAGGAAGAAGCCGAAGCGGTCCTGCGCGGCCATCGCGATACGCAGCCCGCGGTACGTGAACAGCAAGAACAGCACGATGACCGCAGCGGCGCCGATAAATCCCAGCTCTTCGCCGAGCACCGAGAAGATGAAGTCGGTGTATTGCTCGGGCAAGTAGCCGAACTTCTGCCGGCTTTGCCCCAGGCCGACGCCGAACACGCCGCCTGAGCCCAGACCGTACAGCGACTGCAAGATGTGGTAGCCCGTGCCCTTGGGATCCGCGTTGGGATCGAGGAAGGCTGTGAAGCGCGCGCGCCGGTACGGAGTCGCGTACACGAATGCGAGCAGCGCCGGAACTGCAACGGCGACGCCGATTGCGAGATGGCGCAGCTGCGCGCCGGCGGCGAACAGCATGACGAACGCGATCATCAAGAACAGCGTCGCTGTGCCGAGATCGGGCTGCCGCAGCACGAGCATGAACAGGATGCCGACCGAGAACAGCGCGGGGAAGCCGACGGTGCTGAAGTCGCGCGCGCTCTCCTCGCGGTCGGCCAGCAGCGTGGCAAGGAACACGATGAGCGCGATTTTGGCGAACTCAGACGGCTCGAACGAGAAGGAGCCGAACTCGTACCAGCGGCGCGCTCCGCCTTCGACTGCTCCGAAATGCGGGAACAACACGCCGACGAGCAGCACGACCGCGATTCCGAGCAGCCACGGCGCCGCGCGACGCAGGGCGCCGTAATCGAGCTTGACTCCGAGCCAGCACGCCAGCGCGCCGAGCGCGACCCAGATCAGCTCGCGCTTGAAGAAATGCGCCGCGTCATGGTAGCGGGTGATGCCGACGACCGATGATGCGGAAAAGACCATGATCGCGCCGGCGGCCGTCAACAGCGCGGCTGCGATGAGCAGCGTCGCGTCCGGAGCGCGCCTGCCGACCATCAGGCGTTCGCCGTTTCGTTCAGCGCGCGCACAGCGGCGGCGAACGCGTCGCCGCGCGCTTCGGCGCTTTCGAACATGTCGAACGATGCGAAGCCCGGCGAGAGCAAGACAACGTCGCCTCGTCGCGCTGAGCCCGCAGCGGCGGTGACCGCATCTTCCATCGACTCAGCGTAGCGCACGCGTTCGGGCGGCAGCAGCGCGCCCAGCTCGCGCGCTGTCTCGCCGATAAGCACCACTAACTTAGCACGCGCTCGCACGCCTCTCGCCAACGCCGCGAAGTCCGTGCGCTTGCTGCGTCCACCGGCGATGAGGATGAGCGGCGCCTCAAACACGGCCAACGCCTTGAGCACCGCATCCGGGGTGCTCGCCTTGCTGTCATCGACGAAGACCACGCCGGCGTGCTCGGCGACAGTCTGGAGCCGGTGCGGAAGCGGATCGAATGTGCGCAGTCCTTCGACGAACGCATCGTCCGATGTGCCGATCTCGGTGCCGCGCAGCAGTGCTAGTGAAGCCGCCAGATACGCAGCCATCGCATTGGCCACGTTGTGGGCTCCTTTGATCCGCAGCTCCGACACGGCGATCAACGGCACAAAGGGCCCGGCTTCGCGCTTGCTGCGCGCGCGGCGCACGATCCATCCGCCCTTGCACGTGACGTCGGCGTCGTCCAAGCCGGATGCTGAGAACCACGCGTCACCGCACGGAATGCGCCGATGGGGACCGTCGCGCAGCTCGACGATGGTTTTGTCGTCTTCGTCGCCGACGAACCAGTCGTCACCCGACTGGTTGGCGAATATACGGAATTTCGCTTCGCGATATTCATCGATTGACGGATAGCGGTCGAGATGATCGGGCGAGATGTTCAACATCACGCTGACGCGCGGACGAAACGCGACGATGCTCTCGAGCTGAAAGCTCGACACTTCGGCGACGAGCCACTCATCGGCCGACGCAGCGGCGGCCTCGCGGATCAGCGGATTGCCGATGTTGCCGCCCGTGCGCGCCGAGACACCTGCGCTGCGCAAGAGGTGCCCGATGAGCGCGGTAGTCGTCGATTTTCCCTTGGTGCCGGTGACCGCGATGAGCGGCGCCTTGGCGATGCGATACGCGGCCTCAATCTCAGAGATCACGAGCAAACCCGTGCGGCGCAGCTCGAGGACCGCTGGATTGTTGAGCGGCACGCCGGGAGAGAGGATCGCGACGTCCGCGCGCTCGGCGGCTTGGGTCAAAGCGTTTTTGTCTGTGAACGCAACGCCGATCTGCGCGAGCGTCGCCTCTTGCGCACGCAGCCGCTCGCGCGGCTGGTCGTCGTAAGCGGTGACGGAAAGGCCGCGGTCGCGCAGCACGGCGGCCGTCGCCATGCCGCTGCGCCCGACGCCGATGATCAACGCGCGGTCGCCGGCAGCGAGCTTCACTGCGTCGTCGTTCGGCATCTAATTCTGTGGGCCTGGCGCCAGCAACAAAAGTCCGAACGTCAGTAACACGGCGCAGAACGAAGCCGCGATAAAAACGCCGGTCACTTTGCGCTCCGGCCAACCTGATAATTCGAAGTGATGATGCAACGGCGTCATCTTGAAGACGCGTTTGCCGGTCGACTTGAAGCTCGCGACCTGAATGATCACCGACAGCGCTTCGAGCACGAACACGAGCCCGATGAGCGGCAGCAGCAAGAGGAAACTGTACTCGATCGCAAGACCGCCCAACAGCGCACCGAGCGCCAGCGACCCGGTGTCGCCCATGAAGATCTTGGCCGGGTGCCGGTTATAGTAAAGGAAGCCCGCGCACGAGCCGACGACCGCCGCGGGCACGGTATCGGCGAAAAGGAAACCGAACAGCGTGAGCGGCGCAAGCACCGTGCCGCCAGCCAAACCGTCCAGGCCGTCGGTGAGATTCACCGCGTTGGCGGCGCCGACGATCGCGCAGATGCTCAAGAACCACCACAGCCACTGCGGCAAGACCACGAACCCGCCGAACCATTGCGCCGAGTACACGCGCTGAGTCGATGCCCAGGCGACGAACGCGATCGCGACGATGAGCAACAGGGTGAATTTTGCGCGCGCGCGCAATCCGAGCGCGCGCTTGCCTGTGACCTTGAGATAATCATCCGCAAAGCCGATCGCGGCGCTTGCCAGCACGAGGCCGACGATGGGCCATGCCCACGTCTTCGCTTCGCCATAGGCGAGCGCGATCAGCGCACCAGTAATCGCTGCGAGCGCGAACGCGATGCCGCCCATGGTCGGAGTGCCTGCCTTATCGACGTGGCTCGCCGGACCGTCTTCATAGATCTGCTGGCCGACCGCGAGGCGGCGTTGCCAGCCGATGATCAAAGGGATCACGATCGCGGCGATGATTGCGCCGGCACCGAAAGCGACCATGAGTGAGGCAAATGGCGAGAGCGTCATTCGTGCAGCGGCGATCGGTTCTGCGCACCATCAGGCGCACGGTGCTTGAGCACGACGACCGGAGTTTGCTGGTCACTGTTGCCGTGCGGATTGCCCATGAGGCACATGCGCACGATCTCGACATTCACGAGCGGACTTGCTCCAAGCACCTCAGCTTTGTGCAGATCGTTGGCGTCGACGACAGCGGCGTGTGCACCCGACGCGCGAGCGATCGCCTCGGCGACCGCTTGCGGCTCTTGCGGACCGAGCACGATGTGCCGCTCGTACGGCGGCATCGTTCCGGTGTAACCGTCGATCTCTGCGACCGCAGAGCCAAGCATGCGATAAAAATCACCGTGCCTTCCAACCAATCTGCCAGCAGCGCCTGCGATCGCAGCAGCCATGACTTTCGCCGCGCCGACGTTCTCGATGACGAGCTGCACCGACTCAGGCTGGGCCATCGTCGCGTACGAACCAGCGTGATCCGCCAGCACACGAGCGAGCAGACTTGGACGGATGGCTTCTGCTCGGATCGATCGTCCTTGCGCGATAGCGACCGCGGTCTCGGAGACGCACACGACGTCGCCCGGCGCAGCGATGCCGCGCACTGCGTCGGCGACAAGTCGCGCGATATCATCGCCCGATTTGACGAGCGGCGTACGCACGGGCAACGCGACGATACCCTCGGGCACCCCCTCGCCTTCAATCTTGAACGATGGGGTTTGATCGACGTGCAGTGCGCGAAACGCCGAGCGGCCAACGCCGAAAGACGAACCCTCTGAAGCGGCGAGAGCCGCTGAAGGAACGGCGAGTCCTAAATCTCCCGAAATCTCGCCGTGAGGTGAGGCGAAGGCGTTGGCTGTCGGCGTTGCGCTGGATCGTGCAGACAGGAGAGCGTCGAGAATCTCCTCCATGCGCTGGACGCGCGATCCCTTGAGCAGCACCACGTCGCCTTCGCGCAACCGCTCGTTCAACGTCTGCGCGATCTCGGCGTTCGTCACATATGTGTGCACGGCAGTCGGCGCAAGACCGGCAGCGAGCGCGCCTTGCGCGAGCGTCTGCGCATGATCGCCGCCGCAGTACAGCTCGTCGACGCCTGCGCGCGCAGCCTCAGCGCCAGTTCCTTCGTGGCCGACGCGCGCCGCGGAACCGAGCTCTGCCATGCTGCCGAGCACAGCGATGTGCCGCCGGCCCGGTAGCGCAGTGAACGTGTGCAGCGCGTGCTTCACCGATGTCGGGCTCGCGTTGTAGGCGTCGTAGACTGCAGTGGCACCCTGCGCCAGGGTATGCAGCTCGAAGCGACCCGGCGGCAGCCGCAGATCGCCAAGCCCTTCGATCGCTTCCTCGAACGACAAACCGCACTGCACTGCTGCGGCGGCCGCGAGCATAGCGTCGCGCAAATGGTGCTCGCCGACGAGGTGCCAGCGCGCGAATGCATGCGATGCGCCAAGTGAAAGCGCCACCCGTCCATCCCGCGGCTCGCCTGCCTCGAGCGCCAAGCCCGCGGTTTCGGGTTCACCGCATAGCCGCACCCACATCGCACGCTCGGCCAATCCAGCTTCGGCCGCCAGCCGCCGCGTCCACTCGTCGCCCGCGTTGCAGACAGCTCGCGCTCCGCCGGAGAAGATCGCGAACTTCGTCCGTGCGAGCTGCTCGCGGCTTTCGAAAAATTCCATATGCGCTTCGCCAACGTTGACGAGCACGCCAACGTCCGGTGCGGCGATATGCACGAGTTGTGCGATCTCACCCGGGTGGCGCGCGCCGAATTCGGCGATCGCAACGTCGACGCCATCGCCGATCGCGTAGCACAAGTGCGCCACGCCGAGCTCATTGTTCTCGTTGTACGGAGCCGCGATAACGCGCCGATAGCGGCCGATGAGCTGCGCCGCGAATGTCTTGGTCGTGGTCTTGCCGACGCTGCCGGTGATCGCTAGAAGCGTCGTGCGAGCCGCGCGCCGTCGCGCGGCAGCGGCTCCGAGCAGGTATGCGGTCTTGGTGTCCTCGACGACGACGAGCGGGACCGCGACGCCAGCCGGAACCTGCTCCGGCTGGTCGACCACGAGCGCCGCCGCACCCGCGTCCAACGCCGCCTGTATATAATGATGGCCGTCGTAGTGCTCGCCGCGGAGCGCGACAAAGCTTTGGCCCGGTCGCAGCGACCGGCTGTCGGTGCTCGGAATGAACGGCAACTCGTCGGTGGGTGTCGCGCTCCGGAGCTTTCCGGCCGCGGCGTCGACAAAACGCGCCAGCGTCAATCGGCTCATGCGCCAACCTTGCGAATCGCGGCTTGGGCTGTGGTGACGTCGGAGAACGGCAAGCGCTCGCCGCGCACGAGCTGATAGGCCTCGTGACCCTTCCCCGCGATGACGACGACATCGCCGGGCTCCGCGAGCGCGATTGCATTCTCGATCGCTGCAGCACGGTCTGGCACCACCGTATATGTGGCGCCATCACCGCTCATGCCGGCCAGCACGTCGGCGATGATAGATTGCGGATCCTCGAAGCGCGGATTGTCGCTCGTGAGAACGACGTGATCGGAAAGTTCGCGCGCGATGCGGCCCATGACCGGACGCTTGAGTGGATCCCGATCGCCGCCGCAACCGAAGACGCAGAGCACCCGATGCTCGGTCAGCGCACGCGCGGCTTGCAGCACGTTGCGCAAACCGTCGGGCGTGTGCGCGTAGTCCACGTAAACACCAATGCGCTCGGCCGGTACTTGCGTCATGCGGCCCGGCACCGTGGCAGTCGATAGCAGACCATCGGCGATCGCTTCGACGTCGATGTCGAGCGCGGTTGCAATCGCGATGGCGGCCATCGCATTTGCGACGTTGAACGGACCGGGCAAACGCATCGTGAACGGCGCCGGTCGCAGCGCCGGCACCGAGAAGCGCGAGCCGTCAGCGAACAGCTCGACGTTGATCGCGCGCAGCGCAGCATCGCTGCTGTTCACGCCATAGGTCAGCGCTGATGGAAGCTCTCCCGCAAGGCGTCGACCCTCGGCATCGTCGAGGTTGAGCACGCACGTGGCCAGCCGCTTCGTGCGGTTGGTTTGAGCCATCTCGAACAGGCGGCGCTTCGTGCGCGCGTACTCTTCGAAGTTGCCGTGGAAATCCAGGTGGTCGTGGGTGATGTTTGTCAGCGCGACGACGTCGAACTCGACGTCGTCAACGCGGTGCATCGCAAGCGCGTGGCTAGAGACCTCTAAGACCGCGCCCGCTGCGCCCGCTGCGCGAAACCGTGCGAGCAACGCTTGGAGATCGTGCGCGTACGGCGTCGTGTGCTCGAGATCGACCGAGAATTTGTCGTTGAGGCGTGCGCCCAGCGTACCGATCAGGCCGAACGCGCGCCCAGCTGACCGCGCTATCGTCTCGACGATATGGGTCGTCGTCGTCTTGCCGTTCGTCCCGGTCACACCGACACACGTCAACGCGTGGCTCGGATTGGACCACAGTTGCGCCGCGATCGGCGACAACGCCGCCAACACCGACGGCACGACGATGAGCGGCACGGTTCCGATATCGAGGTCGCGTTCTGCGAGGACCGCCGAAGCGCCGGCTGCGACCGCGCCGGCGGCGTGCGCATGACCGTCATCGCGCAACCCGTGCAAACACGCGAACAGCGCGCCGCGTTCGATCCGGCGCGAGTCGATTGAGATCGACGTGATGAGGACGTCCAAGTCGCCGCTCACACGAGCGTCGCCGACGCCGGCGAGCAAGCGCCGGAGCAGTGTCGGCATCGGATGTGTCATTGTTGTGCCGGGGACGTATTCCCCTGAACGGCCGGGCGCGCCTCGCGGGCGGCGCCGGCGTGCGTGCGGTTTCTGGCGCTCGAGTCGGTTGCGACGTCGCTCTCCACTCGGCGAGACAGAATGCCTTCTCGCCACAGCACGCGGCGCGCGAGTTCGCGGAAGGCCGGGGCCGCGACGATGCCGCCGTAGTACGCGCCGCGCGGCCGCTCGACGTTGATCAGCACGACGTATTGCGGTTTATCCGCGGGCACGATGCCGATGAATGACGCGACGTATTCGCCCAGCTCGTAGTGCCCGTTCTCGACGATCTGCGCGGTGCCCGTCTTGCCGGCGACCGCAAAGCCAGGGATCTGCGCGTTCGTTCCCGTGCCGCGCTTGACGACGTTGCGCAGCATCGTCAGCAGCACGGCGGCTGTTTGCGGGCGCATAACGCGCCGCACAGCCTGAGGCTCGTAGCGTTGGATGACGCGGCCTTGCGGATCGCGGAGCTCGCGCACGATGAGCGGGCGCATCAGCATGCCGCCGTTTGCGATCGCCGCATAGGCGCGCGCGAGAGAAAGCGCCGTCACCGAAACGCCTTGACCGAACGCGATCGTCGCGACGCGCGATCCGTACCACTGATCGGGTGGATCGATGATGCCTGGACTCTCGCCGGGCAGATCGACGCCGCTGACGTCGTCAAGTCCGTAACGCCGGATATAGTCGCCCATCGTGCGCTTGCCGACGCGCATCGCGACCTCCGCTGCGCCGACGTTGTGCGAATAGGTGACGATGTCGGACAGCGTCTCGCGCGAATGGCCTGACGACATCAGCCCATCGTCGGCGTTGTGGATCACGTAGCCGCCGATGTCGATCGCGTTCTCAGCCGGAAACGTGTCCTCCAAGCTGACGCGGCCCGAGTCGATCGCCGCGGTGGCGGTCACGAGTTTGAACGTCGAGCCGGGTTCGTACGGATCTGCGATCGCGCGATCCTTATATGAGTCTTGCGAAAACGCAGCATAGTGGTTCGGATCGTAGTTCGGCCAGTTGGCGAGCGCGAGGATCTCACCCGTGCTCGCACGCAGCACGATCGCGCTCGCGCTGCGCGCGCTGTATTCCGAAGCGGTCTTGGCCAGCACGTCCTCAGCGGCGAGCTGCAACGCACGATCAATCGTCAGCACGACGGTATCGCCGGTCACAGCGTTTTGGATGACGCGTCGGCCAAACGGCAGGGGCCGCGATTGACTATCCGTCTCCTCGACGACTTCGCCTGGCTTGCCGGCCAAGACGTCGTTGAAAGCTACTTCAATGCCCGCAAGACCCTGATTATCGATGCCGGTGAAACCGACGACCGTCGATCCGATGCGTCCTTGCGGATCGACGCGCAGGCCGGTCGGTTCGTCGCTCGTGCCGATGCCGAGCAGACCAAGACTATCGATGCGATCTCCAAGCGCTTTGGGCCGCATGCGGTCGAGATACACGAACGTCGCGTGCGACGTCAGGTCGCGCTCGAGCGCGCCGGCCGGGCGGTGCAGCAGTGGCGCGAGCGCGAGCGCGGTCGCGTGCGGGTTGGCGACGTCGGGTGGCTGCGCGAAGATCTGCACGGCGGGCGACGTGCCCGCGAAGACGACCCCGAAGCGGTCGACGATATTTCCGCGCTGACCGCTTACGGGATACTCGGCGCGATGCTGGTCGACGGCGATCGACGCAAGTGCAGCGCCGTCGTGCACTTGGACGCGATACAGACGCGCGACGAGCAGCGCTGCCACGAAAAAGAATACCCAGAACACGAATATCGCGCGCGCGCGTAAGCGGCTGCGTTCCTTTTCCTTCACGGGGCCGGGCGCCTTACCGCGCCGCGAACAAGCGCTTGAAGCTCGCGAGCTCCGCGGCGAACGCCGTGGTCGTGGGCTTGGTGCTTGCTGCGGGCAGCGTGATGACCGCGACCGACGCCGGCTCTTTCATGTGCAACGCCGCTGCTGCCGCTTCCAAGCGCGCGACCGATTGTGCCTGCGCAAGACGTTGGTGCAATGCATCGTCAGACTGCACGAGCTGAACCTTCAGTTGCTGGTCGGCGTTCAGGCGATACGTTTGCGCGATCAGCTCGGCGTTCAGTCCGACGTATCCGCACAAGAGCGCGATCGGAATCGCGCCGAGCGCGACGATGCGCGAAACCAATGCGGTTTTGCGGCGTGAGGCGCGTGGCGCCGGCGCGTTGCGGCGCATGTTGCGCGGCGGCGGCGCGAGGCGGCGGTCGAATTCCAGCTTGAACGCGGTGGCGGCGCGCACGTCAGGCGCTCCTGTGCAGCGGCTGCGCGCGCTCGATCGCTCGCAACTTCGCGCTGCGGCTGCGCGGGTTCGCCACGATCTCGGTCTGTGTCGGCGTGAGCGGCTTGCGCGTCAGCGTGTCGGCGGTGCCGCTGCGGCGCCACGCGGCGAACTGATGCTTGACCACGCGATCCTCGCCGGAATGGAAGCTGATCACAGCAATGCGGCCGCCGGGCTTGACGCACTCGATCGCCTCTTGCAGGCTGTGCGCCAGCCGGTCGAGATCTTCGTTGACGGCGATGCGCAGCGCGAGGAACGTGCGCGTGGCCGGGTGGATGCCGCCGCGCCGGCTGTGCGCTCTTCGCGGTTGCGCGGCGAGCACTGCAGCCACGAGGTCAGAGGTGGTGCGCAGCGGAGAGCGTTCGCGGCGCTTGACGATCTCGCGCGCGATGCGCCGCGCGTTGCGCTCGTCGCCGAATTCAAAGATGATGTTCGCGATCTCGCCTTCGCGCGCGGTCGCGAGCAACTGCGCGGCCGTCGCCGCGTCGGAGGTCGGATCCAAGCGCATGTCGAGGTCGCCTTTAGCGGCAAATGCGAAACCGCGCGCTGCGTCGGCCAGTTGCAGCGATGAGAGCCCGAGGTCGTAGGCGATGCCGCTCACGCCGGCGACCTCAAGCTCGGCCAACACTTCGCGCAGCCGGGCGAAGTTGGCATGGATCGGGGTGACGCGGCGGGGGTATTCGGTCGCGAGTACCTCCGCCCGCGCCACTGCGTTAGGGTCGGCGTCAAGCGCGATAACGCGCGAGCCGGGTATGCGCTCGAGAAGCGCACGCGACAAACCGCCTGCGCCGAACGTGCAGTCGACGAAGAGCGGAACCGCACTTTCGCGCGCTGCTGGGGCGAGCAGGTCGAGCGTCTCGTCAAGCATGACGGGCGCATGATCAATAGAGTCCAAGTTCGGTCATCAGGTCGGCCATGCGCTCCGGTGCGCCGCTGGCGGAACGCCAGGCTGCGGCGGACCACATCTCGATGCGCGTCAACGCGCCGACGAGCACCGCGTCGCGATCCAGCTGCGCATACTCGCGCAGCGCCGGCGGGATCAAAAGACGCCCCTGTGCATCCAGACTGGCTTCTTCGGTGTGTGCGAAAAGATGGCGCACGAAGGTCCGGTATTGCGCGTCTTTGCGCGGCGCGCTCTCGAGCTTGGCGCAGAAGTCCGACCACGCGGCTTCCGGATACATGGCTAGGCACGGCTCGGGCGGTGCAATCGTCAGCACGAAGTGCTCGCCCAGACGCGAGCGAAGACGAGCGGGAATCGTCAAGCGTCCCTTCTCGTCTAGAGAATGTTCGAACTGTCCCGTGAACTTCGGGAGACCGCTCATAACAAAGGTGCCACGCCCCACAGTGAGCCACTTTGACCCACTATACCCCACTTATCGGCAACTTGTAAAGTGGGACACAGCTGTTCGATGCTGGGACGAAAGCGAACCGACCGCCTGCGTCACGCCTGCGGTCGGTTTTTGCTACGATGGGCGGCCGCGCAGCCGCGCAGAGGTTAGGAAGCGAGGACCGTGATGCTCGCTTTCGTCGACTTGCCATCGACGGTCACATCCATCTGATCGACGCCGCCCGGCGCCAGTTGCATGTTCCACGTTCCAGCAACAGGCGAAAGCGGCACGACCTGCAACTCGACGCGGCGCGTCGCGTTCGCCGCGAGCGACACGTCGCTCTTGTACGGATCGCAGACCTTGTCGTAGCAGAACGACAACACCCACCTCTTGGGCACGTTGACGGCGGCAAGGTGCACCATGCGCGGCTCCGCTGCCGGATTGCGCACGGTCACCCACAGCTTCGCCGGTTGCGTTCCATTGGTCTTGACCTGGTCCGCACCAGACACCGCAACATAGACCGGCTGCGGTGACAGCGCAGCGAACTGCTCCTGCGCCTGTTGGGCGACGATCGTGCCAGGAGCCAGAATCGACGAGCTCGCCAACGATAGTTTGGCGTCGTCATCTTTGCCGGCAAGGATCTGCGTTCGCCCGGTCTTGAGGAACACGCGTCCGACCTCGTAGGCGGCGTTCTTCTTCAGAGGATGCATGGCGTATGCGTGCGACGCGAGCACAAGCGCCTGTTGCTCGGCAGCCAGCGCGCCATCATACTCTTTAAGCGAATTGAGCGCTGATGCCAGCGTGAGCCAGCTTTCAGGGTCAGCAGGGGCGATACGCGTCTCGGTCTGCGCGGCAGCACCTGACGTAGCATAATCGCGCAGTTCGTATGCCGCGAGATAGATGCCGTCGTATGCCTTCGTATCTTTCGGCTCGAGCTGTGCGGCTTGCTTGTAGTATGTCTCGGCTTGCATGAAGTGCTCTTGATCTTCCGCGTTCTGACCGCGCAGCAGAGCAGCTTGCTCCAAATCGCTGTTGGACTTCGCGCGTGTCGGGTCGAGCTTTGCACGCGTCTCGTACGCGCTTGCAAGAGCCAGCCCGAGCGCGTCACGCTCGGTCGTGGCCTCCCAATAATTGATCGCCGACTGATCGTCTTGGTTCTGCAGGTCGTCAAGCGATTTGTTCGCGGCCGTCCCGGCCGTGATGGCGCGGTTCAGATCGGCCATCTGGGCCGCGGCATCGTGCGTCGCGCGGGCCGCGTCAACCGACGACGTGACCGCTTGGGTGCCGGTTCCCGCAGCCGACGCGAAACGGCGTCCCAGCTCGCTTTGGTTCGGCACGCGGCCGGCCAGCACGTCCGTCAGTGCGGACGCGAGCACCGTGCCCGACAATTGATCGACTTGGCGATATACGATCTTGCCATCGCGGCCGATCACGTACGTCGTAGGAATCGCGCGCACGTCGTACGCTTCATTAACCTTGCCGTCTTTATCGAGCACCAGCGTATAATGGATGCCCTTGGCGGCTGCGAACTCTTGAACGAGCGACCCCGACTCTTTGACGTCGACGCCGACGAATTTCACGCCGCGTTGCGCGAATGACGCCTCTTGAGAAACGAGGTCGGGCGTTTCGGCGCGGCACGGCGGACACCAAGTCGCGAAGAAATTGACGACGACCACGTTGCCACGCAGTGACGACAGCTGGACGACTTTGCCGTCCGGAGTCGACAGCGAGAAGTCCGGCGCTCGTGTGCCGACGGTCGGCGGCATGGCTAGTGCCGGCTGCATGTTCAGGGCCAGGGCGGCGATCGCCGGCGCGAGGGCGGCGAAGGTTGCGCGGGATGCAAACGCACTCATAGGCTTAAGCTGTTACGCGTGGGCGGACGGCGCGGCCTGCACGGTTGCTTGGGGCCGGACTTTGTGCTAGAGTTTTTTCACGCTTCGCGGCCTCTCACCATGGCTGCGAGGTTCATCACGTTTTTCCGGATGGTGGAACTGAGAGCTTTAAGTGGCACTGCAAGATCGCACATTGACCTGCCGCGATTGTGGTTCAGAGTTCATCTTCACGGTGGGCGAACAAGAATTCTACTCACAAAAAGGCTTCGAGCACGAACCTGCCCGTTGCCCAAGCTGCAGGCAGGCGCGCAAGCGCGATCGCTCGGCGAGCAGCGGCGAGCGAACGATGTACGATGCGATCTGTTCGCAGTGCGGGGTCGCGACGCAAGTCCCGTTCTCACCGCGCCCCGATAAACCGGTGTATTGTCAGGACTGCTACAAAACAGTGGCCGGCCGCCGGACGCGGACGTAAAAAGCCCCAACCTCACACGCAATCCCGCATGCCTCACTCCGCGCGTGCGCGCTAGGTGTGAGGCCGGTTAAGCCTTGCGTGCAGCCGATATTAGTAAGATGTAGAGTCTGGCGGGACGTTGAACGGTCACCTACTACCGATCTGGAAGGAGTGCTCGGCTGTTGGCGGATTCCATACGCGCGTTCGTGCGGACGATGCCGGTCGTGGCAGCGGCGGTCCTGGCCGGCTGCAGCGGCGGCGGATTCTTGCCGTTCAGCGAAGGTCCGCACAGCATGCCGGCATCGCGCCTGGCACACATCGTCGACCAGCAGTCCAAGGTGAACCACGTCGACCCGAACCTCGTCAAGGCGGTTATCGCCGTTGAGTCGGGCGGCGACCCATCCGCGATTTCAACTGCCGGGGCCATGGGACTCATGCAGCTCATGCCCGGTACCGCACACTCGTTGGGTATTTCCAATCCGTGGGACCCCGAGCAGAACGTGGCAGCCGGCACCAAGCACCTAAGCGATCTCTTGCGCGAATACAACGGGAACATCTCCCTTGCGCTGGCGGCGTACAACGCCGGCTCCGGCGCGGTTGCGCACTACAAGGGCATCCCGCCGTATGCCGAGACCGGCGCGTATGTCAGCAACGTGCTCACGCTGTACCGCGCGCCGGCCGCGACCAAGTAGGTAAGGGCGCCTGATGTTCGGCGCCTTCGAACCTCCGATTTCGCGTTCGACCACGCTTCGTGAACCCGCAGCGCCCCACGTCGATGCGCAGCAGCGTCTCGACTGGATTTCTGCAGGCCATGGAGCACCCCAACGTGGCCGCGGCCGCAGTTACTTCGGGTTGTCGATCCTGGACTGGTACATGGCGCGCGAACTGCTCGCACCGTTCGGCTTCGCGATCCTCGCGTTCACGCTGTTCATGATCATCAATTCGCTGTTCTTGGCCGCCGACTACGTCATCAACAAGGGCGTACCGGCATTCCTGATCGCCAAGTACCTCGCACTGCAGCTGCCTGCGCTGATGTATCTCATCTTGCCGTTCTCGTGCCTGTTCGGCATCTTGCTGGGCATTGGACGGCTCGCCGCCGACAACGAGATCGCCGCGATGCGCACGAGCGGAATCAGCCTGCAGCGCATCGCATTGCCGTGCTTCATCCTCGGCATCGTCATGACGCTCATCGCGTTCGGGATCAACGAGGAGATCGCACCCCGTTCGCAGGCCAAGTCGGTCGAGCTTTTCCGGCAGATCGCATTCCACTCGACGCAAGCGATCATCCAACCATATCAGTTCTTCCGCACGACTGACGGCCAGCACGTGATCTACATCCAGTCGGTCGACTCAGGCACCGGCGTCATGCACAACGTCCAGGTGTTCAACATCGGATCCGGTTACTGGCCTGAGACCCTGACGGCAAAAACCGGACGTCAGGTCGGCGGAAAGCTCGTGCTCGAGGATGGCGTCGTCACCACGACCGGCTATCAAGGCACCGTGACGCAGGTGAAACACTTCAACTCGCTCGAGTTCCCGCTCGGCGATACGAGCTTGTTGTACTCGCCGCAAAGCGCGTTCGAGACGAACTCGCGCGAGCTGCGCCTGCAGATCCAGAACTTGAAGACCGGCGGTCAGGACGTCACGCAGCTTGAGATGTCGCTGCAGCAGAAATATGCGATGCCGGCTGCTTGCCTGATCGGCGTGCTTATCGCCCTGCCGATGGGCATCCGCTTCGGCAAGCGTGGTCGCGGCGTGGCGGCGATCTTCGCGATCGTGATCCTGCTTGGGTACTATCTCATCATGGCCGCAACGAATGCTTTGGGTAAGAGCGGGGCGATGCCGCCCGTGCTCGCAGCATGGGCGCCCAATATCATCATGGGTTCTGCCGGCCTCGTCTTGCTGCTGCTCGAGGAACGTTAACTACCCGTTGCGCCGTGGACGCAACAGCCTGTACGGACCGGCTGCCGCAGCCCTGCTTGCGGTCTTGATCGTCGCGCCGCTGCGCGCGCTCGCACAACCAGAACCGTCACCCACGCCCACGCCTTCCGCCAGTGCGTCAGCAACGCCGGCGCCGCTGGCATCTGCGACACCGCTGCCGAGCGAATCGATCACTCCGCTGCCGTCCGGGTCGATCACGCCGGCGCCCTTTGAATCGATCACGCCGTTGCCGACCGGATCGCCGGGCGCGACGTTCATGCCGGTGGCGCCGCCGACGGCGGTGCCGCAAACGCCGGCGGCAACGCCGACCGGCGTGCCGGATCCGGACTCGTATCCCTCTCTAGTGCGGCCGCTGATCACGCCGGCGCCCGGCGGCTCGGAAGCGCCGGTCATCCAAGAAACCGAAGCGCCGCCGTCGCCTCCGCCGGGCTTCGGCCGCCTCACCGCCGATCGTCTCTACGGCAACGCCGAAGGTGACATGGACGCCGACGGGCACGTGCTCATCGTGTCAGGAGACGCGAGCATCACCGCGCAGCGCGCGCACTACGACGCGGCGACGCGCACGATCCACGCGATCGGCAACGTTCACTATGTCGCCGCAAATGGAGACACGGCGGTCGCCCAGGCGCTCCAGTACGACGTCGCCCGTGACCGGATCATCATGGACGGCGTGCAGGGTCAAACATCAGCCGTCGCCTTCCAATCCGAGCGCATCCACGGCTACGTGTACTACAAGGGCGAGCGCATCACGATCGACCACAACGGCCACGCGGTGCTCGAACGCGGCTGGGTGACGACGTGCGCGCTCAATCACGTCGCCTACCACGTCACCGGCAAGGAGATCGAGATCCGGCCAAACGACCGGCTCGTCGCGCACGGCCCGGCGCTCTACCTTGGTAAGTTTCTCGTCGCCGGGCTCGGCATCTTGGTCATTCCACTCACGCCCGAGGGCCAACGGCGCCAGACCGCGATCGCCCCACGCATCGGCTACAACTCGATCTATGGGGTGTTCTTGAAGAACTACATCAACTTCTATTCGAGTTCGTTCTTTTACGGCACGTATCACATCGATTTCTACCAAAAGGCCGGCATCGGTCTGGGCGTCGATCTGTACTTCGCGCGCCGCGACGGGATGGGGTCGGGTGAATTCTCGATCTACGACTTGCACAGCAACAACTCTCAATTCCTGAACACGGGCGTGCGCAATTCGTTGACGTCCACGTTGACGTACGAGCGCGTCTTCTCGCATCACGTCACCCTGTCGGCGAACGCGAGCTACGTGAGCCAGTCGCTGATCACATCGATTCCGCCGACGTTATCGGCGAACGTCAACGTCGTGCACACGGGCGCACGCAGCACCACGAGCTACGGCGGCACGATCACCTCGACCGGCCCTTCGAGCTCGGTTGGTGCGCTCTTCAACCATAATATCTCGTTCTCGCCGATCTTCTCTGAAAACGTGTCGCTGCAGCTCCAGTACAACAATTCTGTGTTCGGCTCGGGCACGCCGTTCGAGTCGACGTCGAACTCGCGCTCGGTGATCTTCCAAAGCGATACGCGGTACTCGGCGCGCGCATTTGACGCCGATCTTCTCGTCTCGACCGATCACGGCCAGACGAGCGACACGACGGCGACAAGCGAGACGGTGCAACCGGTGGTAGGCCTGCAAAAAGTTCCGGAGCTGACGATCCGCAGCCGTCCGTTCAACATCAGCTCGATTCGTTTACCGATCCAGCTGAGCCTCATCGACGGCGTCTACGACGACGGCTTCGACGACATCACGACCGCCCGTTACGAGCTCAACGGCCAAGCCGGCACCGCGCTCTACCGCTTCGGCGACAGCGTCACGGTTTCGGGGCTGGTCGGAGTCCGCCAAGATATCTATGGCACCGGCGACGAGCGCGGCGCGATCACCGAGCAGTTCTCGCTCGAGAAGTTCTTCGGCAATCACGCCGACAACACGCTCGCCTACCAGATGCAGAGCGTGCGCGGTTTCACGCCGATGCCCGCATACGACCTGCTCGTCGGCTACGACCAGATCAACGAGAACCTCAACATCTATAATGGAAGCGCGTATCGCTTCACCGCGACGACGAACTACGATTTCAAGAACAAGTTCCTTGGCTCGATCAACTACCAGCTCAACGTGTCGCCATCGCCGAATTCCAACGTGCTGCTCGGCGACTCGTACGACCCGCACGGAACCGGATACGGACCACTGCAGATCACGTTTTCGACGCCCATCGGCCGCGACGACTACCTGCAGTTCTTGGGCAACTACGACTTCAAGCTGCACGGCCTGCAAGGTCAGAACTACTTCCTGACCCATACGGTTAACGATTGCTATCAGATCAGGTTGGCGTATCGGCAGGCGCTGCACGAGCTTGATGTGTCGTTCGCGCTGCTCGCATTCCCGTCGCAGGCCGTCAACTTCGGACTGACAGGAAATTCGATCTTGCCGCAGAGCTTCGGCTCGCCGTAACGCGCCGCACCACGAGGTCCGTCTCTTAGCGCGCGGGCGTGACGATGATCTGGCCACCGGTGATGAACAGGTTCGGGTTCGAGGGACCCGACTTCGTCGGCGGCGTGGTGAGCTGGTTGAAATACGTGGTTTTGGTCGTGAGATCGACCACCAAGTCAAAACCGCTCGTGAGCAGGCTGCAGCAGCCGAGCTGATCTTGGGGCGTATGGTTGACGGTGTTGTCCGTGGTGATGTAGTTGACGTGCAGCAGCACCGCCGGTGGGGTCGTCACCGTCGGCGGATTCGTGCCGTTCGGGTTCGAGCGGATAGAGAACGAAGCGATCGGCAGTTGGATCGAAAAGGTGTTGTTGACGCCGGAGCCCGTTGAGATCTGCGGATTAAAAATGAACTGCTGGCTCGTCAAGATGATGGGAATGAAGGTCACGATGCCACCCGTACCCACGGTCTTGTACGAGTAGTTGAAGCCGTTGGGCTGCGCGACTGTGTCAAAGCCGTAGACGAACTGCTGGTCCCAATGGGTGAACGAGCCGGCTTGCGCCTCGGCGACGGTCGGCATTCCGGCCGGCTCGCCGGGATTGACGCTTGTGCCCGACGAGGTCACTGCGTTCACCGCGATGATGTAGTCGCCTGCGGCTTGCGTGATCGAACCGGCCACGGTGAATTGGAATTGGATCGTGCCGCCCGCCACAGTGATCGGCGGCGGTGTCAGTGGCCCGCGGCCGCATGACGCCATGAACGCCGCTGCGAGCAGGGCGGACGCGGCGCGCAACGGCGCGAACTGTGAACGGCGTGGCTGAGCGGACTTCATTTCTTTTGCGCTTGGTGGTGGCGATCGTGTGCCCGGTGGCCGCGGCTGCCGCGTTTCCGAAATACAACGTCTGGCCGCTCGCGTTCGTCGCCTTCGCGCCCCTGTTCTGGTTGTGGTCGACCTCGTCCTGGAAAGCCGCGCTTGGTTGGTGCGTGCTTTCATGCACAATTTTCTTTCTAATCGTAGACAAGTGGATGATCTTCTCGCTTGGCGATGAGATCGGCAACGCGCGCTTTGTCGCGATTGGGTTGCTGTCGTTCATCGAGAGCTTGTTCGCCGCGCTCGGCGCGATCGCGATGTCGCTGCTTGCGCGCGGCCGCTTCAGCGCGCCGATGGTGTTCGCGGCGCCGGCGGCGTGGCTCATCGCTGAATCGATCCGCACCAACGGCGAGGCGAGCATGCCGTTCGCGCAGCTCGGCGCGATCGCACCGCATGTCTCGTTCTTACTGCCGATGGCTGCATATGCCGGCATTTACGGCCTGACGGCGATCATCGCGCTCTGCAACGGAGCGGTCGCAGGGCTCGTGTTCGGCGACCGGCGTACGCGCGTCACGGGCGCGGCTGCGCTCGGTTTGCTCGTCGTTGCCGTCGCAATCGGCACTCAGGTGCGCACGACCGTTAAGCTTCCGCCCGCAACCACGCGGGTGGCGATCGTCCAAGGCAACATCTCACAGCGCGTCAAGTGGTCCCCGGCGCGTTTTGCGGAGACGATGTCGACCTACGGGTCGCTGACGCGGCGCGCCGCGGCCACCGGCGCGCGCATCGTCGTGTGGCCGGAAACCGCGATCACGGACTTTCCGCTCGAAAAACCCGAGATCTTCAGCCAGCTGCAAGCCATCGTGCGCGAGCAGCACATCTGGCTGCTCGCCGGCACGGTCGACTCACCGGCGCGTGGCGAGACGTACAATATCGTCATGACGATGGATCCGCTGGGCCAGCTCGGCGACGTCTATCGTAAGCACATCCTCGTACCGTTCGCGGAGTACTTGCCGCTCGATTGGTTGTTCCGCCGCTTCCCCGGCTTCGATCAAGCTTCCACGTTCACGCACGGCCCGGGAGCTCAGTTGCTGCGCGTCGAGGACAACCGGTTCGGACCGCTGATCTGTTTTGAATCGGCGTACTCATCGTATGCGAGGCAAACGGTGTTGCTGGGCGCGACCTCACTGTTGATCATCACCGACGACGCCTGGTTCGGCAACACGTCTGGTCCCGTGATCCACGCAGATCTTGCCGCGATTGACGCGGTCGAAACCGGCCGGTGGGTCGTGCGCGGCGCGGACACCGGTATCTCGCAATTCATCGATCCGCGCGGCAGGCTGATCTCTCAACTTCCTTTAGATACGCGCGGCGTGCTCGTCGCGAACATCGGCGCTCCCATCGACACGCCCTACGTGCGCTTCGGCGCCGCTTGGCTGGAGGTGCTCGCCGTCTTCGCGTTGCTCGTGGCAGCGGTGGTGCGACCGGCCGCGGAGAAGAAACCTCGACGATGAGCCTGAGCATGCACGCGTTCTTGGAATACGCAGCAAAGCGGTGGTCCTTATGGCTGGGCACTGTAGGCGCCGTGGTGGGAGTCTCGATCGTCGTCCTATTGATCGCCGGGTTGATGACGCCCGATCTGGTTCCGGCAACCACGGACGCGAAGATCGTCATCAACGGAATCAGCGGCCAGGGCGAGCACGACGGCAAGACGAGCTGGCTGTTCGGCGCCGACAAGGCGGAGTTCAGCACTGACGGCGCGGTGCAGACCTACCACAACGCGACTGCAACCTACTACCTGCGCGGCCGCCCGATGTACCGCATTATCGCCGGCGAGATCACCGTGGATACGCGCAGTCTCAATTATTCCGCCGACAAGGGCGTCCGCGTGTGGTCGGTCGGTTTGCCCCAGCCACAACACTTCTATACGCAGTCATTGGTCTGGAACAACGGCACGCAGATGCTTAACTGCCCTGGCGACACCGACGTGCTCTATCAAGGCATCCAGACCAAAACAAATCACATGACCGCGAATCTTGTGACCGGCATGATCACGACCGGTCAGTCGATCTCTAAGGTCGGCCAGCCTTTGCCAGCTCGCCCTTCAACCAATCGATAGCCTTGACCGGCGTCGGATCCTCGCCATACGCATACGCGAGATAGCACGACGCGAAGTCGCCGAGATAGACGAGCGACAGCGCACGCGCGAGCGTACTATCTCCCTGAGCCCAAACCTCGCTGACGCTCGCAGCGTGTTTTTCCACGAGCTTCTTCGTGAGTTCGACGCGGCGCCGGATCGCCGCAGGCTCGCGATCGTCGCGTAGAAAGACGACCGCTAGCTCACGTTGCGGGGCGGCCTGGCCGTGTTCGCCGCTCCATCCGACCACTTCGTTGTGGTCGAGCTCGGGCAGCACGTTGGCGATGGCGAGCGCCTTGGCGTTCTCGTTGATCTGGGTCTTCCAGCGATAGGCGACGACGCCGCGCTCGCCTTGCGACCCATAAATCACGGGGATCATGTTCTGCCAACTCGCCGCGAGCTGCTTCGCGCGGTTGTCCGCTTGTGCGATATCGGGCGCGCTGTTATCGCGTACGAATTCGAGCGCGGCGATCGCGCCGTCGATGTCCTCGAGCTCCGTCTCCGGCATGAGACCAAAGCGCACAGCGATCGCGATCAGCGGAATGAAGGAATAGCCGAGCGCCGCCCGCGGCTGCAAGCCGCCCGGTATGACGATCGTCGCCACTTCATCGTCGGTAGCGCGTTTTTGCAGTTCGCCACCAGTAGTCACTGCGACGATGGTCGCGCCGGCCGCGCGCGCTCCGGCGTAGACCGAGAGCGTCTCTTCGGTATTGCCCGAGTAGCTGGCGATGATGACGAGCGAGCGACTGTCGACGTAGCCTGGCAGATGATAGTCGCGCGAGACTTCGACGGGCACGCGTAAGACCGGTTGGTAGATCGCGCGCAACAGGTCGCCGCCGATGGCCGAACCGCCCATCCCCGCGATCACGGCGTTGCCGAACGCGGCGGTGGCGGGCGGCGAGATCTCCGCGTCGAGTGCGATCTTTTTGGCGCGCTGGCATTGCTCGGGCAGCGACAGGATTGCGCCCATCATGTCTTGCGGATCGACGGCTTTGGTGTTGATGGTGTCGAGCGTCATGCGGGCACTTATACCCTTTATATAAAGAGAAAGCGCGAGGACCGCTTTTTTGGTCCTCGCGCCGCGCTTCGACCCGCTGTTAGGAAGCGGCCTTCTTCGCCTCTTCGATCAGGCGCTTGACTTTCTGTCCGCCTTTGTGCCCGATCTCCTCATAGAAGCCGGTCCCATACTTGTCTTTGACGGCGTTGCCGCCTTTCTGGCCGATCGCGCCGTAGAATCCGGCGCCATGGCGCTCTTTGGTGCGCTCGCCGCCTTTACGCCCGATCTCCTCGTAGAACGACGGTCCGTACTTTTTGCGCACGGCATCGCCGCCTTTCTTGCCGGCCTCGCGCACGGTCATGCCATGGGCGGAGCCGTTCGAGCTGACTTGTTCCTCTTTTTCCATCCTTGCCTCTTTGGGAGAGCAGACGTCGCGGTCGCGCACCTCTAGCGGCCGGCTGCTTATTGCTATGCCTATGTAACGAGAGGATCGCTTGAAAGGTGCCGGGTCGACCCGAGGGCTTTGGCCCTTCACGCGGAATTAATCCATCAGCCGGGGACGTCTCTTGACGACCTGGGTTTGTCGCGTGACTCGACGGACGGTGACGAATCGCGTTGACTAAACGTTTATTTGCTGTGAAGATCCTGAGCGCTGGTGCGTTGGCCGCCGGCGCTTTTTGCGGCGCGCTCGCGCTTAGCGCTCTGGCTGCACCGGTCCACTCCGGTCCCGCACATGCGCAAACGGCGCATTTGGCGTCCGCCGCGGCACTCTCGGGTCGAGGGTCCGAGCCGGGGACGACGCCATACCCAGGGCATCCGTGGATCGAAGGCTACGAGCCGTCGCGCGAGGATCAATTATTCCGCGCGGTCTACCCCGTGCTGCCGGCGCACAACGTGCTCAAGATCTACGTATCGGATGAGGGCGGCTACGATGCGGCCGGCATCCGCTTCTCGGCGCGCGTGCCGCATGGCACGAGCGACATCGACGCCGATGAGATGCAGCACGAGGCCGCGTTGCTGATCAGGACTGCGTTCGAACGTTTCCCCGACCTACAGACCATCGACGTCTGGGCGACGGTTCCTGTTGCAAAGCGCGAGCTGACGACCGTCGACAGCACGGTGTTTTCAGTGTCCGCTGACCGGCCGACGTATCTGGCGATCCGCGATCGCGGCTTGCCCGATGACGAATTCTTGACGGCCTTCGGCAAAGTGTGGCTCGCGCCGCAGGTGCCGCGCTGATGTCCATTCGCATGCCTAAACCCGCCGTCGTCGTTTTGCTCTTCTTCACGCTTTTTAGCTTGACGGTGAGCTCGCGCGTCGCAGCGGCAACCCGCGCGGAGGTTGCACCGGGCGGCGGCGTCGCTGAAGCCGAGTCGGTGCCGAGCAACGAACGGCCGTTACCGGGTGGAATGGCGACCGACGGTCGCGTCTGGTACGTGCCGATGGCGCGCAAAGAGATCGCGTTGACCTTTGATGACGGTCCCTATCCGTTCTACACGCCGTTGCTGCTGCACCAGCTCGAAGCCGACGCCACGCCCGCGACCTTCTTTTTGGTCGGCCGCACGATACAGGAGTATCCGGAGCTCGTCGAGCGCATCATCGCGTCGGGAGACGAGATCGGCAATCACACGTATAACCACTTCGTCTTGACCGGCATGTCCGAGATCGAGATTGAAGACCAGATCGAAGCCTGCGGTTCGCTCATCGCGCGCTACACCGGCGCAGAGCCGACATTGTTCCGGCCGCCGCATGGACGGTATGACACGCGCGTCGTCGAGATCGCCGCGCGCTTGGGCTACCGCACGATTCTCTGGAACGATGCGCCCAACGACGCGCCCGTCGACAATTCAGACGTGCCGGTGGATGAGATCGTCCAGCGCGTCCTCGAACACGCGAAACCCGGCGGTATCATCTTGCTGCACAACGGCCAGTACAGCACGATCGAAGCGATCCCCACGATCGTTTCGGCACTGCGCACACAAGGGTACAGCTTCGTGACCGTGAGTCGCTTACTCGCGGATCAAGAGATCGAGGCGCCCGAGCGGAGCGCCGAACCCGGGCTTAGCGCGACGCGGCGCTAAGCGCCCGCCAGAGCTCGTCGACTTGGCGCTCGAGGTGCGCTCGATCGCCGTCGTTGTGCACCACGTGCGCGGCACGTTGCTCGTATTCGTCATCCGATAGCTGCGCATGCATGCGCGCTGCGACCGCCTCGCGCGTGGCGTGGTCGCGTTCGGTCGCGCGCTCCAGGCGCTGCTCCGGACCGGCGACAACGGCGACCGTCGTGTCGCACAGCGCATCAAAGCCCGACTCGAAAAGCAGCGGCACGATGACGACGACCACCGCCGCTCGAGGCGCTTGATCGATGAGTTCGATCGTCCGCGCGCGTATCGCGGGATGCGTCAAACCTTCGAGCAGCTCGCGCTTGCGGGGGTCGGCGAACACGATCGCAGCCATCGCCTTGCGGTCGAGATAGCCATCCGCCGCGAGGACCGCGTCGCCGAATTCGTAGCGGATGGCGTCGAGCACCGCGCTGGGCGGCTCGACCACCTCGCGCGCGATCGCGTCAGTATCGATGACGGTCGCGCCGCGCGTTGCGAGCAGTTTTGCCACCGTCGACTTGCCCGAGCCGATGCCGCCGGTGAGGCCGACGATCATACGAGCGCACCCTGGCGCGGGAAGAGCCGTTTGAGAAACGCGTCATGCTTGAATGATGCCGAGCCGCCGAAGTGGACGACGACCGTGCGCTCGGATGGAACGATGTACATCGCCTGTCCGCCGGAACCACTCGCGTAGGCGAGATCCGGTGGTCCGACCGTGCCACGCAGCCAAAAGCCTAGTCCATAGCGCGAGTTGGCCGCGGAGCCCACAAAGCATTGCGCGTACTCAGCGCGGTGCTCGCAGACGAAGATGCCGTATTTGAGCCATTCGAGCGCGGCGACGAACGCGCCGGTCGGCAACGGGTGTGCGCCGTCAGAAAGCGCGCGCCACGAGCCGATGCGCATCCCGATCGGATCGAGGATGCGCGCGCGCAGATACTCGTGCGGCGTCTGGCCGAGTGGCTCGAGCTTGCGGGCGAAGACCGCGCCGAAGACCTGCAGCGGAATGCCGCCGTAGGTGAAGCGGGTGCCTGACTCATTTGCCAGCGGAAGCCCGAGCGCTTTTGCGTACGGGGGAACGGCGGCCCCGAGCCCGCCGAATGCGTACCCGCTCGTCAGATTCAACAGCTGACGCAGCGTGACGCGGCGCTTGCGCTCGTCCGCCTGCCATTCGGGAAATGTTTCGGCGACACGTTCGTCCAGCGAGATGATGCCGTCGCGTGCAGCGGTGACCGCCGCGACTCCCCAAAAGCTCTTCGTGCCGCTGTACAGCGCGTGCGGCTTCTCGCCGTCGTAGCCGCCGCCATACTCTTGCACGTCGATGCGCCCGTCGCGCCACACGACAAGCGCATGCAACGCGTGCGCGCGCGCGTACTCGACCGCGTCGGGAATCGGTTGTGCCGGAGCTTTAGGTCGTCGCGTCGGCAGTCGCTTCGCTCGTGCTGTCTGTGTCCGACTGCTCCGGTGCGCTGCCGGCTTCGCCGTCACCGCCATCTGCCTTAATGGCGCTTGCGTTGATCCGTCGCGACGCTGCGTTGATCGACAGGATCTTGACGTTGAGCTGTTCACCGACTTGCGGCGTCTTGTTCGGATCGAACTCCGACTTCGGCACCATGCCGGTCACGCCGGGCAGCACTTCGACGAGCAAATAGTTCGACGTCGCCTTGATCAGCGTCGCCGGTACGACTTGTCCTTCTTGCAGCTGATCGGGAACCGTCTTCCACGGATCTTCCAGCGAGTGCTTGAGCGAGAGGCTGACCTTTCGCGCTTCCGAGTCGAACTTCATGATCTCGACCTGGACTTTGTCGCCGATCTGAACGGCCTCGCTCGGGTGCTTGATGCGCGACCACGACAGCTCTGAATTGTGGATGAGGCCGTCGACGCCGCCGAGATCGACGAACGCACCGAAATCGGCGAGGCGCACGACCGTGCCTTCGCGGA
>DASRXC010000010.1:0-4616 GCA_035654355.1 Binatus sp. (SeqCode)
TTCGAGTGCGCGGCGCTGCGCTTCTTTGAACAAACGCCTCCCCGCTCCGATGACGTCTTTTGAAATGATGACGTGTTGCGCGCGCGGTTTGACGACCTGTTGCAGCGCGGCCTTGCGCTTGTCGAGCGGTGCCGAGCGCAGATCGTTCTTGCCGTCGTAGAGCAGATCGAACACGGCGAAGACGATGTCGCCGCTTGAGCCAGACCCGGAGCCGTGTTTAAAGCGGCGCTGCAGGCGTTGAAACGACGAGCGTCCGTGCGAGTCTATACTGACGATCTCTCCGTCTACCACAAGCGGCTTTGCACGGAAATCGCGCTCGAGCCCGCGCAGCTCCGGAAATTTTGCGTTGAGCGAAAGCTGATTGCGGGAGACCAGCTCGTACGAGCCGTTGGCGCGAATCGTGCAAATCGCACGAATTCCGTCCCACTTGACTTCGAATAGCCAGCCTTCATCGTCGAACGGCGCATCGATAAGCGTCGGCAGCATGGGCTGCTTGATGATTGGTATTCTGTCCGCCATTGCGGGCCCAGCTTTGACGGAATACGGCGTGGCCCTCGCAAACCGCGACGTCCAGCCATCGCGCCTACGAAAACGAAACGGCGCCGCGCTCTGGGCTGAGCGCGACGCCGGCACGACACCGGTCGTTTTTAGCTAACTGGCTAACTCATCGTCGCCATCGAGCACGAGCATCATCCGCGAGCGCTCTTCGGGCGGCCGTCTGTCGTGCACACCCATCTCAAGGCAGCGCGCACACAACTTCGAGCCGTCATCGACAACGAATACATCTCCAAGATCGCGATGGCAGGCGTCGCATACAGGCATGAGTGGAACTCTCCCGAGGCAACGCCCGCGGTCCCCCACCTAAGGCGCTACCCACATGTGAGTATATCGGTCCCCGCTCCGAAGGGACAAGGAATTCGTGTCACATTCGACCGCGGTCACACGGCCGAATGCCGGCAATGGTGCGCGCGGTTACTTTTTGCGTTTGCGCGGAGCCGGCGGCATTTTTGCGCCCTCGCGCCGTGCCTCGGAGAGGCCGATCGCGATCGCCTGGCGCGGGTTCGTTACCTTCGCCCCTGAGCGCCCGGAATGAAGCTTCCCTTCCTTCATCTCACGCATCGCGCGTTCGACGTCTTGCGACGCCTTCGGACCGTACTTCCTCGCTCGTTTCCGCTTCGCCATAGATCACGTGCCCTTTCTCGTCGGTAGGCCGCAGCCGCCGAGCGGTCTAACGTGCGCCCGCATGAGGTGGCTCACACGTTGACGGTGCTGCGCGAAGCCTACCAAGGGTGGAATCGCCATCACACGCCGCACTTGGCGGCGGCCCTTTCATTCTACCTCGCGTTTTCGCTCGCGCCCCTCTTGGTGATCGCGATCGCGATCGCGGGCATCATCCTGGGTCGTCAGCATGCCGCACAAGATGTCCTTAGCCCTTTGAGCGCGTTCGTCGGACCGTCGGGTGCGCGCTTTGTGACCAACCTCGTGAACGGCCTGAGCAAACCCGCGCCCAATATCATCGCAGCGACCTTGGGAATCCTCGCGTTGATCGTCGGGGCGAGCGGCGCTTTCATTCAACTGCAGGACGCGCTCAACATCGTCTTCGACACCGAACCGCGAGGCTCGTCGATCTGGCGGGTTTTCCGGATCAGGTTTGTCGGCTTCTTCATGGTGCTCGCGATCGGGCTGGTGCTTTTAGCGATCCAACTCCTGAACGCAGCGCTTGCCGGATACGTCGCGTTGGCAGGGCAGGTGGCGCCGGGCGCCGTCAAAGGCGGACTCCTCGGTGGACTCGGCCTCGCGATTTCATTCGCCGTGATCGCCCTGCTGTTCGCGCTGCTTTTCCACTATGTTCCGTTCCAGCGAGTGACGTGGCGCGACGCCGTCGTGGGCGGTCTGTTCACCGGAGGGCTGTTCGTCTTCGGCCAGTGGGCGGTCAGCATGTATGTCGCGCACACCGCGCTGCGATCGATCCACGGAGCAGCGGCGGCTGCGCTCATCATCATGACGTGGCTGTACTACTCATCCGCGGTGACGTTCTTCGGTGCAGAGTTCACTCGAGCGTATGCGCACCAACGGCGTCAACGGGCGTTGCCGGGCATCGCCCAATGAAGGCGCGCGAGGGGGCCGCTCGATAGGGCGACCTCGAGCGACCCCCTGTCTCCTATACCCATGCGCCCTCGCAGACCCACGGCGCATGAAAAAGCGCGGGACCATCCGGCGTGCATCTGGAAATCATCGCTCATGGACAGGCGCTATCCAAACGTCCGCCACATGCTGCGGCTCTTACGCTCGCCGATCCGCCTCGAAGAAGACGCGCTGGCGCTGGCATTGCGAGACGCACTTGCGTGCGATACGGCGTGCGAGGCGGTGTTGTCGATGGTTCAGCGCGCGCTGCCTGGGCCGACGGAAATGAACGCGCTGATGCGCGCCGCGGTGCTCTCCCAAGACCTCGATGGCAATAAGGGTCGCCGCGTCGCCGCGTCACTCGGACTCTCGCTGCGTTCGTACTTCCGCTACCGCTCCGCCGCGATCGAGCTGATCGCGCTCGCCATCGATCGCGAATTGCGCCCACCACGTGCGGTGGCCGAGCACGCGCGGCTCAGCCAGCACTGGAGACGAAAGATGCGCGAGGCATTGCGCATGAAGCCGTCCTGCGAGCGCTGCCACGCGGACCTGCCCGTCCAAGCCGCAGCGTTCATCTGCAGCTTCGAGTGCACGTTCTGCCCAGCGTGCGCCAACGACCATCAGCACGTCTGCCCGAACTGCGGCGGTGAGTTGCGCGCCCGGCCGCGGCGGCACGAGTCAGTTCCCGCCTAGATACTGCTGCCCACCCTGTCCCAACGTGAAGCAGGTAAGTAGTTAGCACGTAGTATCTGTTTAATCCATAGCTATAGAGAACCCCCACACAACCTGCTGGGCGAGCGGTAGGGCCACCCGGTACTGGATGAAATCGCGCGACTTTTCCGTTCTCGAATCCGCACCCGACGCCATCGTGATCGTCGACCGCGAAGGGCGCATCGTGATGGCAAACGCTCAAACCGAGCGTCTCTTCGGCCATCCGCGCGAGCAGCTCATCGGACAGCCTGTCGAGGTGCTCGTGCCGCAGCGTTTTCGCTCGCGCCATCTCGGCCATCGCTTCGACTATCTCAAAGATCCGCGCGTTCGCCCGATGGGTGCAGACCTTGAGCTGTACGGCTTGCGCAAGGACGGCAGCGAGGTTCCGGTCGAGATCAGTCTTAGTCCATTAGACGATGACGAGGGCGGCCTTGTCGTCAGCGCGATCCGAGACATTACGCAGCGCCGGCGCTTTGAGGAAACGCTGCGCGACAAGAACATAGAGCTCGAGCGCGCCTTGCGGGCAAAAGATCGTTTCCTTGCGAGCATGAGCCACGAGCTGCGTACGCCGCTCAACGCGATCATCGGTTTCACTGGAACGCTGCTGATGCGCCTACCAGGACCGCTTGAAGCCGAACAAGAGCATCAGCTTCAGCTCGTCCAGATGAGCGCGCGCAACTTGCTGTCGCTCATCAACGACATCTTGGATCTTGCGCGCATCGAATCAGGCCGGGTGGACATCACCATCGAGCAGGTCAACGTCCAAGACGTCATCCGGGAGGTCGAAGATTCGCTGCGCACACTCGCGGCTGAGAAGGGTCTTCGCCTAGGAACCGTCGAGCGTGCTGCGGAGATCTCGATCACGACCAGCCGCCGGTCGCTTCAGCAAATCGTCACAAATCTGGTGAGCAATGCGATCAAGTATACTGATGCCGGCTCGGTGCAGATCGAGCTTTCGCGCAGATATGCAGGAGGCGCGGCTTGGGTGAACGTGAGCGTCCATGACTCGGGCATCGGGATCTCCGCAGAAGATCAAGGCAGGCTGTTCCAAGCTTTTGAGCCGCTCGGGTCTGCACGCGCGCGCCATCAGCAAGGCGCAGGCTTGGGGCTGTACTTGAGCAGCAAGCTCGCCGCGCTGTTAGGAGGCCGCCTGCGAGTGACCAGTGCCGCCGGCCGGGGCAGCACGTTCACGCTTGAACTGCCGGAGCGCTGATCGATGGCGCGCATCCTCGTCATTGAGGACAACGCGGTGAACCTCGAGCTCATGCTTTATTTGTTGCGCTCGTTCGGCCACGAGGCGACCGGAGTGGCCGACAGCCAAGTGGGGCTCGACGAAGCGTCGCGCGGCGACTACGACCTCGTCCTCGCCGACCTGCTCATGCCCGGCATGGACGGCTACGAGCTCTCACGACGGATCAAAGCGGAGGTGCCGCACATTCGCGCGCCGCTCATCGCAGTCACCGCGCAGGCCATGGTGGGCGACCGCCGGCGCGCGCTTGCCGCCGGCTTTGATGGCTACATCGCGAAACCCATCGACCCGCAGCGGTTCGTGACGCAGATCGATTCGTTCTTACCAGAATCGCTGCGCAGCGAGGCGGCGTTGCCAGTGCATCTCGTGGCGCCTGCCAGCCGGCGATCGTCGGAGAACCGGCCACTGATCTTGGTCATCGACGACATGCAGGTCAATTTCGAAGTGGTTCGTGCGGCACTCGAGCCGCTTGGCTATCGCGTCGCCGATGCGCAGTACCCGGGCCAAGCGGCCGACATGGCGCGCACTATGA
>DASRXC010000011.1:0-16648 GCA_035654355.1 Binatus sp. (SeqCode)
TGTGCGTGAATGTGTAGGCGAGCTGCGCGGCCCAGCCGTTGGCGTTGAAATTCCCCTTCGTCAGAGCGAACTCGACGCCGCTCGAGGTCTGCGTGCCGGTGTTGAGCGTGCCGAAGAGCCCCGTCAACGGGTTGAGGATGAACTGCTGCAGCTGATTTTGCGTGCTGCGGTAGAACGGAGTTAGCTTGAAGCTTGTGTCGCTGTTGTTGAAATGGTGCTCCCACGAGACGTCAGCATTGCTCGACGTGTCCGGCTTGATGTCGTGCTGCGGCGAATTGAAGCCGTACGGCACAAGGTTGGTGCCGACAAACGTAGCGAGGTCTTGCTGCACGGTGTTGTAGGCCGCGTCGCGTGAATCTGGCGGGCGCGAGTAGATACCCCATGAGCCGCGTAGGACGTCATTCGGACCCACCGTGTACGTGATGCCGACGCGCGGCTGCCATACGTCGTGGTCGAGCTGCCCGCCGCTCGTGTTCACGATGTTGACCGGGACCGCGCCGGCGCCGAAGTCACCGACGCACGTGTCGGACGGACTGGCTTTTTGTTCCGGCGCGAAGACGCCGGGGACGATGCAAAACTCTCGGTTGTAGGCCGCGAACCAGAATGCACGCGCCGGGTAGCCGTCGGCCGTGTCGGGCAAGAAGAAGCGGTAGTTCTCGATGCGCAGGCCGATCGACAGCAGCAACTTGTCGTTCGCGCGCCAGTTGTCGTTCACGGCGACTGCGGTGTTCTCGGGGCGCACCTGGTTTAGATTCGCGCGGTAACCGTTTTCGGTCGCGATCCACTGAGCGCCGGCAAGTGCAGCGGGCGAACCCGGTGGCGCCACGAACGGCGTCGGGTTGTTGGGCGCGCCTGGCGCAGGACTGAGCGGATACCCGCGATTGGCCGTATTGCCGAAGCAGCTCGTGATGCTGCCTGTGCTGTCGTAACAGTTGCCAGCCGAGTCGATGAGGTTGGTGAACCCTTTGTACGGGCTGCCGCCTGGGAAACCGCCCGTCGTCGAATAGCGCTGCACGCCCGCGAATGACCAATAGGCCGATGCGGTTAACAGGTGCTGATCGCTGAGCTGATTCGTGTAGCTCGCGCTGAAGCCGTACTGATGCACTGGCAGCTCATAGTCTGCAACTTCTGCGCCGAACGGTAAGAACGCGCTCACCGGTCCGTTGATGCTCCAGAACGAGTAGAGCGAATAGCCGAAGACGCGCAAGTAAGAACGGGTGTCGAAGTTGCGCTGGTATTGAAGCTTGGTGATGCCAACGGCGTTAGAGTTCCCATCCGGAATCGTGTTCGGTAACGGGCTGAACGCCTGGTGCGGTGGTGAGCTCGGGAAGAAGTAGGTGGGATAAAGTCCTATCTGGTGGCTGACAGGCTGGAAGACAGGTCCTTTGTACACCGTGCCGTCAGACCACGGAATCGGCACGCCGCCGTTGGTCGTCGCGACCGGAATCGTGCCACCGAGATCGTTGATCGTGCTGTAATAGTACGCGAGGATGTTGCTCCAAAGATACAGGAACTGGACATCGTCGTTCAGGCCGCCGTGCGGGATCGAATAATGAAAGTTAGCGACGCTTTCGGTGTCGCTCGTGCGCTGAATCGCGTATGATTGGCCGGGCGCGAAGGTTGCGGTGCCGCCGACAAAGATGCCGGCCGGTCCAGAGGGCACGTTGATCGGATAGAAGTACCCGGCCGCGCCCGCGCCGTTCGCGTTATTGATGTAGCGATAGGTCGTGTTGATCCCGGCAAAACCGCCGTAATACGAGAGCCGTCCAGCCTGACCACCTAACTCTGCGCTCACTTTGTTGTAGAGCGCTGGCGTGCCGATGCCGAGGACGATGTTTGCGAATGGCTGCGCCGTTCCGCGCTTGATGACTTGATTGACGTAGCCGGCGATGCCTGAGGCGTCCGCCGTAGCCTGCGTACCGCCTGTATAGACTTGCAGTTCTTGCTGTCCGATGTTGGAGACCATGGTCATCGGCGCGTTGTCGTACGAGCGGTTCGCGGGAATGCCGTCGAGCTCCCAACCAGCTTGATCGAGGTCGCCACCACGCACGTAGACCGGCTGGTACCAGCCCATCTGGCCTTGTGGTACGTTGATGCCCGGCACTGACGCCATCGCGCTGTATGCCGAATTCAACCCTCCGGGCCCGCTAAGCGCCTGCGCCGCCTTGCTTCCGGTCGGGCTGATCGAGTAGACGTCGCTCGTCGTGCCCGGTTTGAGCAAGTCCGATGTCGCACGCACGGTGACGGTGCCTAACGTCGCGACGCTGCGCTGCATGTCGATGTCGACGTCTTGTTCTTGGTCGGCGAGGACGGTCACGCCGGGTTTCGTCGTCGTGTTATAACCGGCTTTGACGACAGTGATCGCGTACGTGTCTGGAGCGAGCGAGACAAACGCATAGCCGCCGGTCGAAAGCGTCGTCGTCTTCGCCGTCTGCGACGGGGAAACGGCCGTCACTTCGGCGCCGGCGATCGGCGCTTTTGATTGGGCGTCGAAGATGCGGCCGCGTATACGCCCGGTCGTTCCTGCGAACCCTACTGACCCTGCGATGACGATCGCCGCTGCCGTGAGCACGGCGGCCGTGCCGGCGATTCGACTGAGTCGCGACATGATCGATCCCCCTGATGCGTGCGCCTGGAAAACGCAAGCGACATGCGCTCACAAATGCGCACGCGACGATGCGTTCCGTTTCTGCGCTCAAAACGCCACTCCTTGAGCACAATCCTGTGCATAACTTTTGTCGGGCATGAGAACGTTGCCGCCGACACAAAACCGTTCGCTCGTGACGTACGAGCAAGCATGTAGCGGATTCCAAACCGCGCTCGCGGCCGAGCAAGCTGACACGGAGGTCGATTCCCGCTGCTACTCGCAGCTGTTCACGCACGGCGACGCAACCGAACGCTCCATCGCGTTCTTCCACGGCTTCACCAATTGTCCGCAGCAATTCGCCGCGCTCGGGCAACGTTTTTTCGAAGCCGGCTATAACGTCTATATCCCACGCCTACCTGGGCATGGCATGAAGGATAAGATGACAACCGCGCTCGCGCGCGTCACGGGCGAAGATCTGACGGCGGCGGCAGCACAGGCCGCGGAGGTCGCTGGAGGCCTCGGCACCCGTGCCCACGTCGCGGGTATTTCACTGGGCGGAGTTCTTGCCGCCTGGGTCGGCGATAACATCTCCATCGCTGCCGCCACGGCGATCGCGCCTTTTATCGCGATCGCGGGTCTGCCGGCGTGGGCGAACCGCGGGCTAGCTACGCTGCTGCTGACGTTGCCGAACTTCTACATGTGGTGGGACCCGCGCACCGGCGCTGCTAATCCGGCAGTGCCGCCCTACGCATACGCGCGCTATCCAACGCGCACGCTGGCGGCGCAGTTGCGCCTTGGAGCGCAGTTGCTCAGCGCCGCCAAAACGCGCGCGCCCCGGGCCACGGTGAACGGCTTGTTCGTCAACGCGCACGACCCCGCAGTCAATAACCGCGTCGCGGCGACGCTCTACGATCGATGGCAGCAGCGCGGCGCCCGCATCGTGCGTGAGACGTTCGACGCCGGTCCTCTGCCTCACGACATCATCGACAATTCGAGCGGCACGCTGCCGGTAGACCGCATCTATCCCGCAGTGCTCGAAGCGGTCGACCAAGCAGACGAACTCGCCGCGAGCGCGCCCTCATGACGCCGAGCGCAAGCCGACGCGTCCATATTGCTCTTTCGCTAACGATTCTTGCTTGCGTCATCGCGCTTGCCGCGTGCTCGGCGACACAACGAAAGTTGCCCGTGAACCAAGCCCTTACGGATATCGGTTTGCCTGTGTATCCTGGCGCCGAGCCCGCCACCAACTACGGAAGCGAGCAATCATCGAGATCGTTGATCGGCTCGATGAAAAGAACGGTCATCTTACTCTCCACAACCGACAGCCTGGACCGCGTCAAGAATTTTTACGAGGAGCGGCTCCCCAAAGTCAAACACGAGACCACACTGCCAGTCGGTCGGTTTTCAACCGTGACGATGCAGTTCTCTGTCAAGAACGTACTGAAGCAGGTGACGATGATCCAGGTCGAAGGCGTCACGGCCATACAGCTGACATCGACCGCAATCGGCGCGCTTATCCCGACGCCTGAGCCTAGCCATTAGCGTGGTCGTGCGGTGGGTCGAATGCGCGATGGTGATACCACTGCACTTCCTGACGTGTGGTGCCACTCGACACATTGACCTCGACAACCAGCGCGGCGGAGCCTGCGAAGAGACAGATGCTCCCCAACATGACGATCGCCGGGCCGATCCAATCGAGCTTGCTGTGAAGGAGCAACGTGAAGCCGATCACCAGCGTCGACAACAAGAACAGACTTATCGCGGTGTAGTAACAGATGAGCGCAGTACGGGCGAGATCGTTGCGGCGCAGCAGCACGTGCAACATCTGGTCCACGATGCGCAAGGCGCTCTCGTTGCCCGCCTGGCGCATCTCTTGACCGCGCGCGATCAGCGCTCGTATGTTGTCGACGATACGGCCGAGCCGCACCAGCGTGCTGGCGACCAACGATCCGGCCGCCAAGATCAAAATCGCCGGCGTGATCATCGCCGAAACGACTTGCAGCGACGGAAGTATACTCGAGGCTCCGCCGAACATGGCGGATGATTTGGACCTTCCGCCGGAGATACCCGTCTTCGGGCGTTATTGGAACGAGGGCGACTTCTTCATGGCGCATGAAGTGCTCGAGGGGCTTTGGGTCCGCAATCGCGACGAGGGGCTGCGCGGTCTCATTCAACTCGCGGTGGCGCTGTATCACATCGAGCGCGGCAATCGAAAAGGCGCGCGCACGATGATCGAACGAGCGCGACCGCGTCTAAAGAATCCGCGCAACTCGCCCTACGGGATTGATCTAGCGATGATGGATGCCTATGCCGCACGCGTCGGCGCGGTGCTCGCCGCGGGCGAGCCAGATGCGGGCGAGCTCAACAAGATCGTCGCAGCTCGCCCGCGGATCTGAACTGTCCGTTCACCTGAACGGCGTTAGAAGAAGGTTTGATGAAGGCTTTCGCCGCGTTAATTCAAGAGACGAGCTAAGCTGGGCAGCGCTTCCGCGTAGGTCGGATGGATGTGCACGCTGCGCTCGAGGACGTGCCACGTCGACCCTGCTTCCATGTGCGCGAGGATCACGTGGACGAGTTCGCCCGTCTCATATCCGATCATCGTCGCTCCGAGGATCTTGTCAGTCTTCTTATCGACGACCAAGCGGTAAAAACCGTTCGTCTGACCCCATTCGATCGCGCGCGCGACCCAGGCCAACTCGTATGTCACGCAGCGGGCGTCGTAGCCGGCGGCAACGGCCTCATCAAATGTCAGACCAACGCGGGCAAGCTGCGGCTCGGTGAACGTCGTGTACGCGAGCACCCGGTCGTCGCGCGTTCGCGTTCCACCCGCGATGATGTCTTTGAGGCGACGGTGGTCTTCCCAGGAGACGTGCGTGAACGCGGGTTGGCCTGCGACGTCGCCGATCGCATAGACTCCTTGGCACGTCGTGCGCAACTGCTTGTCGGTCTTGACCATCCCGCGCCCATCGAGCTCGATGCCGCCGGCAGCGCAGTCCAACGCGGCTGTGTTGGGCGTGCGCCCGACCGCAACGAGCAGCGCATCTCCTTGCAAACTCTTTCCGGTGTCGAGGTCGATTTCAAACGCGTCTGCGTCATGACGCACGTTTGTGACGGCCGGCCCAAGATGCAGCCGCACGCCGTCTTCGTGGAGACACGCCTCGAGCACAGTCGTCGCTTCCGGTTCCTCACGTGAGAGCAAGCGCGGATTGTGGTCGACGACGTCGACCTGTGCGCCGGCGCGCGCGAAGCCTTGACCGAGTTCCACGCCGATGTAGCCGCCGCCCAACACGATCACGCGTCGCGGAAGGACGGTGAGATCGAAGACCGTCTCGTTGGTGAGAAACGGCGTGCCTGCGAGACCGGGAATGCCGGGAACGCTTGCGCTCGTACCGGTGTCGATGACGATAAGTGGCGCCGAGCACGTGAGGTCGCCGCCGGTCACCACGCGCTCTCCCGTGAAGCGCGCCTGCGCGTGGACCACGCGCACGCCTCCGTCGTCGAGCTGACGCCCGATGCCGCGCATGAATTCATCGCGGATCGATCGCACCCGGTCCATCACCGCAGGAAAATCGACCGTGACTTTCGCGTACACATGCAGCTTTTCGGCGGCACGCGCGCGGCCGGCGTTGTGTGCGGACGCTAACAGCGCTTTCGACGGTGTGCACCCGTAGTTGATGCACGAACCGCCAAGTCGGCCCCGCTCGAACAGGACCACGTCTTTGCCCGCCTTCGCGAGCTCGACTGCGAACGGCACTCCACCTTGGCCGCTACCGATGACGATAGCGTCAACCGCCTCGACGCTCAAATCGGCTTCTCCTGACCGCCGTACTCCGCGGTCTGCTGCAGGAGCTTGGCGACCAACCCCGTCCAGCCGGTCTGATGCATCGCGCCGAGACCCGCTCCGTTGTCGCCGTTGAAGTATTCATAGAACGGCAGCAGTCCGGCGAAGTGCGGGTCGGTTTGGAACTTCTCGCACTCGCCAAGCATGGGCCGTCGTCCATCCGGCGCAGGCATGAACAGCCCGATCAGGCGATTCGAAAGCTCAGTAGCGACATCCCAAAGATTCATAAGCCTGCCCGATCCGGTCGGGCACTCGATCATGAAATCGTCGCCAAAATAGTAGTGGTAGCGCTGCAGCGCTTCGATGAGCAAGTAATTGGGTGGAAACCACACGGGGCCGCGCCAGTTGGAATTGCCGCCGAACAGCTCGGTCGTTGATTCGGCCGGCTCGTAGTCGATCATGCGCGTTCCCACGCTGGTTTGCATTTCAAATGGATGGTCGCGATGGTATTTCGAGAGCGATCGAATGCCATGCGGGCTGAGAAATTCTGTCTCATCGAGCATGCGCGTGAGAAGACGGCGCAGCCGCGTCTCATCGACGATGGCGAGCAAGCGCCGGCCGCGCACGCTCTTGGCGCCCAAGTTGTCTGCGTTCGCGTGCAGATCCGGGCGGTTGCGGAAAAACCACTGAACGCGGCGCCGGAAGTCGGGGAGGTTCGCAAAGTCTGCCTCGTCACCGGCGACGACGGCGATAATAGGAAGTAACCCGACCATCGAGCGGATGCGCAACGGAATCGGCTCTTTCTCGAGCCGGTGAAACGCATCGTAATAGAATCCGGTCTCCTCATCCCACAAGCCGACTCCTTCCTCACCGGAGGTACCGTTCATGGCATCTGCGATGTACACGAAGTGCTCGAAGAATTTGGTCGCGATGTCCTCGTACACGTTGTTCTCTTGAGCCAGCTCTACCGCGATGCCGAGCATGCTCAAGCAGTACGCGCCCATCCACGTCGTACCGTCGGCCTGGTCGATGTGGGCGCCGCCCGGCATCTTCGAACTGCGATCGAAGGCGCCGATGTTGTCCAAACCGAGGAAACCGCCTCCGAAAATATTGTTCCCTTCCGCATCCTGCCGGTTGCACCACCAGGTGAAGTTGAGCAAGAGCTTTTGGAACACTCGCTCGAGGAACGGGCGGTCGGCGCGCCCGTGCATCTTGCGCTCGATCTGATACACGCGATGCGCCGCCCACGCGAGGTCGGGGGGATTCGCGTGATCGAAATCCCACTCGTATGCGGGGACATGGCCGTTCGGATGCATGTACCACTCGCGCGTGAGCAGGTCGAGTTGGCGCTTCGCAAACGTGGGGTCGATCAGCGCGAGCGTGACGCAGTGGAATGCCATATCCCATGCCGCGAACCACGGATACTCCCAATCATCAGGCATCGAGAGGACATCATTCGCTTCTAAATTCTTCCACGCATGATTGCGACCGCGTTTGCGTGCGGGCGGTGGTTGCGGCAAGCCCGGATCGCCCTCCAGCCATCGATAGACGAGATAACCGTAGTACTGCTTCGTCCATAACATGCCGGCGAGCGCCTGACGCTGAACCACACGGCCGTCGTCAGAAAGCGGATAGGGCGAGACGCGCGCGTAGAACTCGTCGGCTTCCTTGCGCCGCTGCGCGAGCACCGTGTCAAAGCTGGAGCCAAGCGCGTCGTCGAGTGGTGCGCCATCTGCTAAACGCGTACGCACTCGTGCCGTCTGACCGGGCGCAATCTCGAGGGCGTACAGGGCGGCAGCTTTCGAACCGCTTCGGGCGGGGTTGACCGCCGCGGTATTGCCGCGCAGCAGATACTCGCAGAAGGCGTCTTTGACGTACGGTTGCGGGTTGGGCTCGCCGAAGATCCGCTGACGGTTTGTCTCGTTCTCAGTGAAAAGGAGCGCGCGCGTAGGCTGCACGTAGAGACGGCGGCGACCGAGGTCCGCGTGATTGACCGCGAGGATGCTATGCGCGGGCGTGTCACGCTCCCACGCGATCGTCGGCCGCGCCCCCGGCGGATCGTCCCACGACCACGTGTTGCGAAACCATAGCGTCGGAAGAAGATAAAGCATTGCGGGAGCGCTGGCGCGATTGGTCGCTGCAATCTCGATGCAGATATCTTCAGCGCCGGCTTTCGCATACTCGACCGTCACGTCGAAATATCGGTCGTCGTCGAACGCACCGGTGTCGACCAACTCGTATTCCGGCTCGAGGCGCGAACGGCTCGCGTTCACCGACACGAGCGATGCATATGGAAATGGCAGCTGGGGATATTTGTACAGCGCCTTCGCGTAGGAGTGGGTCGGCGTGTTGTCGAGGTAGTAGTAGCATTCCTTGACGTCTTCGCCGTGGTTGCCTTGCGGATTGGAAAGACCGAACAACCGCTCTTTGAGTATTTCGTCGACGCCGTTCCACAATGTCGGCGCGAAACATAGCGTCTGCAGGTCGTCGCAAAAGCCCAGCAGGCCATCCTCGCCCCAGCGATACGTACGCGACGCAGCATCGTCAAACGGGAGATAGGCCCACGCGTCGCCATCGGCGCTGTAATCCTCGCGCACGGTGCCCCATTGCCGCTGGCTCAAGTATGTGCCCCAGCGACGCCAGCGCACGACGCGCGCGAAGCTCTGCTCCAGTCGCACCTCTTCGGCGGTGGGTGCAGCTCGTTCGTCCTTCACCGTGCTATGCCGCGATGTCGTCTCATACGTGTAGTCCCGCGCTTTAGAGTGCGAGGTAGCCGACGCTTCGAACGGACCTGCTGGAACCCTGCGCTCTCTCCGCGGTGGCCTTTAGGAGAAGACCATGACTGTTGCGCGACCTTGGCTCATTCATAGCAGCGCGCGGATCGAGCGGACCTTTGTCCGCGGAAGATAAGTAGCGGCGATAGTGCAATCCACCCAGCCGCGTTTTGTAAGCTTACTCACGAAAGCAACGCTGGCCCTCGTGCTCGCCGGCGGGCGCGGCTCGCGACTGATGCACCTTACTCAGTGGCGCGCCAAACCCGCGGTTCCCTTCGGCGGCAAGTTCCGCATCATCGATTTCCCCCTCTCGAACTGCATCAATTCGGGCATTCGCCGCGTCGGCGTCATCACGCAATACAAGGCCCACTCGCTGATCCGTCACTTGCAGCGGGGCTGGAGCTTCCTGCATGGGGAGTTCGGCGAGGAGATCGAACTGATGCCCGCCTCGCAGCGCATCGAGGAGTCGTGGTATCGAGGGACGGCTGATGCCGTCTATCAGAATCTGGACATCATCCGCGCCCACCGTCCCGAGTACGTGCTGGTCCTCGCCGGCGACCATATATATAAGATGGATTACGGAAAGATGCTGGTTGACCACGTCTCGACCAAGGCGGACGTGACCATCGGCGCGGTCGAGGTCCCAATCGCGGATGCCGTCGGGCTCGGGACGATGACCGTCGATTCACATGGGCGCGTGGTATCGTTCGCGGAAAAATCGCCCACGCCGGCGCCGCTGCCGGATGCGCCCGACCGGACGCTCGCGAGCATGGGGATCTACGTCTTCGGGGCCGAGTTCCTATACGAAGCGCTCGCACGGACGCTGTCGCCCGATACGACCCACGATTTCGGGCGCGACTTGATCCCCGCGCTGGTCGCGAGCGACAAAGTCGTCGCACATCGGTTTGCCCACAGCGCGGTCGGCACGCGCCCCGGTCATCGGCCGTACTGGCGCGACGTCGGAACGGTCGATGCGTACTGGGAGGCGAACATCGACCTCATCTCGGTGCTTCCAAGTCTGAACCTGTACGACGCGTCGTGGCCGATCTGGACCTACCAAGAACAGGTTCCGCCCGCGAAATTCGTCCTCGACCAAGAGGGCCGGCGCGGAACGGCGATCGATTCGCTTGTGTCCGGCGGAGCGATCGTCTCCGGCTCGAGCGTTCGGCGCTCGCTGCTGTTCACCAGCGTGCGCGCGCACTCGTACAGCGATATCGAAGATAGCGTGATCCTGCCGAACGTGACCATCGGCCGGCACTGCCGCTTGCGGCGCGTAGTTGTCGACAAGCTGTGCGAGGTCCCTGAACGGACGATCGTGGGTGAGGACGCGGAAGCAGATGCGCGTCGCTTCTATCGGACGGATCGGGGCATCACGGTGATCACGCCGGAGATGCTTGGGCAGCAGGTGCATCACGCCGGCTAATCGCGCGCGCGCACCGTTGGACGTCGCTCTCTGCTGGCACATGCATCAGCCCAGTTACCGCGCCGCAGACGGTGAATATCGCCAGCCGTGGGTCTACCTTCACGCGATCAAAGACTACGCCGACATGGTCTGGCACCTCGAGCACGTGGAAAGCGCGCGCGCGACAGTCAGTCTGGCGCCCGTGTTGCTCGATCAGCTGGACGACTACGCAGCGCAGTGTGCATCGCTCACGTTCCGCGATCCGCTGCTGCGAGCTCTGCAACGCGGCGGCGCCGAGTCCGAGAAAGACCTGCGCCATCTGTGCTATGCGCTGTGCCGCGCCAACTACGAGCGTATGGTGCGGCGCTTCCCACCGTACGAGCGGCTGTTCCACATAGCCGAAACTGCCGCTTGGGGCGGTGCACCGCCATCGCCGCAAGATCTCACGGACGCGTTGGTCTGGTATCACCTTGTTTGGTTCGGCGAAGCGACGCGGCGCGAGGACGCGCGCGTCCAGGCACTCATCGAAAAAGCGCGCGGGTTTGGAGATGAGGACCGGTCGACGGTGCTCGCGGTGATTGGCGAGCTCGTCACCGGCATTGGCGCGCGCTACCGCGCGCTGGGAGAAAGCGGACGCATCGAGCTCAGCACATCGCCGTATTCGCACCCGATCTTGCCCCTCCTGATCGATTTTCGTGCTGCGTGGGAAACGCGTCCGGAATCGGCGCTTCCCGCGTGCGCGCAATATCCAGGAGGCCGCGAACGCGTCGAGGCGCAGCTGCAGCGCGCGCGCGTTGCTCACGCCGAGCGCTTCGGCGTTTCGCCGCGCGGGTGCTGGCCGTCCGAGGGTGCGATATCGACGCCCAGCGTCACCGCACTGACCGCCAACGATTTTTCTTGGACAGCGAGCGGACAAGGCGTACTCGAGGACAGTCTTCGACTGGCAGGACGCGATGTGGATACAAGCTCTGTGCATAGGCCCCATGCCATCCGCACCGAAGCGGGTGAGATCGCATGCTTCTTCAGAGACGACGACCTATCCGACCGCATCGGATTCATCTACGCTCCCTGGAAAGCGAGCGAGGCCATCGACGATCTCATCGCTGCGCTCGAGCAGATCGCCGATCGCGATGGCGCCAGCGGTGCGCGTGCCGTGACGATCATCCTCGACGGCGAGAATGCTTGGGAGCATTACGCGGAAAACGCGTTTGACTTCTTGCAGCAGCTCTATCAGCGCGCCGGCACGCATCCACGGTTGCACCTGACTACACCGTCAGAGCATCTGGCTCATGGGCGACTTGGTGTGCCGGCGCTTGACGCAGTCGTCGCGGGCAGTTGGGTGTACGGCACCTTAGAGACGTGGATCGGCGACGAGGACAAAAACTGCGGCTGGGACCTGTTGTGCCACGCGAAGCGCGCGTATGACGAGCGCGTTGCAGGCGGAATGCAACAAGCGGCCCTTGCCCGCGCCGAGGGGATCCTGCGGCAGTGCGAGAGCTCTGACTGGTTCTGGTGGTTCGGCGGATATAACCCGCCGGCGCCCGTGCGTGACTTCGAGCGGCTCTTCCGAGCGCATCTGCACGACCTTTACGATGCCATCGGCGTCGCAGCGCCGCCGGAGCTCGATCGCCCAGTGAGCGTTGGAACCGGCGCGCAGGTCTACGACGGCGTCATGCGTCGCGCCACGAAAGCATAGCCGAGGTGAGCGCCGGCGTGCACCTGCTGTTCGGCGTGCACGCGCATCAACCAGTCGGAAATTTCGGACACGTGATCGACGATGCAGTGCGCCGCTGCTATCGCCCGTTTCTCGAAACGCTCGAGCGCCATCCCCGCATCCGCCTGAGCCTGCACGTCAGCGGCTGGCTGCTCGGTTATCTGCGGCGGCACCATGCAGATGACGTCGCGCGCATCGGAAGCTTGGTGCGCGCGGGCCAAGTCGAAATTCTTGGCGGCGGCGACACCGAACCGATCCTGGCGGCGCTTGCGGACATCGACCGGCATGAGCAGCTTCGCACCATGAACGCCCGCCTGCGCGCCGCGTTCGGCGTGACGCCGCGCGGCGGTTGGCTTGCAGAGCGCATCTGGGAAGCCACCGTCGTGCCTGCGCTGCACCGGTGCGGCCTGCGCTACGTGGCCGTCGATGATTCTCACCTGCGCAGCGCCGGCATCCAATCCGCGCTCGACGGATACTTCACGACTGAGGAAGGCGGCAGGACGCTCGACATCTTTCCGATCTCCGAGCGGTTGCGCTATCTCATCCCATTCGCACCCCCGGTGGACGTCGTCGCTGAGATCGAGCGCACTGCGCCCGGACGCGCTGCCATCTTTTTCGATGACATCGAGAAATTCGGCGTCTGGCCGGATACCTATGAGTGGGTGTACGGTCGCGGCTGGTTGGAAGAGTTATTCTCGCGCATCGAAGGCAGCGACGCGATTCGTTCGGAGACCTTTGGCGAGTTTCACAAGCGCGAGCGCAGCTGCGGGCTTGTGTATCTTCCTTCGACATCCTACAAAGAGATGAACGAGTGGTTGCACGGCGGCGTCTGGAGAGATTTTCTGTTGCGTTATCCGGAGGCGAACTGGATGCACAAGCGCAGTGCAGGTGCGTCAGCGCGCTTTCATGCGCTGCCACGCGAGCGCCGGACGAGCGCGATGCGCGGCGCCCTGCAGCGCACGCAGGCGAACGACTCCTACTGGCACGGGCTGTTCGGAGGCATCTACTTGCCGTTTTTGCGCGCGTCAGTCTATTCGAATCTCGCTCGCCTTGAAGATCAACTCGACGAGCGCGTTGAACCACCGCCGTCTTCGGTCGCAGACGTCGATCTCGATGGACGTCCTGAGATCGGTTTGCTCGCTGACACCTATTGCGCGTACGTCAAGCCCACCGAGGGCGGCCGGCTGTGCGAGCTAACCGATCGCTTCTTCGCGCGTAATTTCGCCGATGTGCTCGCGCGGCGAGAAGAAGATTACTACGACGCCATCAGGCGGGGCAGCGACGCGCATCCTCCGCGCCGGCGTTTCCCGGGCATCGCATCAGCGCACGACCGGCTAGCGTTCAAGGTTCCGATCGGGCCGGCGGATCTCGAGACGGATCGCGCGCCGCGTGGGTTGTTCGTGGACGTCTGGAACGGCGAGCTCGTGTCGTACGGCGACGAGGTCGAGCTGGCAGGGCCGTCTGTCGCTCTTCGCGCCAGCGCCGGAGCGGTGACGTTCGAAAAACGCATCGTCATCGATGCTGATGCCCTTCTCGTCCGTTATGCGCTCGTCGCGCCGCCGGGCACCAAGGGCCTTTTCAGCACTCAGCTCGACATCTCGATGCCGAGCGCGGACGGTCCAGGCGGACGCGTATTGTTGGATGGTGGGTTGATCGGGGGATTCGGCGTCACAACGGCGCGCGATGGCGTGCGCAGCGTAGCGCTCGAAGATGACGTGCTGCCCGGCGCGATTGGGATCGCCGTACAACCTCAATGTGCGGTCGAAGTAATGCCACTGGTAACCGTATCGCGTTCGGAGTCCGGTTTTGAGAAGATCATGCAGGCGATCACTCTGAGACTCGCGTGGACGGTTGCGGTCACGAGCCGCGCGCCCCAGCGCTTCGACGTCAGCTGGCGTCGTGCGAGAGCCAGATCATGAGCCCGACTTCGTGCGGATGCGCGAGCAGCTCGTGATATGGATACATGCGAATGCGATAGTTGACCAGCCCGCAATGTTCGGGACGTATGTCGAGCACGAACCGATGCTCGCCGTCACCCAGCGCGCCGGCTTGCGTCAGCTGATAGCGCTGGTCGCCGAACAAACACTCGACCCGTACATCATCCGGCGATAAGCCATTCAGGGTGACAGCCGTTTCGACGCGAGCGTTCGAGCCGAATGAGATGCTGCGGTCGGGATCGCGCAGCAGCCTGATTTTGACGCCGCCCCATTTGTCGCGAACCGTCGCTTTCCACGCGGCGAGCGTCACGGCGCCTGCGCCGCCTTCGGCAATCATTCGGCGGCCGTGCGCGGCCGCCGGTAGATAGAAGGTCTGCGCGTATTCGGCGACCATGCGCGAGGCCGAAAAGCGCGGCAGCAGCGTGCGCACGGAACGCTTGGATTTTTCCACCCACCGCTTCGAGTAGCCGAGTGTGTGGCGCTCGTAATAAAGCGGCACGACTTCTTGTTCGAGGACATCGTACAGGTTGGCCGCCTCTTCGCGATCGCGCCGCTCGATATCGGCGTCAGGCGGATACGGCCGGATGCCCCAGCCGTTATGACCGTCGTATCCTTCGCCCCACCATCCATCGAGAACGCTCAGGTTGAGCACGCCGTTGATGCCGGCCTTTTGGCCTGACGTTCCGCTGGCCTCGAGCGGATAGCGCGGCGTGTTCAACCAGACATCCACGCCCGACACCATGTGACGCGCAAGCGCGAGATCATAGCCCTCGACGACGAGGATGCGTCCATCGAAGCGGGGTTCGCGCCCCGCCTCGAAGAGTTTACGGATCATCTCCTGGCCGGGCATGTCGGCGGGGTGCGCTTTGCCGGCGAAGACGAACACGACGGGACGTTCGGGATTACCGACGATGCGCGCGAGGCGCTCGGGATCGTGAAGGATGAGCGTCGCCCGCTTGTACGTCGCAAAGCGCCGCGCGAATCCGATCAGTAAGACATTTGGATCGTCAGCGTTGAGGAAGCGCAACGTGCGCTCGATCTGTGTCTCGAAGACGCCATTGCGGCGGAACTGCGCAGTCAAGCGCGCGCGCAGCTCGGTGATGAGGTTGGCTTTGATCTGCTGGCGCACGCTCCAAAAGAGCTGGTCGGGAATCGTGTCGAGACGGTACCAGAACTCCGGATCGCGCTGCGCACCTCGCCACTCCGCCCCAAGCGTCGTGTCGAACAGATTGACCCACTCGCGTGCGAGGAACGTGCTGACGTGTACGCCGTTCGTGATATACGACATCGGATTCTCATCGGGCGGCAGCTCGGGCCATAAGCCTGCGAGCAGCTTCGCGGAAACGTCGCGGTGGATCTTGCTCACGCCGTTCTGGTATCGCGACCCGCGGACGCCGAGCGCCGTCTGATTGAATCCGTCCGGCTGCCCCGGCTGCAAGCCGAGCTTTGCGAAATCTTTGAGATTCAGTCCCAGTTCCTTGGCGAGGTCGCCGAGATAATGGTCGACCATCTCAATGCCGAAAACGTCGTGTCCAGCCGGCACCGGAGTGTGGGTCGTGAACACGGTCGACGACGCAGTGGCTTCAAGCGCGCTGGGCAGATTGAGGCCGCTTGCGACCAACTCGCGGCAGCGCTCGAGCACCAAGAACGCCGCGTGCCCTTCGTTGATGTGCCAGACAGTCGGTGCAAGACCGAGCGCACGCAGCGCCCGCACACCGCCGATCCCAAGCACGATCTCTTGCTTGATGCGCGTGTCGAGGTCGCCGCCGTACAATTGATACGTGATGCCCCGATCCGCCTCAGCGTTCTCGGGGAGATCGGTATCGAGCAGCACGACCCGGATGCGTCCGGCGTGCGCGATCCATGGGCGCAATTGTACGTCGCGCTGACCGATGCGGACGCGGACGCGCACTTCCTTGCCATCCGCATCGCGCGCCGGCGACACCGGCAGGTCGGCGACGTCGGATGGGTTGTAGCCGGCGTGCTGGTTGCCGTCGCCATCCAGCGTCTGCTGGAAATAGCCTTGACGGTAAAGCAGGCCGACCGCGACCAGCGGCAGACCCATGTCAGATGATGCCTTGGTGTGATCCGCGGCTAAGATCCCTAGGCCGCCGGAATAGATCTGGAAGCTTTCGTGAAAGCCGAATTCAGCGGAGAAATAGGCGACGAGATCATCGGCGCCAAGCGTCACACCGTTGGAGCGCGGCGTTTCTCGCAGATACGTGTCGAAGCGCGACACCACGCGGTCGTACGAATCGAGATAGACCGGGTCTTCAGATGCCTGCTGAAGGCGCCGCTCCTCGACGCGGCGCAGGAAGACTTTGGGATTGTGGCCCACCGACTCCCAAAGGGCGGGGTTGAGCCGTGCGAAGAGCGAGCGCGTCGTGCGATCCCAGCTAAAGCGCAGATTATCGGCCAGCTCGCTCAAGCGTTCAAGCCGCTGTGGGATCTTC
>DASRXC010000012.1:0-7642 GCA_035654355.1 Binatus sp. (SeqCode)
ATTTGAGGGCGAGCTTATTTGACCTCGCCCTACAGGTGAGGTAACACTACATGCAATCGCTACGCGCGCACGTGTTTGTGCTGTGTTTGCTGGCTCTCGCGTCTACGGGCTGCGGAGCATCCGGGTCGGGCGGTCCGGGTGGCAGCGGCAGCACACCGCAAACCGGCCCGACGCTTGCCCCTGGTCCTCATTTCTTCACGACGGACGGAGCAAGCCCGGGCAAGATCTACGTCTGGAACACGCCGCTTAACGCTTCGAGCAAGCCGGTCGTCATCGTGCCCACAAGCGGCAACGTTCCTTATAATATGTGTTTTGATAACGCCGGCCACATGTTCCAGACGTTCAGAAACACGCCCGAGGTCTTTGTCTACAACCTACCGCTGAACAACTCGTCCACACCAGCGTTCGTCCTTAGCATGCCCGGTGGCTCCACCGACTGCCACTTCGACCCTTCCGGCAACCTCTACGTCGCCGGCACCAACACGAACAACATCGCGGTCTTCAAGGCACCGGTGAGCTCGTCGAGCACGATCTCAAGCAACATCACCACGAACGTCAACGGCCCGTGGGGCGTCTTCGCCGACGCCAACCACGTCTACGTCACCAACCTCACAAACACAACGATGTACTCCAACTTGGCAGGCGGCAACGCGCTGCAAGCGACGTTCAGCACCCAGCACGATAACTACGGCGTCATCGTGGGTCCCACCGGCGATCTCTTTGTCTCCAATGTCATCGCGGTCAACGAGATTGACGTATTCCATTTCCCGGTCACGAATTCGAGTGCGCCCGATGTTTCCAAGAGCATCATGGTGCAGGCCAATACTGCGACGCGCTGCATCACGTACATCTCGTTTGACACCTCTGGCAACTTGTACATCGCCGGCAGCGACGACCTCGATGCGAGCTTCAACCATATTTACGTGTATCCGCCGCCCTACACGGCGAAGAGCCTCGATCTGGATGCGAGCCACGTCAAGCTGAGAGGCGACCAGCTCGGGCCCTAACATCTAAGGTTCTCCGAAAATAATTCCACGCTAGGGTCGGCGCAACGCGATGTGCGCCGACCCTAGTATCGTCCATGCTATGTTCAAAGATTCCCGGGACGTATACTAGTGTCAGCGTAAGAGAAGGACCAACTCTTCCTCACAAACGGCGTCATGGGGAGAAATCAAAATCATGAAACAGGGTCCTTCATCACGCATTCGTTTTACGAGCGCGACACTTTCACTTGGTGTACTCGCAGCGGCGATCATGGTCGCTGCATGCAGTGGTCACGCCGGCGTCACGCCGACAGCGGTGCAACAACCACAAGCTGGAACATGCAATGGGCCCGGGCCGGGTGGTCTCTCGGCAGCGGAGCACCCACTCGGAATGCATCCGCTTCCGATCGGCGGTTGCTCGCCGCCGCCGCAGTGGCAGATCATCGTCGATAATCCAGGCAATAACACCACGACGAGTTATCAGTTCACGACGAGCGGCAATGCAACGCCGCTTGCGACGATGGGGCCCACGCAGCATCTGAGCGGCAACTACGGAATCTGGTACGACGGCGACACCGGTGACTTTTTCGTCGCCGATTCGTCCGGCACGTACGCGAACACGCTCAACCGCTACAACCTCTCGTGCCTTGAGCCCAACGGGCAGAGCGGTTGCCCCGATCAGACGCTCTCCGGTTCCAATACAAACCTCAACCAGCCGATGGCGGCCACCGAGAACTACGGCCAAATGCTGCCGCAAGGCGACGAGCCCGCCTACACGCTCAACGTGGGCGGCACCGAAGCGGTGATCGCGCAACTTGAGAATCAGGCCGGCAACGCGACGCCGCTGTACACGATCAAAGGCACGAACACGGGAATGGGCAACGGGCATGGCCTCGCGGTCGATAGCGATACCAGCAGCCCGAACTTCGGCGGTATCTTCGTCGATAGCGTGAGCACGCCGAAGGTCATGATGTGGCTGCCGTCGGCGCAGTTCCCGAACCCGACGCCGAATCAGATCCTCAACCTCGCGCCGCACAAGACGATCTCCGGCTCACTCACGGGTATCACCGACCCGGTCGGTATGTACGTCGACATCGACGGCTATCTCTACGTCGTCAACCAAAGCACGAACAAGGTGTTGGTCTTTGCGCCCAACGCGAGCGGCAACGTCGCGCCCGTCAACACGATCACGACAGGCCTGAACCATCCGTATGGTGTTGCAGTCGATCAGAACTTGATCGTGTGGGTCACGAACGACGGCGACAACAGCCTTCGCTCGTTCACCAACGGCCACGGCGGATCGGCGGTCAAGTCTACCATCGTGGGCTCCAACACGGGTCTTAGTTCGCCCGCGAACCTCGACGTCAGGATCAGTCGCTAACGTACGACCAGGGGACCGCACCCCGAATCGGCCTTGCGGCCCACTCGCAAGGCCGATTTTCTTGCGTGCGCGAATCGTGACGCGGACATGTCAGGGACCGCTCCGGGGACCGCTCCGGCCCGCGACCGCCATGAAGAGGTCGCGTCGTTCTTGCGCTCGCGCCGCGAGCGTCTCACGCCCGCCGACGTCGGATTGCCCAGCGGTCCGCGACGCCGCGTCAAAGGCCTGCGTCGCGAAGAGGTTGCGCTGCTCGCCGACGTGGGCGTCACCTGGTACACCTGGCTCGAACAGGGCCGCCCCATCGCGGTCAGCGACGAGACACTCACCCGCATCACCACAGCGCTGCGCCTAAACTCATCTGAGACCGAGTATTTGCGCAAGCTGGTGCGGCCGGGCACCGAAGCCCCGCACATCTGGGAGATGAAGTTCGACGAGGGCGTTCGGTCTCTCGTCGAAAACTTCAAAGATGGTTTCGCGTATCTGCGCAATTCGCGCTTCGACTGGCTGGCGTGGAACGAGCGCTTTGGCCGTTTCCAGAACCTCGATCCCAAAGCACCGGCGATCGAGCGCAACATGCTCTGGCGCCTCTTCACCGACAAGAACTCGCGCACGCTGTATCCGCATTGGAAAGAATACGCCGCACGTCTGGTCGCGGCGTTTCGCGCCGAGTATGCCGAGCACGTCGGCGACCGCGATTTCGAAGGGCTGATCGACGCGCTCACCAAGGCAAGCCCTGAGTTTGCGCAGCTCTGGACCAATTTCGAGGTTCTGTCGCCCGCTCAATGGGTTGTGGTCGGCCCGTTCGACATGCGCGATCCGCAGACGGGCGAGATCACAAAGTTGAAGTTCGATTCGCTCAACCTCATGATGCCCGAGCATCCCGGCCAAGTCGTCGTCTTCGGGATCTTGCCCTAAGTCAGATGGAAAACGTCGAAATCGCGGGCACCAATCTCCGCACATCGCGCATTGGTCTTGGCACGTGGGCGATCGGCGGCGACCTATGGGGCGGCGCCGATGACGCGGCGTCGATCGCGACGATTCATCGCGCGCTCGATCTCGGCATCACGCTGATCGACACTGCACCCGGCTACGGGAACGGGCACTCGGAAGAAGTTGTCGGACGAGCACTTGTTGGAAAACGTGAGAAGGCCGTTATCGCGACCAAGTTCGGCTTGGAGCCAGTGGACGGTGGCGGTGTCGTGCGCAATTCGACGACTCAGCGCATTCGTCGCGAAGTCGAAGACTCATTGCGCCGTCTGCAGACGGACCACATCGACATCTACCAAGTCCATTGGCCCGATAACAGTACGCCGATGGAAGAGACGGCCGCCGCGCTCAAGGGCCTGCTTGACGCCGGTAAGATCAAAGCGATTGGCGTCAGCAATTTTTCAGTCGAGCAGATCGAGCGGTTTGCGCGCGCGGCGCCGTTGCGCACCGTTCAGCCACCGCTGAATCTCTTCGAGCGCGGCGCGCAGCGTGCGATCCTCCCGTTTGCGAGCTCGCACCGTCTGACGGCGATCACCTACGGCGCCATCTGCCGAGGACTACTTAGCGGCAGCATGAGCGAGAGCACGCACTTTCCCGATAACGACGTGCGCAGCATGTTCGACCCTAAATTCAAACAGCCGCTGTTCGGTCAGTACTTGAAAGCGGTGCGGCGCCTCGACGAATATGCCGCTAAGCACTACGGTAAGCGCGTCATCCATTTGGCGCTGCGCTGGGTGCTGCAACAACCGGGCGTCGGCGCGCTGTTGTGGGGTGCGCGGCGGCCGCAGCAGTTGGATCCGCTTCCCGCGGTCGAGGAGTTCCGGCTCGACGATGCGGCGCTTGCGGAGATCGACCGAATCGTCGCCGAAGAGGTCGCAAGTCCACTCGATCCCGACTTCATGGGTCCGCCGGAACGGACCTAAAACTGACGCCCGGGAACGCGACGGGCGGGTTCAGCACGCCGCTAAAGCGAACGCGCTGGCGGCCACTTGGAGAAGAGGTGAGGCATGGCTAGTCGCACGCTGCTTGGATGCTTGGTCGCGATCGTCGTCATCGTCGCGATTTGCGGATTCTGGATCGCGGGCACGTACAACAATCTGGTCGCGCTTAGTCAGGCGGTCGACGCGCAGTGGGCGCAAGTCGAAAACGTGTATCAACGGCGGGCCGACCTCATCCCGAATCTCGTCGAAACGGTCAAGGGAGTTGCCAACTTCGAGAAGAGCACGTATATCGCGGTGGCCGACGCGCGCGCGAAGGTCGGGCAGGTGAACTTGCCGCCAGGAGCAGCTGCCACAACCGACGCAGCGACCTTCGAGAAGTACCAAGCGGCGCAAGATGGTTTGACCTCTGCCCTTTCGCGTTTGCTGGCTGTGGTCGAGAACTACCCACAGCTCAAGGCCAACGAGAACTTCCTCGAGCTGCAATCGCAGCTGGAGGGGACTGAGAATCGCATCGCGGTCGAGCGGATGCGCTATAACACGGCCGCGCAGACGTACAACACCGCGCGGCAGTCATTCCCGACCGTCATTATCGCCGGGATGTTCGGCGAAAAATTCAATCAGCGCGAGTATTTCAAGGCGCAGCCCGGCGCCCAGAACGCGCCGCAAGTGAAGTTCTAGTTGGTTCACCACCCTCGTCGGAGCGTTCGGCGGCGCCTCACTGCCGGCGCGCTCGCCATAGTCGCGGTCATGCTTGCGATCGTGGCGGGTGGGATCATCTCACATCAGTTCGCGCGCGCCGCCGAAACGCCGATCCCGCCCGCGCCGACCATGTGGGTCACCGACACGGCGGGCGCGCTTTCACAATCCACCGTGGACAAGCTCAACGCGCAGCTCAAACAGTACGAGCAATCGACCGGCCACCAAGTCATCGTGTGGATCGGGCAGACCACTGGCGATACCCCGCTGGAAGACTGGACGATCAAAGCCTTCACGAAATGGAAGCTTGGCCGCAAGGGCCTCGACGACGGTCTTGCGCTGTTCATCTTCATGCTGGATCACAAGATCCGCATCGAGGTCGGCTATGGGCTGGAAGGCCAGGTCACCGATGCGACTGCATCGCGAATCGCGCGCACGATCATCGCACCGAAGATGAAGGCCGGGGATGTCGACGGCGCGGTCACCGATGGCGTCGACGCGATGATCGCCGCGATCGGAGGCCAAGAGCCCGCGCCTGAAGCGCCGCCGAGTCAATCTCAACCGTCGCTGCCTACGGTGCTCTTCGATTTCATCTTCCCGCTGTTCTTCGTGATCTTGTTCTTCATTATCATCGTGCGCAGCGCATCGTACGCGTCTCGTCGCGGCTACACGATCGGTTCGGGCGGGTACGGGACCGGGTGGTGGGGCGGATTTAGCGGCGGAGGAGATGGCGGCGGATGGTCGGGCGGTGACGGCGGTGGGGGATTCTCGGGCGGCGGAGGCGGGGGCGGCGGCGGGGGCGCATCTGCGTCATGGTGATGCGGGATGAGAACGTCCATGGATGATCCGCAGCACCCGCTCGCGCGACACGTCGATCAGTACCGCATCCGCGATGCGATCGGCGCTGCGGAGCAGACCACGAGCGGAAAGATCTACGTCACGATCTCGCCGCATTTCTGGGGCAACGTACACGGCGGTGCCCGGCGAGCGTTCGCGCTGCTTCGTCGCGCACACCCGATGGATGAAAGCGGGATCCTGTTCTTCGTCGTGCCCTCGCGCCGCGAGCTACGCGTGCTTGGCGGCGGCGGCATCAACGAGAAGGTCGGGCAGCAGTTCTGGGAAGAGGTCGCCCAAGAAGTCGCGCAACGCGCGCGAGACCGCGACCTGACCGCGGGCCTGGTCCACGGCATCGCGCGCGCCGGCGACGCGTTGACCGAGCACTATCCACGCAAGCCCGGCGGTGGTGAACTGGGCTCGTAACAGCGGTGAACCAAGCTTATAACAAGGTGCGACGACTCGTTACGAGCGCAGCGCTCCTCGGACTCGTGATGCAAAGCACCGCAGCGACGCCCACCGCAGCCGCGACGGCACCGCCGAATACAGCGTTGCAAAATCTCGTCGGATCGATCGCGCATCAAACGCCGCTTGACCGTGCGCAGCTGGGCGTGTTCGCTCTCGAAGCACAAACCGGGAAGGTGCTGGTCTCGCGCCAAGCCGACATTCCATTCCAGCCGGCGTCGACGTTCAAGGTGCTGCTCTCGGCCGCCGCGTTGCGCATTCTCGGTCCCCAGTTCAAGTTCAACACCATGTTGCTCGCGCGAGGCACGATTGATCGCGGAATCGTAGACGGTGACTTGGTTTTGGTCGGCGGTGGCGACCCGCTGCTCACATCCGAAGACCTGACCGCCGCCGCGGCGGCCGTGAGGGCGTTCGGGATCCGCGAGATTCGCGGCACCGTGCTCGCCGACGCGACGCTTTTCGACCAGCGCCGCTGGGGACCCGATTGGGCGTGGGATGGCATCCCATTCTATTACCAAGCGCCGATCCAAGCGCTTTCGGTCGACGAAGGAACGATCGACGTCGCGATCTCGCCGGGCGCGCACACCGGCGATTCGGTCAGCGCGAGCTTGCTGTCGCCCGCATCCGGCTACACGATCGAATCGCGCGCCGTCATGGGGACCGGCCCGTATGAAGATCCGGCGCGCTGCTCGCGCCGCATCGGCACGACCGACATCGTCATCGTTGGGCGCATGGCGCTGGGCGAGCCGTCGCAAGTGCTGCATTGCACCGTCGAAGATACGGTGTCGGTCGCGCTTTCAAGGCTGCGCTCCGCGCTCGTGCATCAGGGAATTGAGATCGGTTCGCATTCGATCGGGTCAGCGCCGCAAAACGTGCCGCTCGACGTCATCGACGATTCGCCGTTGCCCGCGTCGCCGCGCTATCCGGGCGCACGCATCCTCTGGGCGCATCAATCGCCGACACTGGTCGACATGCTGGGCCGCATGCTTCCCAAGAGCGACAACTTCATGGCCGAGCACATCCTCAAAATGCTGGCGGTCGAAGCGTTCTCGCAGCGCGGCAACTTCATTGGCGGCGCGACCGCGGTCCAACAGTTCGCCGTCGAACAAGTCGCGATCGATCGAGATTCGATCGATGTCCAGGACGGCTCTGGACTTAGCCCAGTTGACCGAGTCACGCCCCGAGCGCTTGTGAGTATCTTGAGCTGGACCGCGAAGCAACCGTACGGCACCGCCTTCATCACGGCGCTGCCGCGCGCCGGCATGGACGGCACGCTCGCGGGGCGGATGGGTGGAAGCGACGCGGTCGGACGCGTGCGCGCGAAGTCCGGCTACCTGCAACACTCAATCAACCTT